>NZ_JAMBEP010000001.1:0-333997 GCF_023374055.1 Luteimonas galliterrae | reverse complement strand
TCCGCGGTGAAGCGCACGCAGCGCGTGCACTGGATGCAGCGGGTCATGTCGCTGGAGACCAGCGGACCGAAATCCTCGTCGGCCACGACGCGCTTGCGTTCCTGGAAGCGGCTCACCGAGCGGCCGTAACCCAGCGACAGGTCCTGCAGTTCGCACTCGCCGCCCTGATCGCAGATCGGGCAGTCGAGCGGATGGTTGATCAGCAGGAATTCCATCACGTTGCGCTGCGACTTCAAGGCCTTGTCGCTGCGGGTGGAGATCTTCATGCCATCCATCACCGGCGTGGCGCAGGCCGGCGCCGGCTTGGGCATCTTCTCCACTTCGACCAGGCACATGCGGCAGTTGGCCGCGATCGCCAGCTTGTCGTGGTAGCAGAAGCGCGGGATCGGAATGCCGGCCTTGTCGGCGGCCTGGATGATCATCGAGCCTTTCGGCGCGGCCAGTTCCTTGCCGTCGATGAAGACGGTGACGTGGTCCGGCGGCAGGTTCGGATTGACGGGCTGCGCACTCATGCCGCCACCTTGTCGCCGACGACCGTGCCGGCTTTCTGGTCGTCGACCAGGAAGCGCCCGTTGACGATCGCGTATTCGAATTCGTGCCAGAAATGGCGCAGGAAACCCTGCACCGGCCACGCGGCGGCCTCGCCGAAGGCGCAGATGGTGTGGCCTTCGATCTGGCCGGCAGCGGCCTTGAGCATGTTCAGGTCGTCGAGCGTGGCTTTCTTTTCGACGATGCGCGTCAGCATGCGGTACATCCAGCCGGTACCTTCGCGGCATGGCGTGCACTGGCCGCAGGATTCGGCGTAGTAGAAGCGCGCGATGCGCTGGCAAGCACGCACCATGCAGGTCGAATCGTCCATCACGATCACCGCCGCGGAACCCAGGCCGGAGCCGGCCTTCTGCAGCGCGTCGTAATCCATGGTCAGCCCCATGATCGTGTCGGCCGGCAGCACCGGCATCGACGCGCCGCCGGGAATCACGGCCTTCAGCTTGGCGCCGTTGCGCATGCCGCCGGCCGCTTCGAGCATCTCGGCGAACGGCGTACCCAGGCGCATCTCGTAATTGCCCGGCTTGGCGACATGGCCGGACACGGAAAAGATCTTCGGACCGCCGTTGTTCGGCTTGCCCAAATTGAGGAACCACTCGGCGCCGTTGCGGATGATCGCCGGCACGGAAGCATAAGTTTCGGTGTTGTTGATCGTGGTCGGCTTTCCGTACAGGCCGAAATTGGCCGGGAACGGCGGCTTGAAGCGCGGTTGGCCCTTCTTGCCTTCCAGCGACTCCATCAGCGCGGTCTCTTCGCCGCAGATGTAGGCGCCCGCACCCAACACGTTGTACATGTCGATGTCGACGCCCGAACCGAGCACGTTCTTGCCCAGCCAGCCGTTGGCATAAGCCTCGGCGGTGGCTTCTTCCAGATGTTCGAACGGTTCGTGATGGAACTCGCCGCGCAGGTAGTTGTAGGCGACGGTGCTGCCGGTGGCGTAGCAGGCGATCGCCATGCCCTCGATCACCGAATGCGGGTTGTAGCGCAGGATGTCGCGGTCCTTGGCGGTGCCCGGCTCGGATTCGTCGGAGTTGCAGAGGATGTACTTCTGCATGTCGCCCTTGGGCATGAAGCTCCACTTCAGGCCGGTCGGGAAGCCCGCGCCGCCGCGGCCGCGCAAGGCCGATTGCTTGACCATGTCGATGACATCCGCAGGCGCGATCTTCTCTTCAAGGATCTTGCGCAGCGCGCTGTAGCCGCCGGTCTTGAGATAATTCTCGTAAGACCATGGCTTGTCGAAATGCAGCGTCGTGTAGACGACCTGGTGCTCTTTCGGCGCCGGGCCGACGGGGCCGGTGTTCTGTTGGTGCGCCATGCCCTACTCCAACCCGTCCAGAAGCTCGTCCACCTTCGCGGGGGTGAGCTTCTCGTGGTAATGCCCGTTGATCACCATCACCGGCGCGCCGCAGCACGCGGCCAGGCATTCTTCTTCGTTCTTCAGGAAAACGCGGCCGTCGGCGGTGGATTCGCCCAGCTTGCAGCCGAGCCTCTTCTCGGCGTGCGCGACCAGGCCTTCGGCGCCGTTGAGCCAGCAGCTGATGTTGGTGCAGAAAGCGACGTTGTTGCGGCCGACCTTATGCGTCTCGAACATCGAATAGAAACTCGCCACCTCGTAGGCCCACACCGGCGGCAGGTCCAGGTATTTGGCGACGCCGGCGATCAGCTCGTCGGTCAGCCAGCCGCCGTTCTGCTCCTGCGCGGCGTGCAGGCCCTGCAGTACGGCCGAGCGCTTGCGGTCCGGCGGAAACTTGGTCAGCCAGTGGTCGATATGGGCGCGGGTCTTGTCGCTCAGCACGACCTGCGGGTCGACGTGGCGCGCGGTTTCGAAATTGCCTGTTGCTTTCATCGGTCGTTCGCTCTCACCGGTCCACTTCGCCGAACACGATGTCGTAAGTGCCGATCATCGCCACCACGTCGGCCAGCATGTGGCCCTTCACGATCGCGTCCATCGACGAAAGATGCGCGAAGCCGGGCGCGCGCAGTTTGCAGCGGAACGGCTTGTTGGCGCCGTCGGAAATCAGATAGCAGCCGAATTCGCCCTTGGGAGCCTCCACCGCGCTGTAGGTTTCGCCCGCCGGCACGCAATAGCCTTCGGTGAACAGCTTGAAGTGGTGGATCAGCGCTTCCATGTCGTCCTTCATCTCCTCGCGGGACGGCGGCGACACTTTGTAGTTGTGCAGCATGACCGGGCCGGGATTGGCCTTCAGCCATTTCACGCACTGGGCGATGATGCGGTTGGACTGGCGCATTTCGGCGATGCGCACCAGGTAGCGGTCGTAGCAGTCGCCGTTGGTGCCCACCGGGATGTCGAAATCGACCGTGTCGTACTTGGCGTACGGCTGCTTCTTGCGCACGTCCCAGGCGATGCCCGAGCCGCGCAGCATCGGGCCGGTCATGCCCCAGGCCAGCGCGTCTTCCGGCGACACCACACCGATGCCGACGGTGCGCTGCTTCCAGATGCGGTTGTCGGTGAGCAGGGTCTCGTACTCGTCGACGCGCTTGGGGAAATCGACGGTGAATTGTTCGATATAGTCCAGTAGAGAACCCTCGCGCGCGGCGTTGAAGCGCTTGAGGCTGGCGCCCTTGCGCCACGGCGATTCCTTGTATTTGGGCATCCGGTCCGGCAGGTCGCGGTAGACGCCGCCCGGACGGTAGTACGTGGCGTGCATGCGCGAGCCGGACACGGCCTCGTAGGTATCGATCAGCTCTTCGCGTTCGCGGAAGGCGTACAGGAACACCGCCATCGCGCCCAGGTCGATCGCGTTGGAACCGACCCACATCAGATGGTTCAGGATGCGGGTGATCTCGTCGAACATCGTGCGGATGTACTGCGCGCGCTCGGGCGCCTCGATGCCCATCAGGGCTTCGATGGCTTTCACGTACGCGTGCTCGTTGCACATCATCGACACGTAGTCGAGGCGGTCCATGTAGCCGATCGACTGGTTGAACGGCTTGGATTCGGCCAGTTTCTCGGTGCCGCGATGGAGCAAGCCCACATGCGGATCGGCGCGCTGCACGACTTCGCCGTCCATTTCCAGGATCAGGCGCAGCACGCCGTGCGCGGCCGGATGCTGCGGGCCGAAGTTGAGGGTGTAGTTGCGGATTTCCTGGCGCGCTTCGCCGCCGTTGCTGGCGAAAGCTTCGCTGGCCGGATGCACGGTGCTCATTTGGCGCCCTCCGCTGCGGCTTCGCCCGCGGCGGTCGCGTAGCGCGCGTCGTCGCGTATCACGCGCGGCACGAGCACGCGCGGTTCGACCGAGGTGACCGGTTCGTAGATCACGCGCTGCTTCTCGGCGTCGTAACGCACTTCGACATTGCCGATCAGCGGGAAATCCTTGCGGAACGGATGGCCGACGAAACCGTAGTCGGTGAGGATGCGGCGCAGGTCGGGATGGCCGCTGAATACGATGCCGAACAGATCGTAGGCTTCGCGCTCGAACCAGCCGGCGCCGATCCAAACGCCGGTCAGCGAATCGACCATCGGCAGATCGTCGTTGTCGCAGAACGCGCGCAGGCGCAGGCGTCGGTTGTGCTGCAGCGACAGCAGATGCGCTACGGCGGCGAAACGGCGGCCGGGCTTGGCGGTTTCGACGTGCTCGAACTGGTCCAGCGGCTGCTCGCCGTATTTGAAGCGGCCGGGACCGCGGCCTTCCACGCCGCGACTGAAGCCTTCGGACGACACGTCGGCGGTATCCCACTCGTCGCTGCCGTAGCCGAGGTAGTCGACGCCGCTGACGTCGATCAGTTGTTCGAAGCCGAACTCGTCGCGCAGCGCCTGCGCGGCGGCGAGCCAGCCCGCGGCAGGCACTTCCAGCGTCACTTCGCCGCGCGGCAAGGCGACGTCGACTTTGGCGTCGGCGAAACGCGCGCGCAGGCGCTCGGCGAAAGCGGTCGCGGTTTCGCTCATGCCAGCGGACCCTTTTCGGCGGCTTCGCGATCGGCGATGGAACGGGCAGAGAATGGATTGCCCTGGGTGCGGCGGATCTTCTTCTGCAACTGCAGGATGCCGTAGATGAGCGCTTCGGGCGCCGGCGGGCAACCGGGCACGTAGATGTCGACCGGCACGATGCGGTCGCAGCCGCGCACCACGGCATAGCTGTAGTGGTAGTAACCGCCGCCGTTGGCGCAGCTGCCCATCGAGATCACCCATTTCGGGTCGGGCATCTGGTCGTAAACCTTGCGCAGCGCCGGCGCCATCTTGTTGACCAGGGTGCCGGCCACGATCATCACGTCGGCCTGGCGCGGCGACGGGCGGAACACCACGCCGTAACGATCGAGATCGAGTCGCGAAGCCGCCGCATGCATCATTTCCACGCCGCAGCAGGCCAGGCCGAAGGTCAGCGGCCACATCGAGCCGGTCCGCGCCCAATTCCACAGCGCATCGAAGCTGGTGGTGACGAAACCTTGTTCGAGCAGCGGGTTGTCGCCTTCGGGGCGCAGGATGTCGTCCAGCCGCCCTTCCGGCAGCGGGTTGTGCATCAGATTCGAGACGGTTTGGATCACTCCCATTCCAGCGCGCCCTTCTTCCAGACGTAGACGAAACCCAGGAACAACATGCCGACGAACAGGCCCATCGTGACCAGTCCGCGCGCGCCGAGGTCGTGGAACACCTGAGTCCACGGCACGATGAAGATGATTTCCAGATCGAAGATGATGAACTGGATCGCGATCAGGTAGTAACGCACGTCGAACTGCATGCGCGCGTCTTCGAAGGCGGGGAAGCCGCATTCGTAAGCCGACAGCTTGTCGGCGGTCGGGCGCTTGGGCCCGAGCAGGTTGCCGACGATAAGAAGAGCGACGCCGATACCGGTCGCCACGATCAAAAACAGCAGGGTCGGCAAATATTCGGCCAGCACTCGCTATCTCTCTCGGCTACTAGCCGCGTCGCCGCGGCCGTTGCTCGATGCCGGGCTCGCGCCCGGCATCGCGTTGCCCTCCTGCGTGGGATCCGCACCTGGCGGTGCGTTTCGGCGCGCGGGGGAGCGCAGTTATGGTGCCCAAGGGGGGACTCGAACCCCCACGACCTAAGCCGCTACCACCTCAAGGTAGTGCGTCTACCAATTCCGCCACCTGGGCTGACGTTCGCGCCGATGCACCGGCGCTATGCCGCTAATTGTATTCGGTATCAGCCGCCTTGCGGAGTGGCGGGCGGCGTCTGCGATGCCGGCTGCGTTTGCGCGGGCGCAGGCTGCTGCTGCGGTTGGGTTTGCTGCGGCTGCGCGTCCTGCGTTGCCGGCGCCTGCGGAACGACGGCGGGCGCGGTCGCCGGTGCTGCCGGGATATTCGACGCCGGCGCGCTGGGCGCCTTGGCGTTGTCGCCTGCGGCAGGCACGGGCTGTTGCGCCATCACGCCCAGATCCTGCTGCACCGGTACGTTGCCCGTATTGCGCGTGTGGTACCAGGCCATGAACAGGCTGATGGCGAAGAACACGATCGCCAGCCACTTGGTGCTCTTGGACAGGAAGTTGGACGCGCCGCGGGCGCCGAACACGGTGGCCGAAGCGCCGCCGCCGAAGCCGGACCCGGCCTGCGCGCCCGCGCCGCGCTGCATCAGGATCAGCGCGATCATGGCGATCGCGAGCAACACGTAAACCACGTTGAGGACGAGCAGGAGCATCAGGAACCTTGGCTATCGTTTAGGCCATCGCAGCGGCGATGGCGAGGAAATCACGGGCAACCAGCGAGGCGCCGCCCACCAGCCCGCCATCGACGTCGGGCTGCGAAAACAGCGCGGAGGCGTTGTCGGGCTTGCAACTGCCCCCGTACAGGATCGGCAGCAAGCCCGCGATTTTAGCATCGCGGGCGGCGACTTCGCCACGAATCAGGGCATGCACGGCCTGCGCCTGCTCGGGCGAGGCGGTCTTGCCGGTGCCGATCGCCCAGACCGGCTCGTAGGCCACCACGGCACCGTCGAAGGCCTCGGCCCCGCCCTGGGCCAGCACGGGGGCCAATTGTTCGCGGATCCGGGCTTCAGTCTGCCCGGCCTCGCGCTCGGCCAGGGTTTCGCCGACGCACAGGATCGGGGTCAGCCCCGCCCGCCGGGCGGCGAAAAACTTGGCGGCGACCAGTTCGCTGGTCTCGGCGTGGTACTGGCGGCGCTCGGAATGGCCGACCAGGCCGTAGACGCAGCCGATTTCCTTGAGCATGGCCGCGGACACTTCGCCGGTATAGGCGCCTTTCTCGTTGGCGCTGACGTCCTGGGCGCCGAAGGCGATGTCGTGATCGGCGTAGCGCTCGATCAGTTCGGACAGATAAGGCAGCGGCGGCAGGATCACGCGCTCCGCGCCGCCGGGCGCGGCCGCGGCGACGATCTCGTCGATCAAAGCGCGCGCGAACGCGCGGTCGCCGTGCAGCTTCCAGTTCCCCGCCACGATCTTGCGTCGCATCGCGACTCCGTCCAGCCATGCAAAGGACGGATAGGATAGCGGCGCACCTCGGGCGCCGCACGCGGACCACGGTCGGGACGCACCCGGCAGCGGCCGATCAGCATTTCAGGCTTATCGCCAGAGGGCGGCCGCGACGGCCAGCACCAGCAGCAGCTGAAGCCCCCATTGCGTGACTTGCGTCAATGAAAATTTTTGTTTGTCAGACGATCCGGCCATGTTCCCCTCCCGCTCGCCGCTTCCGGCGTCCGCGGTGATCCATTCCCCTTGAAGGTGGATACGCAAGGCCCATGCCACGGGCTTGTCCCTCCGTATCCGCGGTTGCCGCCTTCCGCGCGTCATTGCGACGGGGCGCCATCTGCCCTTCCGGGTCATCTGCGGCAATTCCTGCCGCGTCAATGAAGACAACGGAAAGACGACAAGCGCCAGGCCGGATCGCGCACTGCGCATTCATCTACGGGCCGGCCGCACGTTAAGCTCGGCACCCATGACTACCGTCAAATACGAATCCGTCGTCGACCTCGACGACCGCCACAACTCGCACAGCCTGTTGCACCACCTGGTCGTCGAGAACGGCAAGGCCCGGATGGATCTGCTCGAAGTGGGCTGCTCGAGCGGCTATCTGGGCGCGACCCTGGTCGCCAAGGGCCATCGGGTGACCGGCGTGGAAACGGACCCGGAAGCGGCGCAAGCCGCGCAAGCCGTGTTGAGCGAGGTCCACAACGGCGATGCGGAGGGCTTCTTCGCCGCGCACCCCCAGCGCCGGTACGACGCGATGCTGCTGGGCGATGTGCTCGAACACATGGTCGATCCTGCGGCCACGCTGCGTCTCTGCGTCGCGCATCTGGCCGACGGCGGCGCGGTGGCGGTCTCCCTGCCCTGCGTCGCCCACGGCAGCGTGCGCGCGATGCTGCTGGAGGGCCGCTGGGATTACGCCGACTACGGCCTGCTGGACCGCACCCATCTGCGCTTCTTTTCGCGCAAGGGCATGGCTGAACTGCTCTCCGCCGCCGGCTTGGAGATCGTCCGGCTGCACGCGACGACGATGCCGATCGAACATGCCGCGCGCGAGTACGGCATGGGTCTGCGGCCCGAGTCGGTCGCCGCGGTCGAACTGATGGCGGGCGAAGACGATCTGCTCGACTTCCAGTATGTCGCCCTCGCCCGCCCGTCGCGATCCGATGCCGCCGCGCTGCTCGCGCACAACCTCGCGATGCCGGTCGAACGCGCCCCGTTGCCGCGGCGGCCGGGCGCCAAGTCGGCCGCGCAGCGGCTGCGTATACGGTTGTGGAAGTCTCTGCTGCAGAGCATTGCGCGGCGCCGCTTCCGGGGCGCGCAAGCGTGAGCGGCGCGGAGACTGCGTTTCCCGCTACTGCAGGCTATGCGCTGATCACCGGCGCTTCCAGCGGCATCGGCGCCGAGATCGCGCGCGAATATGCGCGGCGCGGCGTGCCGCTGATCCTCACCGCGCGCCGCGAAGACCGCCTGGCGCAATTGGCGGACGAATTGCGCGCGCGGGTGCCGATAGAAATCATTTCGGCCGATTTGGCCGATCCCACGGCGCCGGCACGGCTGTGCGACGAAATCGAACGCCGGCGCCTGCCGGTGCGCATCCTGGTCAACAACGCGGGCTACGGCGTGCCAGGACGCTATCGCAGCAAGGACTGGAAAACGCATGCCGATTTCCTGCAGGTGATGCTCGGCGCGACGAGCGAGCTGACCTGGCGCCTGCTGCCGTCGATCTGCGCCCACGGCCAAGGCCGCATCATCAATGTCGCCTCGTTCGCGGCGCTGGTGCCGGCCGCGGACGGACAGACGCTATACGCGCCGGCCAAGGCCTACCTCGTCAAATTCAGCGAGGCGCTGTCGCTGGAGAACGCCGATCGCGGCGTGCACGTCACCGCGTTGTGCCCCGGCTTCACTTGGTCCGAGTTCCACGACGTCACCGGCACCCGCGCGATGATGTCGAAACTGCCGAAATGGATGTGGCTGCACGCCGATGCGGTGGCGCGCGCCGGCATCGACGCGGCCGAGCGCGGGCAAGTCGTCGTAGTGCCCGGTGCTTTCTACAAGACGATGTATTGCCTCATCCGGCATCTGCCCGATAGTTGGGCCTTGAAGCTGATGGGCAGGAATTCCGGAAAGATCCGGAAAGTGGATTAGTGGAGGAATCGCCGCAGGCTTATAGTGGCCCTATGCGCCCGAATCAGCCTTCGCCGCCTCGTCTGCCGATATTGCCGTACCGCAAACCCACGCTGGGCCGCGACTATTGGCTGCTGGACGATGCCGTCGCCGGTGCCGATGCGATCCGCGCACGCTGCCTGGCCAAGACCGATTGGATAGAAGGCTATCCGTACAAGCCGGAGAGCTGGCCCGGGCTGCGCACGATTCCGGGATTGGAAGAGCAGGAGCTGGCGCCAATAGAAACCTGGGTGAAGCAAGTGACCGGCGCCAAGAAACTCTGGGTGGAAACCGCAGCCGACGGCACCCATCTGAATCACAACTGCATCCAGGTGGTCGGCATCGACGAATCCGAGCCGCGACCGCATACCGATTCGCGCACGCTGTGTCGTTACGCGGCGGTGCTCTACCTCAACCCGACCGCGCCGGAAGCCTGCGGCACAGGCTTCTATCGGCAACGCCTTCCCGGCGGACAATTGGGCGGAAACACCGTGATGCCGCCGCACGCCAACTTGGCCGCAGCCTTAGGGACGCGCTTCGTCGCGCCGGATTCGTTCGTCGTCGACGTGAAGGTGCCGTACCGCTACAACCGCCTGTTGCTGTACCGCGCGAACATGATCCACAGCGCGACCGGCTATTGGGGCACGACGCTCGAGGACAAGCGGATGGCTGCGGTGTTCTTCTGGATGGCGTAGTCCGGGCGGCTACTCGGCGCGCAGGGTTTGCTCGCCTTCTTTCGGAAAACGCAACGACATCTGCCCGCCCTTCTCGTCCGCGACGTTGCGGATGTCGATGTGCCAACGCCACTGCCCGCGACCGAAGCGTTGCTTGGACAACTGGAGCTCTCGAGCGCGAGTCATGCGGAAGTTGTAATCGACTTCGGGTTTTCCGGTTTCGTCCAGCGTTGCCTTGGCGCCGTTGAAAGGCACTGTGGTCCCGGACCAACCGCGGTGGTTCCACCATCGCGGGCTGTCGGGACCGGCGGGCGCGGCATTCGGCTCGTCCGCCGGCCATTCGCCCAGTTGCGCGGACACATGCAGATTGAGCGGTTTTTTCAGGGCCGGCGCGGCGACTGTCAGGTCGGCCATGCCGAAACTGTTTGCCGGCAGCGTGTAGCAGAGCCACACGTAGTCGCGATCCTGGAAAACGTAAAGAACGACATCGTCGGCGACCGGGTGCTTGGATTGCGCCAGCGCCGGATATTCGCCGCACTCGCCGTCGAGCAAGGGATAAGCCGGCCCGCCGCCTCTTTCGGCCGCACTGGCCGCGAATGCGGCCAGCAGCAGGGACAATACCGTCACCTTGCCCATCATGCCCTCTCCTCCTAGCGAAGCCGCTTTTGTAGAGTCGAGCTTGCTCGACTGCTTTTGCTTTCCGCGCCCAGCAGTCGACAGCAAGAGCAGTCGAGCAAGCTCGACTCTACGAAAAAAGCGGCTACTTGAGTTTGATCTCTTTCAGCCTCTCTTCGAGATAGCCCTGCGCGGTGATCGGTTCGGGATAACGGCTGGGACTGTCGGTCGTGACCGTCGACGGCAATACGTCGATCAGGAAATCCGGATTCGGGTGCAGGAAGAACGGCGTGGAATAGCGCGGCTTGCGCGCCTCTTCGCCCGGCGGATTGACCACGCGGTGGGTGGTCGACGGATACACGTGGTTGGTCAGGCGCTGCAGCATGTCGCCGATGTTCACCACGATGGTGTCGGCCTCGGCCGTGAACGGCACCCACTCGCCCTTGCGCGACTTCACCTCCAGCCCGGCCGCGCTGGCGCCCACCAGCAGCGTGATCAGGTTGATGTCCTCGTGCGCGCCGGCGCGCTCGTTGGGGATGTCGTCGGCGGTGATCGGCGGATAGTGGATTGGGCGCAGGATCGAGTTCCCGAAGTTCGTCTTGTCGACGAAGTAATCTTCGGGAAGGCCGATATGCAAAGCGAGCGCGGAAAGGACGCGCGAGCCGAGCTGGTCCAGCGTGCGGTACAGCCCGTAACCGACTTCCTTGAATTCCGGGATCTCTTCGGGCCACAGGTTCGGCGGCATCACGTCGGCGTACTTGGAATCGCGCGGGATCTCGCGGCCGATATGCCAGAACTCCTTGAGGTCGGAGTGCTTGGCGCCCTTGGCCGTCTCCACGCCGAACGGCGTGTAGCCGCGCGCGCCGCCGCCGCCGGGTACGTGGTATTTCTTCTTCACGTCTTCGGGCAGCGCGAAGAAACGCTTGAACACATCGTAGGACGCGTCGATTTGCGATTGCGGGATGCCGTGGCCGCTGATGCCGGCGAAACCCCATTCGCGGTAGGCGGCGCCGAGTTCGGCGACGAAGGCGTCGCGATCCGTGTCGTAGCGGCGGATGTCGAGGGTAGGAATTCTGGAGGTCATTGCGATGCTCTTCGCCGTTTCTTTTTAGCCGTCATTCCCGCGAAGGCAGGAATCCAGTGACTTACGCTTTCTTCCGTGTACCGGTATTGCCTATCCGATGTTGCCGTACTCTCGCGCGAACAGCCGGACCCTCGCCCTGGCCTTCGGCCTGTCCCTCTCCCATAAAGGGAGAGGGAAAAGCAGGGGCCTCAGTGCTTCGCTGCGGCCTCTACCGCACCCGCCAACTTGTCCAGAGTCTGCTGCATCAACGCATCGTCATCGGCTTCGACCGTCACCCGGACCACAGGTTCCGTGCCGGACGGACGCAGGAAGGCGCGGCCGTGCCCCTGCACCGCCGCCTGCGCCTCGGCCAGCGCGGCTTTGACGCTGTCGGCTTCCGCCGGTTTCGCGCCGTTGCCGTAGCGAACGTTGACTGTTTTCTGCGGCACTTTGCTCAAGCCCTTCAGCGCGTCCTGCAGCGAAACGCCGCGCCGGTGCAACACTTCCAGCACCTGCAGCGCGCTGACGATGCCGTCGCCGGTGCTGGCGCGGTCCAGGCACAGCAAATGCCCGGAAGCCTCGCCGCCGAGCACGCTGCCGTGCTCGACCATCGCCTGGTGCACGTAGCGGTCGCCGACCTTGGCGCGCAGGAAGCCGATGCCACGCTCGGCCAGCGCGCGCTCGAAGCCGTAATTGGTCATCAATGTGCCGACGACGGGGCCTTGCAGGCGTCCGCTGTCGCGCCAATCGTTGGCGAGCACGTACAACAAGTCGTCGCCGTCGCGCACCGCGCCGTCGCCGTCGACGAACAGCACGCGGTCGCCGTCGCCGTCGAAGGCGATGCCGAGGTCCGCGCCGGTCGCCAATACGCGGGCAGCCAGCGCTTCCGGATGGGTCGAGCCGACGCCGTCGTTGATGTTGAGCCCGTTCGGATCGACGCCGATGGCATCGACGCGCGCGCCGAGCTCGCGCAGCACCAGCGGACCGATCTGGTAGGTGGCGCCGTGGGCGCAGTCCACCACGATGCGCATGCCGCTCAGGTCGAAACCTTTCGGCACCGAGTTCTTGCAGTGCTCCAGATAACGGCCGATGGCGTCGCGGGTGCGCACCGCACGGCCCAGGCCCTCGGAGACGACGGTGCGGAACGGCTGCTCCAGCGCGGCCTCGATCGCCAGCTCGGTGGCGTCGTCCAGCTTCTCGCCATCCGCCGAGAAGAACTTGATGCCGTTGTCGTAATGCGGATTGTGCGAAGCGGAGATGACGATGCCGCCATCGGCACGCAAGGAACGGGTGAGGTGCGCCACCGCCGGCGTCGGCATCGGCCCCATCAGTTGCACGTCGACGCCGGCCGCGACCAGGCCGGCTTCCAGCGCCGCCTCGAACATGTAATTGGAGATCCGCGTGTCCTTGCCGATGATCACCTGCGGGTTGCGCCAGGCGTTCTTCTTCAGCGCATGGCCGTAGGCATTGCCCAGGCGCAGCACGAAATCGGCCGAGATCGCGCCTTCGCCGACGCGGCCGCGGATGCCGTCGGTGCCGAAATGCTTGCGGCTCATGGGTGGGTCCGGGATCGGGGATTAGGGATTAGGGATTCGAAAAATCCGGCATCGCCGAAACGCCCGCAGAAGCGGCGCAGCGCGCTTGCGAATCCCGAATCGCGAATCACGAATCCCGCCCTCCTCACGCCGCCTCCACGTCGTCTTGCGGCTGCGGCTGCTTCATCAGCAACGCCAGCAGATGGGCGATGCGCTCGCGCAGTTCGCGGCGGTCGCAGATCTGGTCGATCGCGCCGTGGTCGAGCAGGAATTCGGAGCGCTGGAAGCCTTCCGGCAAAGTCTCGCGCACGGTCTGCTCGATCACGCGCGGGCCGGCGAAGCCGATCAACGCTTCGGGCTCGGCCATGTTGATGTCGCCGAGCATCGCGAACGAGGCCGATACGCCGCCGGTGGTGGGATGGGTCATCACCGAGATGTAGGGCAACCCCGCCGCGCGCAGCCGGCCGAGCGCGGCCGAAGTCTTGGCCATCTGCATCAGCGAGAACAGGCTTTCCTGCATGCGCGCGCCGCCGCTGGCGGAGAAGCTCACGTACGGGCTGCCGATCTCCAGCGCGCGTTCGGCGGCCAGCGCGAAGCGCTCGCCGACCACCGAGCCCATCGACCCGCCCATGTAGGCGAAATCGAAGGCGCTGGCGACGATAGGGCGCAGCTTCAGCGTGCCCTGCATCGCGATCAGCGCGT
Organism: Luteimonas galliterrae; assembly: GCF_023374055.1. Classification (NCBI taxonomy): domain Bacteria; kingdom Pseudomonadati; phylum Pseudomonadota; class Gammaproteobacteria; order Lysobacterales; family Lysobacteraceae; genus Luteimonas; species Luteimonas galliterrae. Next base: position 320,298 of record NZ_JAMBEP010000001.1, on the reverse strand, counting down.
CGCGCTCGCCGGTGGCTTTCTGCGCGGCCTTGATGCGGTCGGAATACTTCTTCTGGTCCTTGAACTTGAGGATGTCGGTCGGGCCGAGTTCGACGCCGATCTCCTCGCCCGTGCCCGCGTCCAGGAATGCGGCCAATCGCGCGCGCGCGCGGATCGGCATGTGGAAGCCGCACTTCGGGCAGACCTCCAGGTTTTCTTCGAGCTCGGGCCGGTACAGGACCGAGCCGCAGCGTTCGCATTTTTCCCACAGGCCCTCGGGGACGCTGCGTTTCCTGCCGGCGCCGCTATCGGTGCGTATCCGGGAAGGCATCAATTTCTTCAACCAGCTCATAAGTTCAGGGATGGAAAGATGCGCTCAGTGTAACCCCGGCCTGCCGTAGGTCGGGCCTACGTGCCCGACGCTCGCCTACGTGCCCGACGCACGCGGGTCTCCGAAGCGGTGTGCGTCGGGGGCGTTGCCCCGACCTACGCCCCCATGGACGGCTGTCAGATTTCGTCCAGCGCGGCCCGCAAAGGCGCCAGGAACCGGCCTGCGGCCTCAGGCGCGTCGGCCGCTTCGGCCAGCGCGGCGACCAATGCGCTGCCGACGATCACGCCATCGGCGGCCCGGCCCATGGCCGCAGCGCTGGCCGCGTCCTTGATGCCGAAGCCGGCCAGCACCGGCGCCGCGCTCATCGCACGGATCCGCTGCAGGCGCTCGCTGGCGAGGCCGACGTCGAGCCGGTCGGCGCCGGTGACGCCGGCGAAGCTGACGTAGTACAGGTAGCCCTGCGCGTCGGCGCACAAGGCGTGCAGGCGCTCGTCGATCGTCGTCGGCGACGCGAGCAGGATCAGGGCGATGCCGTGCGCCGCCAACGCGGCGCGGCATTCGCCGGCTTCCTCCGGCGGCAGGTCGACCAGCAGCAGGCCATCGACGCCGGCGGCAGCGGCTTCTTCGGCGAAACGCGCATGACCGCGGATCTCGATCGGATTCAGATAACCCATCAACACCAGCGGCGTGTCGGCGTCGCGTTCGCGGAACGCGCGCGCGCAGTCGAGCACATATGCGAGTCCGGCACCACGCGCCAGCGCACGCTCGGAGCTGCGCTGGATGGTGGGGCCTTCCGCCATCGGGTCCGAGAACGGCACGCCGAGCTCGATCGCATCGGCGCCGGCGGCGACCAGCGCGTGCAGCACCGGTACCGTCGCCTGCAGCGACGGATCGCCGGCGGTGACGAACGGCACCAGCGCCTTGCGTCCGGCCTTGCGCAGCGCGTCGAAACGCGCCGTCAGCCGGTTCATTCGCCGGAGATAAGCGGCGAAACGCCCGGCTGCGGCTTGCCGACGCCCATGGCCGCGTATTCGGCCGCCAGCTCGGATTCGCCGACGTTGACGCCGCGCTCGGCGCCCAGGCCGTCCAGATTCTCGTTGAGCATCCGGCGGTACATGCGGGTCATGTAGTCGAGGAATTCCTTGCGCTCGGCGGCCGGGTCGCTGACGTTGGCCAGGTAGACGTGGGCGTTGAAGCGCGAGGCCGCGTACATGCTGGCCATGCTGATGCGCTTGAGGCCCTGCTCCTTGGACTGCTTGTTGGTCAGCTCCAGGTACTCGTTGACGCAGGTGAAGAACGCCGGATCGAGCTGCGGCGGTTGCTGCTGGCCGGCTTCGGTCTGGGCCTGGGTCTGATTCTCTTCGCTCATCTTGGTGCTCCGTTGCAGTGAATGGTCGGTCTATTTTTTAGACACGGATAAAATCTGGTAAATGCGGATAAAGCGCTATGTGAATTGACCGGCTTTATCCGTGTTGATCAGATCTGATCCGTGTCTAAAACCGGTTGCGTTTGAAAGTCATAACAAAATTCCTTCGCGCGCGGCGATGGTGTGCACGTCCTTGTCGCCGCGGCCGGACAGGTTGCACAGCACCAGCGCGTCCTTGGGCAGTTCGCGCGCCAGCTTGAGCGCCTGGGCGATGGCGTGGCTGGATTCGAGCGCGGCGAGGATGCCTTCGGTCTTGGCCAGCAGGTGGAAGGCAGCCAGCGCTTCGTCGTCGGTGACGCCCACGTACTCGGCGCGTCCGCTGTCCTTGAGGAAGGCGTGCTCCGGACCGACGCCGGGATAGTCCAGGCCGGCCGACACCGAATGCGTCTCGATGATCTGGCCGTCGTCGTCGCACAGCACGTAGGTGCGGTTGCCGTGCAGCACGCCCGGCCGCCCGGCCGCGAGCGATGCGGCGTGATGTCCGGTCGCGATGCCCTCGCCCGCCGCCTCGGCGCCGACGATGCGCACGCCGGGGTCGTTGAGGAACGCGTGGAACAGGCCGATCGCGTTGCTGCCGCCGCCGACGCAGGCGGTGATCGCATCGGGCAGGCGGCCGTATTCGGCCAGCATCTGCGCGCGCGCCTCGCGGCCGACCACGGCGTTGAAGTCGCGCACCATGCGCGGATACGGATCCGGGCCGGCGACGGTGCCGATGATGTAGAACGTGTCGCGCACGTTGGTCACCCAGTCGCGCATCGCTTCGTTCAAAGCATCCTTCAGCGTCTGCGAACCGCTGGTCACCGGCACCACGGTCGCACCGAGCAGTTTCATGCGGTAGACGTTGATCTTCTGCCGCTCGATATCGGTCGCGCCCATGTAGACGACGCATTCCAGGCCCAGCCGCGCGGCGACGGTGGCCGAGGCCACGCCGTGCTGGCCGGCGCCGGTCTCGGCGATGATCCGGGTCTTGCCCATGCGGCTGGCGAGCAGCGCCTGGCCGATGGTGTTGTTGATCTTGTGCGCGCCGGTGTGGTTCAGGTCCTCGCGCTTGAGCAGGATGCGCGCGCCGCCGGCGTGGTCGCTGAGGCGTTGCGCGTGATAGATCGGGCTGGGGCGGCCGACGTAGTGGGCCAGGTCTTTTTCGAAGGCGGCGATGAAGGCCGGATCGACCCGCGCCGCATCGTAGGCCGCGGCCAATTCTTCGACCGGACCGATCAGCGTTTCGGCCACGAAACGCCCGCCATAGCGGCCGAAATGGCCGCTGGCATCGGGCATGGCGTGGTAATCGATGCTTGGGGCCTGTTCAGGCGGGCTGGCGGGAGGCCGGCTCGGATTCGGTGTGGCAGTCGGCACGTCTGACTTCTTCGACGAAACGTCGCATCTTATCGCCATCCTTGATCCCGGGCTCGCTTTCGATCCCGGAGGCCACGTCCACGCCCCAGGGCAAAGTGGCCAGGACCGCATCGAATACGTTTTCCGGCCGCAATCCGCCAGCCACCACGAAGGGCTTGTTCAGGCCTGCCGGGATGCGGGACCAGTCGAAAACGCGGCCGGTGCCGCCGCCCATGCCCGGGGCATGGCTGTCCAGCAGGAAGCCTGCCGCACCCGGATAGCGGGTGTGCAAGGCGCGCGCATCGACGGCTTCGTCCTGCATCGCCACCGCCTTCATATAGGGCACGCCGAAGCCGCGGCAGAAAGCGTCGTCCTCGCCGCCGTGGAACTGCAGCAAGGTCGGCCGCACTTGCTTGATCACTTCGCGGATCTCTTCGACGTCGTTGTCCTGGAACAGCGCCACCGCATCGACCAGCGGCGCCATGGCATTGCGCATGGCGCGCGCTTCGGTAGGGTGCACGCGGCGCGGACTGTCGGGCGAAAAGATGAAGCCGACCGCATCCACGCCGAGCTCGCTCGCCAGGCGCACGTCGCCGGCGCGGGTGAATCCGCAGAACTTGATGCGGGTGCGGAATAGGAGCTTGTTCACAAAGTCACCTCGGCGGGCAAGCGCCATTCTGCCCCATAGCGCGGGCCGAGGAAGACCAGGCCCTCGGCCGGCGCCGTGGGGCCGGCCAAGGTGCGATCGCGGCCCTGCAACACGTCGCCGATCCAGCGCTCCGGCCGCTCGCCCGCGCCGACTTCGAGCAGGCTGCCGACGATGTTGCGGACCATGTGGTGGAGGAAGGCATTCGCCTGCAGCTCGAAAACGACCTGTTCGCCTTCGCGCCGCACTTCTATGGCCTGCATGTCGCGCCGCGCGTGCGGGGCTTGGCAATGCACGGTGCGGAACGCGGAAAAATCCTGCTCGCCGAGCAGGACTTGCGCGGCGCGATGCATCGCGCCCGCATCCAGCGGCCGGCGCTCCCAGGCCAGGTACTGGCGTTCCAGCGCCGGACGGACCGGGCGGTTCAGCAAGCGGTAGCGGTAACGTCGCGCTCGCGCCGAAAAACGCGCGTGGAAGTCGCCTGCCACCGCTTGGCACCAGCGCACGCAAATTGCGGCCGGCAGACGGCTGGTGGCGCCGAGCATCCAGCCCCGCGGCTCGCGCGGTACGTCGCTGTCGAAATGGACCACCTGGCAGGCGGCGTGCACGCCGGCGTCGGTGCGTCCGGCGCAGACGGTTTGGATGGGCGACGCGGCCACGAAAGACAGCGCCTCTTCCAGCGCCGCCTGCAGGCTGCCGGGGTCTTGCTCTCCGGGTTTGCTGAGGCGCTGCCAGCCGAGGAAATCGCTGCCGTCGTATTCGACGCCCAGCGCGTAACGCGTCACCGCCGCCGGCCGCGACCCGTCATCGCGGCAGATCCTGCAGCATGCGCACCGCTTCGGCGCGTGCGTCGGGGTCGCCGACCTGCACGATCTCCTGCAGCAGGCCGCGCGCGGTGTCGTGATCGCCCAAGTCCATGTAGGCGCGGGCCAGCTCGATGCGCTCGTGGCCGATGCGCAGCTCACCGTTGCCGCTGGCGGAATTGCCGGTGGCGCCGCCGTGCCAGGTCGGCGCCGACGCGTTGCCTGCCCAGCGCGTCGGCGGCTGCGAGGCGCCGTTGCCGCGCGAGGCGGGCTCGGCCACCACGGGCGGGACGCTGGCAAAGGACACCGGCGGCGCCGGTTCGGCGACCTCCGCATTGGGCATGCTGGCCGCCAACGCGGCGCTGTCGGTCACCGGCCGTGCCGATTTCGGCGCAGGCGTGCGGCGGCCACGGCGCGCCAGCCACCAGCCGAGCAGTCCGACCACCACCAGCAGCAAACCGCCGCCGAGCCACAACGCGGTGCCGCTGTCGGCCTGCGCCTGATCGGCCGGCGTTTTGGGCGTGGCCTGCGTGGTCGAGGCCGGCTTGGCGGCCGCCTGGTTGGATTGGGCCAGGCGCTGTTGCGCGGCCGCCAGCTCGCTGTCCTTCAGCGCGATCAGCTGCTGCTGTTGCTGCTGCAGTTTCTCCAGGTCGGCCAGGCGGGATTTGAGCTCCTGCACCTCGGCGTCGCGCGCCGCCAGGGTTTCCTTGGTCGTTTGCAGTTCCTGTTGCTGTCGCAGCATGTCGCCCTCGCCTCCGGCGCTGGCGCCGGATCGTGTACCTGCCTGCACGGCGCCATCGGCGGCCGGCGGGATGATTTCAAGCCTTGCGCCGGCCACGGCCGGCGATTTCGGCGCCGCCGCGTTCGTCGTTTCGGCCGCCGCGCCGGTGGCCGCCATCGCGGCGATGCTGGCCGCACGCGCCTGCGCGCGCTCTTGCCGCGCCCGGCGCCACTGTTCGATCTGGTCGCGGACGATCACCGCAGCCTCGGCCGCGCCGAGGCTCGCGATCTCGTCCGCGCCGGGCGCGCGCAACACCGCGCCTTGCTTGAGCTTGTTGATGTCGTTGCCGATGAACGCATCCGGATTGGTGCGCAGCAAGGCCAGCATGGTCTGGTCGAGCGTATAGCCGGCGGGTTTCAGCGCTACCGCGATCTCGGACAGGGTCTGGCCGGCCTTCACCGGCGCCAACACGCCGTCTTGCGGCGGCGGGACCGCAGCGGCGGCCTCATCGGGCGAAGGCATGGGTGCGGGCGGCGGCGCGACCCCGATTGCGGAGGAAGGCGGCGGCTCGTTCGGTTCTGCGGCGACCGCTCGGGGCGGAGCTTCGGCTGCCGGCTCGGCAGGCTTGGCCTGCTGCTCGGGGCCCAATTCGGTCGGCGATGCATCGATGGCCGCCGGCGCTTCGGCCGGACGCGTCACCCTGTCGGCCAGCGCGGCTTGCGGCGCATCGATCATCGGCGCGCTGGGCGAAGGCGCATCGCGCGGCGGGTCGACCAGCGCGGAATACTCGCGCACCAGCTTGCCCTGGCCCCACTCCACCTCGACCAGGAAGGTCAGCATCGGCTGGGTGATCGGCTGCGTGCTGGTCACGCGCACGGCCAGACCGCCGCTGTTGTCGCGGACCACGGCGAACTGCAGGTCCGCGACGGCGCCCTGCGGCGGCTCCAGGCCGATGCGGGCGAAGGTTTCCGGCGAGGCCAGGCGCGCCTGCAATTGCTCCAGCTCGGCCGGGTCGTTGGAAACGATCGGGATTTCGGCCAACAGCGGCTGGCCGGCCTTGGACTTGACCTGGATCTGGCCCAGCCCCAGCGCCAGCGCCTGCCCGCAGGCCAGCGCCAGCAGCAAGGTCAAGGCGATCCGGATTGCCCGTTTAGCCATCATCGACACGCAACCCCCCTCGGCTGCCTGCGGTTCTTATACCGTGGCGACACTATAGGGCCCTCGTCGGTCAACGCCCAGCCGCCACCAGTTCGGCGATCTGAACCGCGTTCAGCGCAGCGCCCTTGCGGATGTTGTCGGAGACGATCCACAGGTTCAGGCCGCGCGGATGCGACAGGTCGTCGCGGATGCGGCCGACGTAGACGGCGTCGTTGCCCGAGGCATGAGTGACCGGGGTCGGGTAGCCGCCGGGCTTGCGCTCGTCGACCACTTCCACGCCGGGCGTGGCTTCCAGCAGCTTGCGCGCCTCTTCCGGAGTGATCTTGTCGCGGGTCTCGATGTTGACCGCCTCGGAATGGCCGTAGAACACCGGCACGCGGACCGCAGTGGGGTTCACCAGGATGCTGTCGTCGCCCAGGATCTTTTTGGTTTCCCAGATCAGCTTCATTTCTTCCTTGGTGAAGCCGTTGTCCATGAACTCGTCGATGTGCGGGATCACGTTGAAGGCGATCTGCACCGGGAATCGCTCCGGTTCGATGCCCTGGAAGTTCAGCAACGCGCCGGTCTGGCGGCCGAGCTCTTCCAGCGCCGAGCGGCCGGCGCCCGATACCGACTGGTAGGTCGCCACGTTGATGCGCTCGATGCCGACCGCGCGATGGATCGGCGCCAGCGCCACCAGCATCTGCATGGTCGAGCAATTGGGATTGGCGATGATGCCGCGCGGGCGCGTGGCGGCGGCCTCCGGATTCACCTCGCTGACCACCAACGGCACGTCGTCGTCGTAACGGAAGGCGGAACTGTTGTCGATGACCACGGCGCCGGCGGCGGCGAATTTGGGCGCGTATTCCTTGGAGATCGAGCCGCCGGCGGAGAACAGGGCGATGTCGACGCCGGTCGGGTCGAATTTGGCCAGATCCTGCACTTCCACTTCACGGTTGTTGAAGACGACGGTGTCGCCGGCGGAACGCGCACTGGCCAGCGCGACCAGCTCGCCGACCGGGAATTTGCGCTCGGCCAGGATCGACAGCATCACCTCGCCGACTGCGCCGGTGGCGCCGACCACCGCTACCTTGTACTGCTTGCTCATCTTCTCTCTCTAGGTTCGCTTTTGCTTTCTCCCCCTTTGAAAAAGGGGGGCACAGGGGGATTTGCTCTTGACCTTGCCGTTGCTCTTCGTAGGAGCGGCTTTAGCCGCGAGCTCATTCTCGCGCGTTCGCGCGACCCGGTAGAAAGAGCTCGCGGCTAAAGCCGCTCCTACGAAAAGCAAATGCTGTTAATTCCTCTTTTCAACGAGGAAGAACAGCGTGGGGAATCGCGTTGCGCGGCTTACCCGCATCCGGCCCGAAGCCCAGCGCCGCGATCAGATTATCCACCGCCAGCGACACCATCGCACGCCGCGTGGCCAAACTTCCGCTGGCGATGTGCGGCGTCAGCACCACGTTGTCCAGCGCCAACAGGCGCGGATCGACGTTCGGCTCGCCTTCGAACACATCCAGCCCGGCCGCGGCCAGCCGCCCGGCGGCGAGCGCATCGGCCAGGGCCGCTTCGTCGATCAGGCCGCCGCGGGCGATGTTGGTCAGCGTGGCGGTGGGTTTCATGCGGGCCAGCGTGGCGGCGTCGATCAGGTGGCGGTTCTGCGCGGAATACGGCAATACCAGCACGGCATGATCGGCCTGCGCAAATAACGTTTCGTAATCGACATAGGACGCGCGGCATTCGCGTTCGACCTCTTCCGGCAAGCGATGGCGGTTGTGATACAGCATGCGCATGCCGAAACCCGCCGCCCTTTTGGCGATGCCCTGCCCGATCCGGCCCATGCCCAGGATGCCCAGCGTCGAACCGTGGATGTCGGCGCCGAGCAGGCTCTTGAACGACCAGCCGCGCCATTGCCCGTCGCGCAGCCAGCGCTCGGCCTCGGTGATGCGGCGCGCGGCGGCCATCATCAGCGCGAAACCGAAATCGGCGGTGGTTTCGGTCAACACATCGGGCGTGTTGGTGACGACGATGCCCTGCGCCTGCAGCGCGGCGACCTCCAGGTTGTTGTAGCCGACGCCGACGTTGGCGATCGCGCGCAAGCGCGAAGCCGCCGCCACCTGCGCCGCGCCGACCGGATCGTTCAGCGTCACCAGCGCGCCGTCGGCCTCGCGCAACGCCTCGGCGATGCGCTCGGGCGCGTGATCGGCGACCTCGCGGGTCGCGTCGACGTCGAAATGGGTTTCCAGCCGCGCGACGATGTCGTCGAACAGCGGCTGCGAAACCCATACACGGGGTCGCGCAGCCGTCATTTGGACGCTTTCGTTCGGGCTTCGCCGGGAATCCGCGGCGTCACGTCGCCGACGTCCCCGCATTGCGCGCGATGGCGCAGCGCCTGGTCCATCAGCACCAGCGCCAGCATCGCCTCGCAGATCGGCGTGGCGCGGATGCCGACGCAGGGGTCGTGGCGGCCGGTGGTGACGATCTCGACTTCTTCGCCGCGCACATCCAGGCCCCGGGCCGGCAAGCGCAGGCTGGACGTCGGCTTGAACGCCACCGACACCACCACCGGCTGGCCGGAACTGATGCCGCCGAGGATGCCGCCGGCATGGTTGGACAGGAAGCCTTCGCGCGTGGCTTCGTCGCGGTGCTCGCTGCCCTTCTGCGTGACCGACGCGAAACCATCGCCGATCTCGACGCCCTTGACCGCGTTGATCGACATCATCGCCGCGGCCAGTTCGCCGTCGAGCTTGCCGTAGATCGGCTCGCCCCAGCCCGGCGGCACGTTGTCGGCGACCACCGTCACTCGCGCGCCGACCGAATCGCCGGATTTGCGCAGCGCGTCCATATAGTTTTCGAGTTCGGCGACCTGCGATGCGTCGGGCCAGAAGAACGGGTTGGCCTCCACCGCGTTCCAATCGAACGAAGCAGGCACCACATCGCCGATCTGCGCCAGGTGCCCGCGCACCTGCACGCCGTATTTTTCCGCCAGCCATTTCTTGGCGATGACAGCCGCGGCCACGCGCATCGTGGTCTCGCGCGCGGACGAGCGGCCGCCGCCGCGCGGATCGCGGGTGCCGTATTTCTGCCAATAGGCGTAATCGGCGTGGCCGGGCCGGAACTGCTCGGCGATCCTGGCGTAATCCTTGCTGCGCGCATCCGTGTTGCGGATCAGCAGTGCGATCGGCGTGCCGGTCGTCTTGCCCTGGTACACGCCGCTGAGGATTTCGAGCTCGTCGGCTTCGTGCCGCGCCGACGTGTGCCGGGTCCTGCCGGTGGCGCGGCGCGCGAGGTCGTGCGCGAACTCTTCCGCCCCGAGGGCGATGCCCGGCGGACAGCCGTCGATCACGCAGCCGATCGCCGGACCGTGCGATTCGCCGAACGTGGTGACGCGGAACAGGTGGCCGAAGGTATTCACGCAGCCTGCCCTCGCTGTTCCCCCCTTTGAAAAAGGGGGGCAGGGGGGATTTGCCCTTGATTCCGCTTTTGTAGGAGCGGCTTTAGCCGCGAGCTCTTGATCTTGGCCAACAGCAAGAGCTCGCGGCTAAAGCCGCTCCTACAAAAAGCTGAGAGCAAATGCCCCCTGCCCCCCTTTTTCAAAGGGGGGGACAGCAAGAGATTCGAGGCGGTGCCGGTCAAAACAGCGTTCCCGTCGCAGCGGCCTTCGCCTCTCGCGCATCCGCCAACTCGCGGATGCGCGCATTGTGCGTGACCAGATCGTGGCGCTCGACCACGAATACGCCCATCTGCCCTACTTTGAACTCCACCCAGGCCAGCGGCAGCTCCGGCAACAGCTTCGTCAACGCGCGCTCGGCCTCGCCCACTTCGCAGATCAGCAAGCCTTCGTCGGTCAGATGCAGCGGCGCATCGCGCAGGATCTTCAACGCCAGGTCCAGGCCGTCGTCGCCGGCGCGCAGGCCCATGTCGGGTTCGTGCGAATACTCTTTCGGCAGCGCATCGGTTTCGTCGTTGGTGACGTACGGCGGATTGGTGACGATCAGGTCGTAATGCTCGCCCTGCAGGGCGGAGAACAGGTCGGACTTGAGCAGGCGCAGGTTCTGCACCAGCAGCCGCTTTTCGTTCTCGCGCGCCAGCGACAGCGCATCGTCGCTCAGGTCGACGCCGTCGACGTGCCAGTCGGGATTGTAGTGCGCCATGGCGATGGCGATGCAGCCCGAGCCGGTGCACAGGTCCAGCGCGCGGCGCACTTCGCGGCCGCCCAGCCAGGGCTCGAAACCGGCTTCGATGAGTTCGGCGATCGGCGAACGCGGCACCAGCGCGCGCGGATCGGACTTGAACGACAGCCCCGCGAACCAGGCTTCGCCGGTCAGGTAGGCGGCCGGAATGCGCTCCTCGATGCGGCGCAGGAACAGCGCCAGCACTTCTTCCTTCTCGGCCTCGGTCACCCGCGCCTGGCCGTAAACGGGCGACAGGTCGTGCGGCATGTGCAGCGCGTGCAAAGTCAGCTGCGTAGCCTCATCCAGCGCGTTGTCGTAGCTGTGGCCGTAGGTCAGCCCCGACGCGTTGAAGCGGCTGGCGCCGTAGCGGATCAGGTCGATGATGGTCTGCAGTTCGATGGCCACGAGGTCCCGCAGGGCGCAGAGGGTCAGGAATTATAGCGGCCGCGGCCGGTATCATGGCCGGAACGCGACTGCCGACCCGCCCGCATGTTCAATCGCACCACGCTGATCGTCCTCATCGCCGCGCTCGCCGCCGGCCTCGGCCTGTGGGCCGCGCGCGGCTTTTTCGGTAGCGCCGCCCCTGGTCCTGCGCTGCAGACCGCACGCCTGTTCGACCATCCGCGCGAACTGCCCGCATTCGCGCTGCGCCAGTCCGACGGCACGCAACTGATCCCGGGCGAGCTGAAAGGCCACTGGACCCTGGTTTTCCTGGGCTTCACCCACTGCCCCGACGTCTGCCCCACCACGCTGGCCGAGCTCGCGAGCGCGCAGAAGCGCTGGGAGCCGCTGCCCGAAGCGCGCCGCCCGCGCGTGCTGTTCGTCTCGGTGGACCCCGAGCGCGATACGCCGATGAAGATCGGCGGCTATGCGCACGCCTTCCATCGCGACACGCTGGCGGCCACCGCGGACGTGCCGGCGCTGGAATCCTTCGCCAAGTCGCTGTCGCTGGTGTTCATGAAGGTGCCGGCGCCGGAAGGCACGCCTGCGGGCCAGTACAGCGTGGACCATTCGGCGGCGATCGCCCTGCTCGATCCGCAAGGCCGCATGGCCGGCGTGATCCAGCCGCCGCTGCAGCCGAAGGCGATAGCGGAAGATCTGCTGGCGTTGACCGCATCCTCCAAGAAATGAATCCTTTTTAGCCGTCATTCCCGCGAAGGCGGGAATCCAGTGACTTTCGCTGTTCCTCCACATCTCCATAAGCAAAGTCGCCGGATCCCCGCCTTCGCGGGGATGACGGCTGAGAGCAAAAAAAACGACATGGACTTGATCACCGCCCTCACTTACGTCCTGCCGCATCGCGCAGTGTCCTCGCTGGCGCGATCGCTCGCCTATTCGAAACACGGCGCGACCAGCCGCTGGCTGATCGATACCGTCACCCGCAAGTTCGGCGTGGATTTGTCCGAGGCTGCAAACTCCGATCCGCGTTCCTACGAAACGTTCAATGCGTTCTTCACCCGCGCGCTGAAATCCGGTGCGCGCGTTCCCGATCCGGATCCGAACGCATTGCTGATGCCCGCCGACGGCCGCATCAGCCAATGCGGCGCGATCGAAAGCGGCCGCATCTTCCAGGCCAAAGGGCAATCGTTCACCGCCGCCGAACTGTTGGGCGATGCGAAAGCGGCCGAGCCGTTCGCCGACGGCCTGTTCGCCACCGTCTACCTGTCGCCCAAGGACTACCACCGCGTGCACATGCCCTGGACCGGCACGCTGCGCGAAACGGTGCACGTCCCGGGGCGTCTTTTCAGCGTCGGTCCCGCTGCGGTGCGCTATGTGCCGCGGCTGTTCGCGCGCAACGAGCGGCTGGCCTGCCTGTTCGACACCGATTTCGGCCCGATGGCGGTGGTGATGGTCGGCGCATTGCTGGTTTCCGGCGTGGAAACCGTGTGGGGCGGCGTCGCGATTCCGCGCTATGGCGACAGGATCGCCAAGAAGGATTACCGCGGCCGCGGCATCGTGCTTGAACGTTTCGCCGAAATGGCGCGGTTCAACTACGGTTCGACCGTGATCGTGCTGTTGCCTCCAGGCGCAGCCGTTCTGGCGCCCGGGCTTTCCGCGGAATCGGCGGTACGCCTCGGCGAAAGGCTGGCATCGCGCGCATAGGCGCGAATCGCGGCGCTCGCCAAGGCACCGACGGCTAGCCGAAAAGCCGCGCCAGCCGCTGTTTCAGGCTCTTTTTCGTTTTCGGTGCGACCGGCGCCGGCGGATGGTATTGGGGCACCTGCGGGGTGCCGGTCATCAAGTGGTCGGGGGCCGCCATCGGACGTTTCTCGATTACCAGAATGCTGTCGTAGTAATGCAGCGAATGCGCATGCCGGGTGAATTCCGAAACCGATAGCCGGTCCTTCTCCATCGAATGCCAGGCGTTGATGTAGTCGATGAAATCCTTGCTGTACTCGACGAAAGTATCCGCTTTCCTGTAGCCGCCGCCGAACTCCGGCCAATACGAGGTATGCATGTCCTCGCACAAATAGACGCCGCGCTCGTCGATGCGGTGGAAGAGTTCTTCGAACGTGTTGATCTGCTGCGCCATCGTATGGCCGCCGTCGTCGATCAGGATGTCGATCTTCGGGAGCCGCGCGGCCAGCGACCTCAGGAATTCGCGGTTCTCCTGGTCGCCGATGAAGATCTCGACGCGCTCTTCCTCGAGCTGCTTGCAATGCGGGTTGATGTCGACGCCGTAGATCCGGCACTTGGGCCCGAAATAGTCCTTCCACATCTGCAGCGAACCGCCGTGGGACACGCCGAACTCGACGATGTTGACCTCGGTGCCCTTGAAGCGCGAGAAATGGCGGTCGTAGACCTCGAAGTAGTGCCGCCACTTGTGGATCAGTTTTCCCGTGTTCTGCGCGAAGTACTTCTCTAGGTCGTTCAAGCCGATGCCCTCGTCGTCTTGGCCTTGCATGTCATTCGCGGCAGCCTTGCAGCTTGAGCGTCTGCCCGGAGCGCAAAGCATAGCGCGGCGCCTTCAGGCCATTGGCCTTGGCCAGCGACTTGGTATCGCACTGGTACCTCTGCGCGATCGACACCAGCGTCTCGTTCTTGGCGACCTTGTGCTTTCCCGGATTCTTCGGCTTGGACGCGGCCGCGACGGACGGCGTGGCGCCCAGCGGCGCGGGTGCGATGCCGCCCGACGGCGGCAAGGTTTCCACCGGCCCGGTGCGCACGATCGCCGAATTCGGATCGCTCAGGACCAGCTGCTTGGCCAGCTCTGCGCGCGCGCCCTGCACACAATGCCGGTTGTACAGGCCCACGATCTGCGCGGTGGCATTGAGACTGGCGCCGGCAGGCAGGTAGCTGTCGGGCTGATAGCGCGGATTGAGATTGCGCAACGCGCGCATGAAACCGTCGCGGGTGCCGCCGCTGCCCAGGCAGATGGTGAGTTCGTAGATCGAGGTCGGTTTGGCCAGGCGCAACGGCGCGTACTTGGATTCGACGCGCGGAAAGGTGATGCCGTACTTCTTCGGATGCAGGAACAGCCATGCCGCGGCGATCACCATCGGCACGTAGTCGCGCGTTTCCGCCGGGAACTGGTTGTAGACGTCGGCATCCCAGAAGCCGCGGCCTTCGCTGGCGTTATAGATCCGCAGCGCACGGCCTTCGCCGCCGTTGTAGGCGGCCAGCGCCATTTCGATGCTGCGGTTGAGCTCGCCCATGCGTTCGTTGAGGTAAGCCGCGCTGGCGTCGGCCACCGCATGCGGGTCGTAGCGCGTATCGAAGCCTGTGCCGTCCTGGCCCAGGCCGAAGCGCAGGCCGGTGGCGTACATGAACTGCATCGGCCCGGCCGCTCCCGCGCGCGAGGTGACGTGCACCTTGCCGTTGGATTCCTTGGCCATGATGCCGAACAGCAGGGCTTCGGGCAGGCCGGCGCGCTCGAACGACGGCGACATCAGCTGGCGCATGTATTGGTAGTTTTCGTAGCTGTCCATCAATGAGGGGCGCATGTCGGTCAGCCAGCGGCGGATGCCGGCCTGCACCGCCGGGTTGTACTGCACCATCTTGTCGAAGCGATGGCGCTTGTCGTCGAGCAGGCTGGCGGCTTTCGCCGCTTCGGGCACGTCGTTGCTGAAGGCGATGTCGCCGGCGTGGTCCGGATCCAGGTCGGAAGGATCGTCCGCCTCGTCGGGAATCTGCCCCTGCGCATCCGCACTAGTCTTCAACAGGCGTTTGTAGACCGTGACCATGTTGGTGACTTCGCAGCCTTTCTGCTGGCTGCAAGCATCGACCGCGTCTTCCATGTCCTCCAGCGCGGCATTGCTCTCCGCGACGCCGACCGGGTCGTTGTTGCCGATCTTCACCAGCGCATCGCGATAGCGCTTTTCAGCCGCGGTCATGCGCGCGTTGAGCGCGGCGACGGCCTGCTCGCGTTTTGAGGCGGCAGCGGCATCCGGAGAAATCAGCACCAACGCCAAGGCGGCGGCAAGCGGAGCGAATCGGAAAGCAAGGGCAAAGGAAGGCATGGACTGCAAATGGGACAAGGGACAGGAAGGTTAGCCGCCTTATGAGAAGAGGGGCAACCTAAAAACCGTAGCCCGGGTGGAGCGCAGCGATACCGGGGGCTTTTTCTTGCGAGGCCTGCGGTGAAGTGCCCCGGGTATCGCCTGCGGTTCCACCCGGGCTACCGTTGCGGCGACGTCAACCAATTAGAATCGGGCCATCGAACGCCAGGAACCCCCATGGACTCCATCCTCGTAGGCAAGGCCGTCACCACCCCCACCAGCGGCCAAGTGTTCCTGCTGCCCAAATACGGCAACCGCCACGGCCTGGTGGCGGGCGCCACCGGCACCGGCAAGACCGTCACGCTGATGACCCTGGCCGAAGGTTTCTCGCGGCTGGGCGTACCGGTCTTCCTGGCCGACGTGAAAGGCGACGTCGCCGGCCTGGCCGTTCCAGGCGCGCTCAACGACAAGCTGCAATCGCGCCTGGGCGAAATCGGCCTGACGGGATATGCGCCGGAAGGCAGCCCGACCGTGTTCTGGGACCTGTTCGGCAAGCTCGGCCACCCGGTGCGCACCACGGTCAGCGAGATGGGCCCGACCCTGCTCGCGCGCATCCTGGAGCTGAACGACACCCAGAGCGGCGTGCTCGACATCGTCTTCAAGCTGGCCGACGACCGCGGCCTGCTGTTGCTGGACCTGACCGACCTGCGCGCCCTGCTCGGCCTGGTCGCGGACGAGCGCAAGGACATCTCGACTTCGTACGGCCTGGTCAGCACGCAGTCGGTCGGCGCGATCCAGCGCTCGCTGCTGCGGCTGGAGCAGGAAGGCGGCGACGTGTTCTTCGGCGAACCGGCGCTGGAACTGGCCGACCTGATGCGCACCACCACCGATGGCCGCGGCGTGGTCAACATCCTGGCCGCGGACCAGCTGATCCTGAAGCCGCGGCTGTATTCGAGCTTTCTGCTGTGGCTGATGTCGGAACTGTTCGAGAATCTGCCCGAAGTCGGCGACCTCGACAAGCCCAAGCTCGTCTTCGTGTTCGATGAAGCGCATCTGCTGTTCGACGATGCCCCGCCCGCGCTGCAGCAGCGCGTCGAACAAGTGGTGCGCCTGATCCGCTCGAAGGGCGTCGGCGTGTATTTCTGTTCGCAGTTCCCCGACGACGTGCCCGACAACATCCTCGGCCAGCTCGGCAACCGCGTGCAGCACGCGCTGCGCGCATTCACGCCGCGCGACCAGAAGGCGGTGCGCACGGCGGCCGAGACTTTCGTGCCCAATCCGAACCTGGACGTGGCCGAGGCGATCTCCAAGCTCGGCACCGGCGAAGCGCTGGTGTCCACGCTGCAGGACAAGGGCGTGCCGATGCCGGTGGAACGCACCCTGATCGCGCCGCCGCGCTGCCGCATGGGCGCGATCACCGAGGCCGAACGCGCGCAGGTGCGCGCGGGCAGTCCGGTCGGGCACAAGTACGACAACCGCGTCGATCGCGAATCGGCCTCCGAAATGCTGGCCAAAAAAGTCGACAACGCCGCGGAAAAGGCCCAGGCGCCGCCGGCGCGCACGCGCGAGCAGGACGAGGCCGAATCGGGCGGCTTCGGCCAGTCGGTGAAAGACGCCGTATTCGGCACCAAACGCCGTCAAGGCATGGTCGAAACGATGGCCAAGCAGACGGCGCGCACGGTCGGCAGCCAGATCGGCCGGCAGATCCTGCGCGGCGTGCTCGGCGGCATCTTCGGCGGCCGGCGCTGACTTTCGTTCACCCCCAAGGAGCCATCGCATGAAACAGACCTGGATCATTACGGGCATCGCCTTGACCGCCCTGGCTTTGCCCGGTTGCAAGAAAGAGGCTGCGCCGGAAGCCGCCGCACCGGCCGCGCCGGCAGCCGAAGCCGCAGCGCCGGCCGACCCCGCGCTCGCGGCCGCGGCCGCACCGACCGATTTCGACATGCGCAGCTTCGCCGGCAGCTTCAGCGGCACCCTGCCCTGCGCGGATTGCGCGGGCACCGATACGCGGATCGCGCTGGCCGGAGACGGCACCTACACGATCGACGAAACATACCAGGGCAAAGCCACCGCACCGGCCAGGAGCGACGGCCACTGGACCGCGGAAGACAACGGTCACCGCCTGCGCCTGGATCCGAACAGCAAGAGCGACGCGGACCGCCTGTTCGAGATCGTCGGCAAGGACGAGATCCGGCTGATGGACAAGGACGGCAACGCCATGCAAGGCGCGCAGAACTTCAGCCTGAAGCGCGTCGCCGCGCAATAACCATGGGCCGCTGGCGGCCGCCTGCCGAAAAAAGTACGGCGCTGATCACGCGCGAAGGCCACGCTCGGCTCAAGACCGAGCTGGACGAGCTGTGGCGCGTGAAACGTCCCGAAGTGGTCAAAGCCCTCGCCGCAGCCGCGGCCGAGGGCGACCGGTCCGAGAATGCGGAATACACCTATCGCAAGAAGCAACTCGGCGAGATCGACCGCCGCGTGCGCTACCTGTCCAAGCGGCTGGAAGTGCTGCGCGTGGTCGATGCCGCGCCTTCCGACCCGGAAGCGGTGTTTTTCGGCGCATGGGTGGAACTGGAGAACGTCGCCGACGGCGAAACGGTGCGCTACCGCATCGTCGGGCCCGACGAGACCGACGCCAAGCGGGGCTTCATCAGCATCGACTCGCCCTTGGCGCGGGCGATGCTGAAAAAGCGCGCCGACGACGAATTCGATGCCGTGTTGCCCGGCGGCGCGATCCGCTACGCCATCGTCGGCATCCGCTACGGCCCCGGCTTGGGTTGATCGACGCGCACCTCCGGCGTGCCGGCATCGTCGTCGTCTTCCGGGGCGCAGTTGCGCGCCTTCTCGGCCAAGGCTTCGTAGCGGCCGCGGAACTTTTCCAGTTCGTCTTCTTCCAACTCTTCCAGGTCCAGCAGGGCATTGTGAGCGCCCTGAGTGGAACGGATCAGTTCGTCCAGCTTGATCTGCAAGGCCTGGGTGTCGCGGTTCTGCGTGTTCTGGATCAGGAACACCATCAGGAAAGTGACGATGGTGGTGCCGGTGTTGATCACCAGTTGCCAGGTGTCGCTGAAGCCGAAAATAGGCCCGCTGATCACCCAGGCCAGCACCACGCCCAGAGCCAGCATGAAGCACAGCGGCCGCCCGGTGAAGCGCGAGGCGGCCTTGGCCATGCGGGTGAACCAGCCGGGTTTGTTGTCTGCCATTGCGATGCCCTCGGTGCGGTTGCGGGCATTGTGCGGATGGCATGCGAACGCGGCGTCACGGTGCTCTGGCTTTTTTAAGCCGTCATTCCCGCGAAGGCGGGAATCCAGTGACTTTAAGGCGTCCCCAGATCGCGGCGATGCTACCTGCCATCCTGCGTGCCCTCACCCAACCCTCTCCCGCAAGCGGAAGAGGGCTAGAGCCAAGTCACTGGATTCCCGCCTTCGCGGGAATGACGGCTTAAAAATCTAAATGCCGCCGTACCAGTCGTAGTCGCGATCCTCCCAGAAACCGCCCTTGCCGCCCTGCAGGTGCGCGTAGCTATCGACCACTTCGATCATGCGCAGGTATTTGGGCTGCTTGTAGCCGAGCTTGCGTTCGATCCGCATCCGCAGCGGCGCGCCGTTGGCGACCGGTACCGGCGCATCGTTCAGCGAATGCGCGACCAAGGTCTGCGGATGATAGGCGTCCAGCAAATCGATGCTTTCGTAGTAGCGGCTGCCGTCCTTGCCGTAATCGTCGAAGCAATGGAACACCACGTAGCGCGCGCCGGGCTTTACCCGAGCCATCTCCAACAAGGCGCCCAGCGGCACGCCGGCCCACTTGCCGATCACGCTCCAACCCTCGACGCAGTCGTGGCGCGTGATCTGGGTGCGCGACGGCATGGCCCGGATCGCCTCCAGCGAAAACTCCAGCGGCTTCTCCACCCTGCCGCGCAGCAGCAGCCGGTAGTCGCCGAATCCGCTCGCCTTCAGCGCCAGATATTCGGGCGTCTGCGGATCGGTGGAGCCGTTGGGGCGGAAGACCGGCGAGATCATCGACGCCGGAAATTCGCGCGCCAGCCTGTCGCCGGTGAGAAGGCGCTGCAGGCGCTGGTTCAACGGCTCCGCCAGCTCCAGCGCATCGATGAAGCCCGGCATGCGCGACAAGGCATCGCAACCGGAGAGCAGGCCGACGCCGGCGCCGGCGAGCGCGCCGCGCAGCAAGCGGCGCCGCGAAGGACGCATCGGCTCATTCATGGCCGTTCTCCTTGGTTTCCGACGGCGCCGGATAGCGCACCCTGAACCGGCCGGTGATCATCGAACGCATCTCGTTGATCGGCCCGGCATAGAACACCATCAGCACGTGCACCAACGCGAACAGCACGAACAGCGACATCGCGACGAAGTGGATCGTGCGCGCCGCCTGGCGGCCGCCGATCAAGTCGACCAAACCGCCGAGCAGCGTGTCCATCTGCGGCGACATCGACAGGCCGGTCAATATCGCCACCGGCGCGAGCACGAAAACCACGCCCAGATACGCCAATTTCTGCAGCGGGTTGTAGCGCGCGGCCTCGTCGCCGGCCGGATGACGGAAGCGCAGATGGTCGGCGATCGAGCGCGGGATCTCGCGCCAGTCGCGCCTTCGCATCGCCAGGTCGCGGCTCAGATGACGGCTGGCGAGCGACCAGGCCAGATAGCAGGCGCCATTGATCGCCCACAGCCAAGCGAAGAAGAAGTGCCAACGCCGCCCCAGCGCCAGATTGCGCGAACCGGGGATGGTGCTCCAGTCCGGAAAGCCTTTCGCCGAGAGTTTCCCTTGCTGGTTCTCCGACACGCCCAGCACACCGGTGGTTTCGATCCGGACTGCGCCTATTCGGGTGACGCCGTAGAGTTCTCCGCTGCCGCCGCGCTGCATGGCCTGGGTCGCGAACAAGGGCGTGGCGAAGTGCGAATCCTCGCCCCAGTACAACGCCGGATGGGCGTTGAAGATCTGCAATCCGCTGCCGACCAAAGCGAGCATGCAGAACAGGTTGATCCAGTGCATCCAGCGCAATGGCCAGCGATGGCGCAGGATAGTGCGCCAGGCGCCCGCGGCGGACGATTGCGGCATTGGTTCGGACGACATCGCGGCGATTCTCCGGGGGTTCCAGCTTACTCTTACGGGGGCTGGCACTCTTTGGAGGCATGCAACGGCGGAAAAGTTGCGTGGGGGCTGCGATGCGGCGGTCGGCCGATGCGGGAAGCGATTCCAGAGGCTTCGACAACCGGGGCGTTCGGCCCCGCGCCGTTGACCTGCCATCCCGAGCGAAGCGAGGGATCTGCTATGTCGCTATGCACGGGAGAGCAGATCCCTCGCGTCGCTCCGGATAACAGGCGTTGGGGGCCGGACGGCCGGCAGCCTAATCCCGATCCTCGCCTTCCGCCGCGATTTGTTCGTCGATCAGCGTGTCCGGATCTGGGCTATTTTCCATCCAGATCGGGGACGACGTATGCACGCCGTGTTCGGGCTTGGCGTAAATCAAAGCCTCATCGCCCCGGCCGCTGGTATTGGGTTCGCCGCGCTGGACGATCTGCTTGCCATTGAGCAAGTTCCAGCTGAGGTCGATCGTCCCGTGGCTGTTGGTGCGGCTGTATCGCTGCACATCGATGCCGATCAGACGCATCTTGCCTTGCTTGGCGTCGTAGCGGTAACGGCGGGTGGATTGCGTGGCCGTGGTGCCGCCGGTCAGGTCTTCGAAGATCAGCACGCCCTCGCGAATCGAGAGCGAACCCGGTCCTTGGGGGAAAGGGTCCAGCATCGCCTCGCCGACCGGATCGTGGCCCATGTCGACCTCGGTGCGGTACGCCATCAATACCTTCAGCCCGCGTTCTTCGTCGATGGCTTCTTCGCCTCGCCAAACGAAGGCGGTGTCGATCTCGCCGTCGCCGTTCAGATCGCCGTCCACGCGGCTTTCCAGCGTGCCGCTACCGGGTATCTGGCCTTGGATTTCTTCTGCGGTCGCCAGCGGCACCGGCGCTTGCTGCGCGACGGCCGGCGTTGCCGCCAAGACCATCGCGATCGGAAAAACGAACCGCCCCATGACAAACCCCTGTAGTCGGAAAGTCAGGCAACCTCGCCGTACAAGTCGTGCTCGTCGCTGCCCATGATCTGCACAGACGCAAAATCGCCCGCTCTCAGGCCAGCCTCGCGGCCGTTCTGGATCTGCACCAGGCCGTCGATCTCGGGCGCATCGGCCTTGGAGCGCGCGATCGCCAGATCGCCGTCGATGGCATCGACCAGGCATTGCTGCACCGTGCCGACCTTGGCTTCGAGCTTGGCGGTGGAAATCTCGGCCTGCCGCTCCATGAAACGGGCCAGGCGCTCCTGCTTGACCTCTTCGGGAAGAGGATCGGGCAGATCGTTGGCCTTGGCGCCTTCGACCGGCGAATAGGCGAATGCGCCGACGCGATCCAGTTGCGCTTCGTCCAGGAAATCGAGCAGTTCTTCGAACTCTTCTTCGGTCTCGCCCGGGAATCCGACGATGAAGGTGCTGCGGATGGTGATTTCGGGACAGATCGCGCGCCAGCGCTGGATCCGCTCCAAGGTCTTGTCGACCGCGCCCGGACGCTTCATCAGCTTCAGCACGCGCGGGCTGGCGTGCTGGAACGGTATGTCGAGATACGGCAGCAGCTTGCCGTCGGCCATCAACGGAATGATGTCGTCGACGTGCGGATACGGATACACGTAATGCAGCCGCGTCCACGCGCCGAGTTCGGACAGGCCTTCGCACAGCGCCTTCATCCGGGTCTGGTAAGCCTTGCCGCGCCATTCGCGCTCGGCGTATTTAACATCCACGCCGTAAGCCGACGTGTCCTGCGAAATCACCAGCAATTCCTGCACGCCGCCGCGCACGAGCTTTTCGGCCTCGCGCAATACGTCGTCGACGGGGCGCGAGACCAAATCGCCGCGCATCGACGGGATGATGCAGAAGCTGCAGCGGTGGTTGCAGCCTTCGGAAATCTTCAGGTAGGCGTAGTGCTTCGGCGTCAGCTTGATGCCAGTATCGGGCACCAGATGCAGGAACGGGTCGTGCTTGGGCGGCAACGCTTTGTGCACGGCTTCCATCACCGTGCCGTAATCCTGCGGGCCGCTGATCGACAGCACGTCCGGATGCGCCTTGCGGATCTGTTCCGGGCGCTTGCCCAGGCAGCCGGTGACGATGACCTTGCCGTTCTCGGCCAGCGCTTCGCCGATCGCATCGAGCGACTCGGTCACGGCCGAATCGATGAAGCCGCAGGTGTTGACGACCACCACGTCGGCATCGTCGTACGTCTGGACGATGTCGTAACCCTCGACCCGCAACTGGGTGAGGATGCGCTCGGAATCGACCAGCGCCTTGGGGCAGCCGAGGCTGACGAAACCGACCTTGGGATTGGCTAATGACATGGCTATCCAGGGAATGCTGGGGATCCGCAAAATCGCCAGCAGGCCGGCCGAACTCCGCGTAACGCCGCGATTATACCTTCGAGGCTAGAATCGGCCCTCCGCCTGACGAACCGACGCCATGGGCCAGGACATCGCCTTCGAGACCGCGCACGGCACCGTCCACGGCTGGCGCGCGGATCCGCAAGGCGAGCCGCGCGGCGCGCTGGTGGTGGTCCAGGAGATTTTCGGCGTCAACGCGCACATGCGCAGCGTCGCAGACCGTTTGGCGGCAGCCGGTTACGTCGCCTTGGCGCCCGCCTTCTTCGATCCGGTCGAGGCCAGCGTCGAACTGGGCTACGACCAGGATGGCTTCGCCAAAGGCCGCGAATTGGTCAATGCGCTGGGCCTGGACCGTGCAGTCGACATCGCGGCCGCGGCGGCGGATTTGCTCAAGCGCGAAGGCCTCGCCGTCGGCGCGGTGGGCTATTGCTGGGGCGGGACGGTCGCCTATCTCGCCAACACCCGGCTCGGCCTGCCCGCGGTCAGCTATTACGGCGCGCGCACCGCGGCCTTGCTCGACGAGACGCTGCGCGCGCCGATGATGTTCCACTTCGGCGAGAAAGACGGCTCCATCACGGCCGAAGACGTCGCCAAACACCGCGAAAAGCAACCGCAAGCGGAAGTGTACGTCTACCCGGCCGGCCACGCCTTCAACCGCGACGTCGATACGCACGCCCATCACCCCGAGAGCGCGGCGCTGGCGCTCGAACGCACCCTCGCCTTCTTCGCCCGGAACCTGTCGTGAAAGAACGCTGGCACCTGCATCCGCAACTGGCGGACGACACACATCCGCTGGCCCAGTTCGCGCTCTGCGAACTGCGGCTGATGGACGACGCCAACTATCCCTGGCTGGTGCTGGTACCGCGCGTGGCCGATGCGGTCGAACTGATCGACCTGGACGCGGCGCAGCGCCATGCCCTCACCGATGAAATCGACCGCGCCAGCCGCGCGCTGCGCGAGTTGTTCCGTCCGCACAAGCTCAACGTGGCCGCGTTGGGCAATCTGGTGCCGCAGCTGCACGTGCATGTGATCGCACGGTACGAGCACGATCACGCCTGGCCGAAGCCGGTCTGGGGTATGGCCGCAGCGCTGCCCTATAGCGAAGAAGCGCTGATCCAGCGGATCGCGCAGTTGCAAGCCGCTTTGAATGCGGCGACGGCCGCTTAGGAGACGTAGAAGAAAACTTCCGCCGGCGGCCCTGTGCCGGCAGCCGCGCCGTGCTTCAGCTCCGCGCGCGCTGGCAACGGTTATCCTCGGCGTTCCCGTTATCCGAGGAAGACCCATGCGCCACCTGTTGCTAGCCGTCCTGCTCGCTGTTTCGCTTCCCGCATCCGCGGGCCTGTTCGACAAGTCGCCGGACAAGGCCGCCGAAGAAGCCACGCGCAGCGGCTTGTTGGCGGCGACGATCTGGGTCGACGCCAGCTGGGGGTTCCGCAACCAGGGCGCGGCCAATTCCTTGAGCAAGGCGCATCAGGCCTTCGCTACGCGCGGCTACAAGGTGGTCAGCGTGGAGCCGTACATCGAAAACGGCGATTTGCAGGGTTTCTTCGTCACTTACCAGAAGCCGTGACGTTGGTTCCCCTTCTCCCATCGGGAGAAGGTGGCGCGCAGCGCCGGATGAGGGTTCGGCGCGAGTACGGCGCTGCAACCACACATCGCACCCTCATCCGCCCTTCGGGCACCTTCTCCCGGAGGGAGAAGGAATGGCATCAGGTACGCGGCAGCGTAACGCCGGTCTGTCCCTGGTACTTCCCGCCACGGTCCTTGTACGAAGTCTCGCAGACTTCATCCGACTGGAAAAACAGCATCTGCGCCACGCCCTCGTTGGCGTAGATCCGCGCCGGCAGCGGCGTGGTATTGCTGAATTCCAGGGTGACGTGGCCCTCCCATTCCGGCTCCAGCGGCGTCACGTTGACGATGATGCCGCAGCGCGCGTACGTGCTCTTGCCCAGGCACACCACCAGCGTGTCGCGCGGGATGCGGAAATACTCGACCGTGCGCGCCAGCGCGAACGAGTTCGGCGGGATGATGCAGACGTCCGATTCGATGTCGACGAAACTGCCCGAATCGAAATGCTTGGGGTCGACGATGGTCGAGTTGATGTTGGTGAACACCTTGAATTCGCGCGAGCAGCGCACGTCGTAGCCGTAGCTGGAGGTGCCGTAGCTGACGATGCGGTGACCGTCGGCGGCATGCTTGACCTGGCCGGGCTCGAACGGCTCGATCATCTGCTGCTGTTCCACCATCCGCCGTATCCAGCGGTCGCTCTTGATGCTCATGCGGCGTTCCCGAAGGCCGTCCGGCCGTTAGCTGCACATTGTAGAGCGGAGCTTGCTCCGCTGCCCTTGATCTTCCCCTTCCCCTTCAAGGGGAAGGCCGGGATGGGGATGGGTTTGATCCACGACGAAACCATCCCCACCCAACTCTCCCTTTGAAGGCGAAGGCTTTAAAGCAGCGACGCGGAGATGCCCATCGTCGCCCGCGGCCTGGCCGCAAGCGCCTCGGCCAGGCGGCGCGCGGTCTGGCGGTAGGCCTGGGCAGCGGTCGATTCGGGGGCCGACACCACGATCGGCACACCCGCATCGCCCTGCTCGCGTATCGCGATCTCCAACGGCAGCGAGCCCAACAGCGGCACGCCGTATTGCGCGGCCATCTTCTCGCCGCCGCCGGAGCCGAAGATGTGCTCGGCATGGCCGCAGTTCGAACACACATGCACGGCCATGTTCTCGATCAGCCCCAGCACCGGCACCTGGACTTTCTCGAACATCTTCAGCGCCTTCTTGGCGTCCAGAGTGGCGATGTCCTGCGGCGTGGTCACGATCACCGCGCCGGCCACCGGAATCTTCTGCGACAGGGTCAGCTGGATGTCGCCGGTGCCCGGCGGCAGATCGACGATCAGGTAGTCCAGGTCGCCCCACAGCGTCTCGCCGAACAGCTGGGACAGGGCCGACGTGGCCATCGGACCGCGCCAGATCATCGGCGTGTCCTGGTCGACCAGGACGCCGATCGACATGGCCTCGATGCCGTGCGCACGCATCGGTTCGATCGACTTGCCGTCGGGACTGTCGGGCCGGCCGGACAGGCCGAGCATGGCCGGCACGCTCGGACCGTAGATGTCGGCGTCGAGGATGCCGACCCGGGCGCCTTCCAACTGCAGGGCCAGGGCCAGGTTCACGGCGGTGGTCGATTTGCCGACGCCGCCCTTGCCCGAGGCCACCGCTATCACGTTGCGAATCCGCGGCGACGGCGACACGTTGGGCTGCACCGCATGCGCATGGATGCGGGGCTTCTGAGGATTTTGCTGCATGTGCACAGTTTACGCCCTTTGCCGTTCTTCCCCCTTTGAAAAGGGGGATCGAGGGGGATTTGCTCTCGCTCCAATCCGCAATGCCGCGTAAATCCCCCTTGCCCCTCCTTTTGCAAAGGGGGGAACAGCGGCTTCCATACGCTGCCGAATCGGGTATAAATCCGGCATCCGGGCGGCGCTCTGCCTACCGGGCTTTTCAGGCATCCCTCGGAGGGGAACCATGCGTATCAAACTGCTCGCTTTGGTATTGGCGATGTTGCCGGTCGCGGCTTTCGCACAGAACACGCCCGTCGGCCGCTGGAAGACGATCGACGACGAGACCGGCAAGGTGAAATCGATCGTCGAGATCAGCCAGGCCAGCAACGGCACCTTGTCCGGCAAGGTTGTGGAGGTGTTGTCGTCCGATCGCGGCCCCAATCCCATCTGCGACAAGTGCTCCGGCGCCAACAAGGACAAGCCGGTCAAGGGCATGACCATCCTCTGGGGCCTGAAGAAGGACGGCGAAGGCTGGAGCGGCGGTACCGTGCTCGATCCGGCCAAGGGCAAGACCTACAAGTCCAAGCTGAAGATGATCGACGGCGGCGCCAAGCTCGGCATGTCCGGTTGCGTGGCCTTCATTTGCCGCGAGCAGGTGTGGGTGCGCGAATAAGCATTCGCTTTTCCTTCTCCCTTCGGGAGAAGGTGCCCGGAGGGCGGATGAGGGTGCGGTGTGTGGCTGCGATTCCGCACTCGCGCCGAACCCTCACCCCAACCCCTCTCCCGATGGGAGAGGGGCTTTAAAACGCGTGCGATAATCGCAGGCCGTCCCCACCGCGCACGCCATGCCCCGCAATATCGCTGTTTCCTGCGCCCTGCCCTATGCCAACGGGCAACTGCACCTAGGCCACCTGGTCGGCTATATCCAGGGCGATATCTGGACGCGCGCCCGGCGCATGGCCGGCGATACCGTGCGCTTCGTCTGCGCCGACGACACCCACGGCACGCCGATCATGCTGGCGGCGGAGAAGGCCGGCACCACGCCGGAAGCCTTCATCGCCGGCATCCAGGCCGACCACGAGCGCGATTTCGCCGCGTTCGGCGTGGCGTTCGACTACTACGGCTCGACCCACTCGGCCCACAACCGCGCGCTGACCGAAGGCATCTACGCCAAGCTCGACAACAACGGCCATATCGCGCACCGCTCGGTGGCGCAGTTCTACGATCCGGTCAAGGGCATGTTCCTGCCCGACCGCTACATCAAGGGCATCTGCCCGAACTGCGGCACGCCGGACCAGTACGGCGACAACTGCGAGAACTGCGGCGCGACCTATGCGCCGACCGACCTGAAGGATCCGCGCTCGGTGCTCAGCGGCATGACGCCGGAGTTGCGCGAGTCCGAGCATTTCTTCTTCGAAGTCGGGCAATTCGACGCCTTCCTGCGGCAATGGCTGGCCGGCGACGTGGCCGTGCCCGGCGTCAAGGCCAAGCTGCAGGAATGGCTGGACGGCGAAGGCGGCCTGCGCGCTTGGGACATTTCCCGCGACGCGCCCTACTTCGGCTTCGAGATTCCCGGCCACCCCGGCAAGTATTTCTACGTGTGGCTGGATGCGCCGATCGGCTATCTCGCCTCGCTGCAGGCGCTGAGCGAGCGCGAAGGCTTCAACTTCTTCGATTACCTCGCCCACGACAGCGAGACCGAGCTGCACCACTTCATCGGCAAGGACATCGTCAATTTCCACGGCCTGTTCTGGCCGGCGGTGCTGCACGGCGCGGGGATGCGGGCGCCGACGCGGTTGCATGTCAACGGCTATTTGACGATCAACGGCACTAAAATGTCGAAGGGGCGCGGCACCTTCATCATGGCCAGCACCTATCTCAACGTCGGACTGGCGCCCGAAGCCTTGCGCTACTACCTAGCGGCAAAAAGCAATGGCCAGGTCGAAGATGTTGACTTGAGCCTTTCCGACTTCGTCGCGCGCGTCAACGCCGACCTGGTCGGCAAGTTCGTCAACCTCGCCAGCCGCTGCGCCGGCTTCATCGACAAGCGTTTCGACGGACGCCTGGCCGCCGCGCTGCCGGACGCCGGCATGTACGCGCGCTTCGTCGCCGCGCTGGCGCCGATCCGCGACGCGTACGAGCGCAACGACCCGGCCAGCGTGCTGCGCCAGGCGATGGCGCTGGCCGACGAGGCCAACCGCTACATCGACGAGCGCAAGCCCTGGGTGATCGCCAAGCAGGACGGCGCCGACGCCGAGCTGCAAGCGGTATGCACGCAGGGCCTGAATCTGTTCCGCGTGCTCGCCGCGGCGCTCAAGCCGGTGCTGCCCGATACGGTGGGACAGGTTGAAGTGTTCCTCGATGCGCCCATCGATGTCTGGAGCGATCTGGACGAACCCCTGTTGGACCGGAAGATCAAGACCTATACGCCGCTGTTCATCCGTATCGACCCCAAGCAGATCGACGCCATGATCGAAGCCAGCAAGGACACGCTCGCGCCTGCGCCCGCCGTTCCGGTAAAGGATGCCGGCGGCTCCAAGAAGAAGCTCGCGGCTGAAGCCGCTCCTACAACCGCCCCGGCTCCGGCGGACGTTGCTGCGACGGAGACGATCGGCATCGACGATTTCGCCAAGCTCGACCTGCGCATCGGCCAAGTGCTGGTTTGCGAATTCGTCGAAGGTTCGGACAAGCTGTTGCGCTTCGAACTGGACGCGGGCGAACTCGGCAAGCGCCAGATCTTTTCCGGCATCCGCGGCAGTTACGGCGAGCCCGAGAAGCTGGTCGGCCGCAAAGTGGTGTTCATCGCCAACCTGGCACCGCGCAAGATGCGCTTCGGCGTGAGCGAAGGCATGATCCTGTCGGCCGGTTTCGACGGGGGCGGGCTGTCGCTGCTGGATGCCGACGACGGCGCGTTGCCGGGTATGCCGGTGAAGTGACGCTGTTGTTCGGGCCGTCATTCCCGCGAAGGCGGGAATCCAGTGACTTGGCTTGAGCCCTCTCCCGCTTGCGGGAGAGGGTTGGGTGAGGGCGCGCGGCATGGCAGATGGCTTTCGATGCGATCTGGGGAGGCCTTTTAAGTCACTGGATTCCCGCCTTCGCGGGAATGACGGCTTTTTAAAGCGAAAAGCCGCATCATCCGCACATGCGCACCGACCTGATCGAACGCCTCGACCGCTTGCTGCCGCAAACCCAATGCGGCCAATGCGGCTACGACGGCTGCCGGCCTTACGCCGAGGCGATGTCGCGCGGCGAAGCGGACATCGACCGCTGCCCGCCCGGCGGCGATGCCGGCGCCAGAGCGTTGGCGAAACTGCTGGAAGTGCCGCCGAAGCCTTACGACCGCAGCCGCGGCGCGCATAAGGCCGCGCAAGTCGCACTGATCGTCGAAGCCGACTGCATCGGCTGCACCAAATGCATCCAGGCCTGCCCGGTCGACGCCATCGCCGGCGCGTCCAAGCGTATGCATGCGGTCATCGAGCCGCTGTGCACCGGCTGCGAACTTTGCGTGCCGGTTTGTCCAGTGGATTGCATCGTGATGGTGGCCGCCTAGCCGTTTCGCTCTTCGCCCGCTTTTCGTAGGACCGGCTTTAGCCGCGAGCTCTTTCTCGCACGCTCGTACGAACTTGGGGAAAGAGCTCGCGGCTAAAGCCGCTCCTACGAAAAAAGTGGATTATTTGCAGGCGGAGCAGATGCGCTCGACGGTGTAGCCCTTGGCGCGCAGCTTGTCGACCACGCCATCGCTGCCGAGCAGGTGCATCGCGCCGACCACGACCAGCGTATTGTCCTGGCCCGGCTCGGCCAGCCGCTGTTCGATCTTAGGCACCCAGGCATCGTTGCGCTGGACGTTGACCAGCCGATAAGACTCCGGCGATTTCTGCTTCATTTCCAGGCGCATCCTGCCGTCCAGGTTCTTGATGTCGCCGCGCTTCCACCAGTCGTGCATTTCGACCAGGTCGCTCAGCGTCTCCTGCGGCTTGGCCAGCAGTTCGTCCAGGCCCGAGACCTGCTCGTTCATCGGCATCGAATCGAGCGCGTTGATCTGGTCGTCGACGGTTTCCAGGCCGGCCACCGTCTTCTGCGCTTCTGCGGCGCGCTTCATCAGCGTCGCGTCCAAGCCCTGGTCCTGGCGGAAGCCCATCGCCTGAGTCATGCCCAAAACCAACGACAAAGTCACCGCCCACGGTTCGACGCCGTCCATCTGCTCGACCGAGCCGCCGCCAACCGCCAGCATTTTCTGCAGTCGGTCGCGCGCGGCCTTGGGCAGCACCTGGCTCAGCGTGCGGCCGTCGGCATAGCCGGCGGCCTGCTTGAATTTCTCCGCGGTGTCCGGCGCGGTCAGCGCCGACGGCTCCACTTCGAAGACGATCGTGTGCGCGTCGTCGAAGGCCGCATCGATGTCCTTCGACAAGGGATAGTCGTCCGCCTTGAGCAGGTGGAACGATCCGAGCAGATAGACGGCGTTGTCCGCATCGGAAACCTTCCACAGCAACGGGATCTGCTCTGTCGCGCCCTGCGTTTTCGCATCGCTGTCGGCATACGCCAGGCCTATGCATGCGGCAGCGGCGCAGGACAGCGCGATGGGTTTGAGAAAACGCATGCGAATCCTTCGGTTCAATGGGCGGCTTTGGGGTAAGCCTTCTCGCCGGCCAGGATCGCCAGATCCAGCCGGTTTTCCTGCGGCGGCAGCGGACAGGTGGCGAAAGGCGTGAACGCGCACGGCGGATTGTAGCTTCGGTTGAAATCGAGCACGACGCGGCCCTGCGCGTCCGGTCTGGGCGCATACAGGAAACGCCCCGCGCTGTAGCTGCCGTGCCCGTTGCTGCGGTCGCCGAAGACCAGGAACAGTTCTTCCTCGCCTTCGTCGAGCGCCTCGAGCCGATAGGTGCGGCCGTCGCGCTGGAACTCGATCGCGCCCGGATTGGGCACGTCGTTCAAGGTGCCGATGATGTCGGCGATCTGGATCGTCTTGCCGGCCGGATGCGGCACGAACTTGCCTTCGATCTTCCACGACGGGTCGGCCTGCCAGTACTCCAGGCCGGTGAAGCCGGTACGCGTCGGCGCGTCGGCATGCTTGACCCGCAGCGCATAGCGCCCGCCGCGCTTGATCACGGTGGCCAGGCCCTTGCCTTCGTCGAAGCCGATGCGGCTCGGCCCCGATTCGCTCTCGTCGGCATCGGTGACCAGGGTGACGGCGCCCTTCAATGGCTGCTCGTCCAGCGTCAGCTGCGCGTCGCGCTCGGGGACTAGGCGCACGCTGCCGTTCTTGCGCAGGTCGATCATGCCGAAGTGCGCCGGGCCCATCGCCAGGCGGATGCCGTTGTCGGCGGCGCTGCCGAAATAGTGCGGGCCCGGTTCGACCCAATGCAGTCCGATCAGGCTGGTCCAGCCGTCGGGCTTGAGCAGGTTTTCGCGGCGCTGGTCGCGCCAGGCCTGCTGCGCCTGGGTGAATGCCGCATCGGCCGCGACCGGCACCGTCGCCGCTGCGGAAGCCGGCGCCGCCGCGCTGCCGGCGCCCGCCCCCTCGCGCTGGCAGGCCTGCAGAGCCAGGACCGAGAACGACAGCGCGATGCAGCGGATAGCGGTTTTGTTCATCTCAACGTCCTCGCAGGAACCAGCGATCGATCTCGGCCAGCGAGAAACGCGCCCAGGTAGGCCGGCCGTGGTTGCATTGGCCTGACCGTTCGGTGGCTTCCATCTCGCGCAGCAGAGCGTTCATTTCCGGGATGCTCAGGCGCCGGTGCGCCCGCACCGCCCCATGACAGGCCATGGTAGACAACAATTCGTCGCGCGCGGCGGCAATCCGTCTACTTTCGCCATGTTCGCGCAGGTCGGCCAGCACGTCGCGCAGCAGCGCTTCGGTATCGCCGTGGGCCAGCAGGGCCGGCACGCTGCGCAAGGTCAGCGCCTGCGGGCCGCTGCGGGTGACCTCGAAACCCAGTTCGGCCAGGGTCGCGGTTTCGCGCTCGGCGACGTCCGCTTCGCGTTCGGACACCGCCACCGATTGCGGCACCAGCAGCGGCTGCGTGCGCAGGCCGGCGCCGTCGTGCGCGGCTTTCAGTTTTTCGTAGCCGATGCGCTCGTGCGCGGCGTGCATGTCGACCACGATCAGGCCGTCGGCCGCCTCGCTGAGGATGAAGATGCCGTGCAACTGCGCGATCGCGTAGCCCAGCGGCGGGGTTTCGCCGTCGTTGGCCTGCGGCAAGGAAGGAAATTCCGCTACCGGCGCCGCCGGTTGGCCGTACAACTGCGCATAGCCGGCGCGCGCCTCGCCGATGCGCAGCGACAGCGGCGATTGCTGTTGCGGACCCGGCCAGGGTTGCTGGGCATAGCCGGCGTTCGCCGCCGCCGAAGCCGCCAATTGCGAAGGCAATGCCACGGGCGCTTCGCCGGCGCGCGTCTGCGCCAGCGCGTCGTGCAGCGTGCGGTAGACGAAATCGTGGATCAGGCGCGCATCGCGGAAACGCACCTCGTGCTTGGCCGGATGCACGTTCACGTCGACGCGGCGCGGATCCAGCTCCAGGAACAGCACGTACGCCGGCTGCCGGCCATGGAACAGTACGTCCGCATACGCTTGCTTCACCGCATGGGCGATGCTGCGGTCGCGCACCGGGCGGCCGTTGACGTAGAGATATTGCTGATCGGCGCTGGCGCGCGAATAGGTCGGTTGCGCGATCCAGCCGTGCAGCGACAGGCCGGCGGCGGCATGGTCGATGCGCAGCGTGCTTTTCGAGAATTCCTCGCCCAGCGTTTCGACGATGCGCTCGGCCGTGGCCATGCCGCCGTCGCCGCGGTAACGCCGCGAAGCCTTGCCGTTGTGCGAAAGCCGCAATTCCACGTCCGGCCGCGCCAGCGCCAGCGTGCGCAGCCATTCTTCGATGTGGCTGAACTCGGTGCGCTCGGCGCGCAGGAATTTGCGCCGCGCCGGCACGTTGTAGAACAGATCTCGCACTTCGACGGTGGTGCCCTGCGGATGCGATTTGGGGGAGACGCTGCCGAGCTTTCCGCCGTCGACCGGCAGCGATGCCCCATGCTCTTCGCCGGCGCGGCGCGAAGTCAGCGCGAAGCGGCTGACCGAAGCGATGGACGGCAGCGCCTCGCCGCGGAAACCGAGCGTGGCCACCGCTTCCAGATCGTCGAGCGAAGCGATCTTGCTGGTAGCGTGCCTGGCCACCGCCAGCGGCAGCTCGTCGGGCGCGATGCCGCTGCCGTCGTCGCGAATGCGGATCAACCGCACGCCGCCTTCTTCCAGGTCGATGTCGATGCGCGTGGCGCCGGCATCGAGCGCGTTTTCCACCAGCTCTTTCACCACGGATGCAGGACGTTCTACCACCTCGCCGGCGGCGATTTGGTTGACGAGGGTGTCGGGCAGCGGGCGGATCGTCACGGTGGGAGGCGTGTCCGTCGCCATGGGCGGCGACGTCGGCAAGGATCAGCGCTGATGATAACTGCCCTGCTCTCGTGGGAGCAGCTCTTGTGGGAGCGGCTTTAGCCGCGAGCTTTTGAGGCGGCAGCGAAAATTAAGAGCTCGCGGCTAAAGCCGCTCCCACAAGAGCCGCTCCATAACACGAGCCGGTCAGGGACTGCCGCCGCCGACTGCGCCGCCGCCCGACGAAGCCGCACGCGCGGCGTACAGCGTGCCGGGCGGCGGTTGCCGGGTGAAATATTGGTTGATGCCGTCCAGCACCGCGGCCGCCACCTTGCGCTGGTGGGCCGGATCAGTGAGCAGGCGTTCTTCCTGCGGATTGGAGATGTAGGCGGTCTCGACCAGCATCGCCGGCATGTCCGAAGTGCGCAGCACGGCGAAGTTGGCGCGCTCGACGCGCCGCGCGCTGCCGACCCGGCCGAGGCTGTCCAGCACGTGTCCGGCCGCGTCTTCCGACGCCTTCATGTGGCCGCTCTGGGTCAGGTCGAGCAGCACGTTGGCCAGCACGTTGCCTTTCTGCAGGCTGACGCCGCCGATCAGGTCGGACGCGTTTTCCTTGTCCGCCAGCCAGCGCGCGCGCTGCGACGATGCGCCTTTCAGCGACAGCACATACACCGATGCGCCGGCGGCGCTGCGATTTTCGGCGGCATCGGCGTGGATCGAAACGAAGATGTCGGCCTTCGCGCCGCGCGCCAGCTGCGCGCGCCGGTTCAAGGGAATGAAAACGTCGCTGTCGCGGGTCATGTAGGCCTTGAGCCCGGGCGTGGCATTGATCTGGCGCGCCAGTTCGCGGCCGATCGCCAGGGTCACGTCCTTCTCGCGCTTGCCGTTCATGCCGATCGCGCCCGGATCCTGGCCGCCGTGGCCTGGATCGATGGCCACGACCAGCGGCCGCATGCCGCGTCCGCGCATCACCTGCTGCAGGGTCTTGCCCGGCACTGGCTGGGTAGGCGCCGGCGACTCGGCATCGGCTTGCGCTGCGTTCGGCATCGTGGCCGGCACGCCGGTGGCGATGCGGGTCGGCACGCCGGTGGCCACGGTAGTGCCGGCAGAAGCCGCCGGTGGCGGATTCTGCGGCGCCGACGCCTGCGGCTGCGCAGCGGACATGTTGGCGATCAAGCGTGCCGTCGCGGCGGCGGAGGCCGCGGACGGATCGACTTCCGGTTCATTCGCTGCAGGCGGCGTCGCTGGTGCCTGCAAGGCCTTATCCAATTCCGATGACGCCGCTACGGCAGACGGTTCGTCCGCATTGTCCCCAGGCCATTCCAGCACCAGCCGGGTGCCGCTGCCGGAAGGCTCCAGCCGCGGTTTCAACGCGACGACCGGCGCGGCCAGGTCGAACACGATGCGGGTGATGCCCGGTTCCGGATGCCCGGTACGAATGGCCTTGACGATGCCGACGGCTGCCGGCGCGCGGAAACCGCGGGCCAGCTCGGCATCGGACAGGTCCAGCACCAGCCGGTCGGGGCCGGAAAGCGAGATCACCTTGTAGTCGACCTGGCCCGCCAGCCCGATCTCGGCGCGCGTGCCCGTGGCACCGGTATCCAGCTGTAAGTCTTTGATTTCGCTAGCGTGAGCCAAGTTCCAGCACAGCGCGGCGAGTAACGCCGCGCCGAGAAGGACTTGTTGCAAGGTGATTCCCCTGACTCGCATGGCCGGATTCAAGCACCAAGCGCCGCGGAATGCAATAGGTTTTTCCTTATTAATCCGACACCTGGCTTAACTTCCTGTCAGCTTGCGGCAAGTATGGCCCGCAACTCCGGTATACGCCCCAAGTCTTCCAGCCAGGCTTCACCGACCCCGGTCTGGGCCACCAAACGGGCGCCCCGCCCGGTCGATTCCAGGGCCAGATCGACGTGCAGATCGGCTTTGGGCAGGCCTGCGCCGCCACGTTCGGGCCATTCCACCAGCCACAAGGCCGCTTCGGTACCAGCCAGGCCCAGGAATTCCAGTTCGCCGGCGTCGGCGATGCGATAGAGGTCCAGGTGCAGCGCTTCGCCGCCGTCGACCAGCGGATAACGCTCGACCAAGGTGTAAGTGGGGCTACGGATCGCACCGGTCACGCCCAGCGCGCGCAGCATCGCGCGCGCCAGCGTTGATTTGCCCGCGCCCAGATCGCCATGCAAATAAACGACGGCGCTGGCCGGCCGCGTCGCGGACATCGCGCGGCCCAACTGTTCGGTCGCTGGTGTGTCGGCCAGGTAGAGTTTCATCCGCTGCGGGCGCTTACGGGTTGGCCAGCTTACGCAAAGCGGGCAGCAGATCGGAAGCCAGCAAACCGCGTTCGCCTTCGCGCGCCGCGTCGTCGCCGGCGCTGGCATGCAGCAGCGCGCCGCAAACGGCGGCGTCGAATGCCGGCAAGCCTTGCGCGAGCAAGGCGGCGATCGCGCCGGTCAGCACGTCGCCCATGCCACCCGAGGCCATGCCAGGATTGCCTGCGCCGATCACGCGAGGCGTTGCGTGCGACGCGGCGACGATGCTTCCCGCGCCTTTGAGCACCACGGGACAACCGTATTTTTGCGCGAGTTCGCGCGCCGCGCCGTAACGGTCGCGTTGGACTGCGGAGGTGTCGCTCGCCAACAAGCGCGCCGCTTCGCCCGGATGCGGCGTGAGCACGGCCTGCGCCGATGCGCGCGGCGCCGCGGCCAGCAGGTTGAGCGCGTCGGCGTCGATCACGCAGGGTTTCCCGCTGTCGAGCGCGGCACCGAACAGGTCCCGGCCCCATGTTTGCTTGCCCAATCCCGGACCCAGCGCGATCACGTCGGCGCGTTCGATCAGCGTGCGCAAATCGTCTCTCGTCTGCACGCCGCGGGCCATGATTTCAGGCCTCCGCGCGAGCATCGCGCTTGCGTGCGACGCGCGCGACGCCACGCTGACCAACCCCGCACCGCAACGCAGGGCCGCTTCCGCGCACAACGCGATCGCACCGCCCATGCCTTCGTCGCCGCCGACGCACAGCACATGGCCGTTGCCGCCCTTGTGGCTGTTGCGTGGGCGCGGTTTCAGCCATCGCGATAGATCGCTACGCACCGCCAGCCGCGCCATCTCGCCGACGCCGGCGAATGCGGCGGCCTCCACGCCGAGCCCGTCGAGATCGGCGACGCCGGCGTGATCGAGCGCATCGCCGGTGTACAGGCCGGCATGCGCCGCCATGAATTGCAGCGTGCGCGCAGCGACGATCGCCGCGCCCGGCGTTGCGCCGCGGTCCGCATCGACGCCGCTGGGGACGTCGAGCGACAGTACCGATGCGCCCGTGCGGCCGATGGCGGCGATCAGCGCCGCGGTTTCCGCATCCGGCTCTCGCGAGAAGCCGATGCCGAAGATCGCGTCGACGACCGCATCCGCGGGACCGATCGCATGCTCGAAGATTTCGACGTTTCCGCCGGCCGCTGCGAATTCGGCGCTCGCGCGCCGGCACAGCTCGCTGCGCGGAGCGTGCCCGCGCGCGCGCACGACGCGCACTGCGCGCCCGGACGCCAGCGCGTGGCGCGCTAGCACGTAACCGTCGCCGCCGTTGTTGCCGGGTCCGCACGCCACCACGATCCGCTGCGCCTGCGGCCAATGCCGCAGCAGATAGCGCCAGGCCGCTTCGCCGGCGCGCGCCATCAGGGCGAAACCATCGTCGCCGAGCGCGGCGGTGGCCTGCGCCTCGATCTTGCGAACGCCATCGATGCCGTAAAGCGCCAGGCCCGTATTCATGGCCTGATTCTATACTTGGCACCGTGGAAACCCCGGCCGCCAAACCCGACTATCGCGAACTCGCGCAGCGCATCAAGCGCCTATCGCGCGAACTCGGCTTCCAGCGCTGCGGGATCAGCGGCATCGACCTGGGCGCGGACGAGGCCTACCTGCGCGAATGGCTGGCGCAGGGCCTGTACGGTTCGATGGACTGGATGGCGCGCCACGGCGACAAGCGTTCGCGGCCCGGCGAGCTGATTCCGGGCACGCTGCGCGTGGTATCGGTGGGCTTGGACTACGGCCGCGGCGACGACGATGCGGCCTGGGCGAACATCGCCGACGGCGAACGCGCCTACGTGGCGCGTTATGCGCTGGGTCGCGATTACCACAAGCTGATGCGGCAGCGGCTGCAGCAACTGGCCGACCGCATCGCCGACGAAGTCGGCCCGTTTGGCCACCGCGTGTTCGTCGATTCCGCGCCGGTGCTGGAACGCGCGCTGGCGCGCAACGCGGGTCTGGGCTGGATCGGCAAGCACACCTGCCTGATCGACAAGGACGGCGGCTCCTGGTTCTTCCTCGGCGAGATCTACGTCGACCTGCCGCTGCCGGCCGATCCGCCAGCCAGCGCGCATTGCGGCAGTTGCGTGCGCTGCATCGACATCTGCCCGACGCAGGCGATCGTGGCGCCGCACAAGCTCGATGCGCGGCGTTGCATCGCCTATCTCACCATCGAGCACGAAGGCGCCATTCCCGAGGAGCTGCGCCCGCTGATCGGCAACCGCATCTTCGGCTGCGACGACTGCCAGCTGGCATGCCCCTGGAACAAGTTCGCCAAGCGCACCGACGAGCCGGATTTCCGCGCGCGCAACGATTTGGACCGCGCCTCGCTGGCGCAGCTGTTCGCGTGGGAGGAGGACGAATTCCTGCGCCGCACCGAAGGCTCGGCGATCCGCCGCAGCGGGCATGAGCGCTGGCTGCGCAATATCGCTGTCGCCTTGGGCAATGCGCCGACGACGCCGGAAGTGTTGTTGGCACTGCAATCTCGCGCAAACGACGGCAGTGCCGTCGTGCGCGAGCATGTCGCCTGGGCGCTGCGACGCCATCATTCGTAATCGCGAACCCATCACGAGTTTGCGGGGCGCCGATCTATTTGTAGGTGCGAATTTATTCGCGCGCTTTTTTGGGCAACTTAAAGCAAAAGCGTGCCAATAAATTCGCACCTACGAAAATCGGATCAGCGCAGTCGGGCGAGCAATTCGCGAGTGACAGGATCGTCCGCCTCGGAATCGCCATTCAAGGCGGGCAACAAGCGGCTGGCGACCTGCTTGCCGAGCTCCACGCCGAACTGGTCGAAGGCATTGATGCCCCACAACACCGCCTGCAAGTACACGCTGTGCTCGTACATGGCGATCAGCATGCCCAGCGACTGCGGCGTCAGCGCATCGAGCAGGATCAGCGTGCTCGGGCGGTTGCCGGCGTAGGCGCGGTGCGGGTCGTCGCTGGTCGAGCCGTTCGCCAGGGCTTCGGTCTGCGCCAGCAGATTGGCCAGCAGGGCCTTGCGGTTCTCGGCGTAGGGATCGTCGCCATGCACGACGCCGATGAAATCGGCCGGCACCACCTGCGTGCCTTGGTGCAGCGCCTGGAAAAAGCTGTGCTGGGTGTCGGTGCCCGCCCCGCCCCACCAGACCGGCACGGTCTGCTCGCGCAAAGCCGCGCCATCCAGCCGCGCGCTCTTGCCCAGGCTCTCCATGACCAGTTGCTGCAGATAATTCGGCAACAGCTTCAAGCGCTCGTCGTAAGGCAGCACCGCCTGCGTCGCCGCGCCGAGCGCATTGCGGTTCCACACCGCGGTGAGCGCGTGCCTCGCGGGCAGGTTCTGCTGCAATGGGGCGGCCTGCGCGTGCCCGTCCATCTCCGCCGCGCCGGCGAGCAGGTTTTCGAACGCGTCCATGCCGATCGCCAACGCGATCGGGAAGCCCACCGCCGACCACAGCGAGTAACGGCCGCCGACCCAATCCCACATCGGCAGGATCCGCTCCGGCGCGATGCCGAAATCGCCGGCGCGCTGCACGTTGGCGCTGACCGCATAGACGCGCGCGTCGTCGCCCAGCCAGTCGCGCACGATGCGGCCGTTGAGCAGGGTTTCCTGGGTGCCGAAGGTCTTGGAGATCAGGATCGCGGCGGTGCGCTTGGGGTCCAGGCCGGCCAATGCGCGTTGCGCGGCGCTGCCGTCGACATTGGACAGGAAGTGGACGCGGAAACGCCTGCGCGCCGCGCCCGACAACGCATCGACCACCAGCCGCGGGCCGAGATCGGAACCGCCGATGCCGACGCTGACGATGTCGGTGATCTCGGACGCTTCCAGCGCCTCGATCATCCGCCGCATCCGGACGCGCACCTCCGATGCTTCGACATACGCGTCGCGCGCGGCGGCCTGTCGCGAGAGGTCGCTGCGCAAAGCGGTATGCAGCGCAGCGCGGCCTTCGGTGGCGTTGACCGGCGCACCGTCCAGCAGCTTGCGCATCGCTCCCGGCAGGTCGGCCGCTTCGGCGAGCGCGAACAGTTCGTCCAGCGCAGCGCGGTCGTAGCGCTGCCGCGCGAAATTGGCGTACAGCGGGCCCACCCGCAAGGCGAAATCGCAGGCGCGCGCCGGATCGGTTTCGATCAGTTTCCGCAGCGGCGTCCCGCTCAGCCGCGCCGCATGCGCACGCAGACCATCGAACGCGCCGCCGGCCACGCCTCAGGCCGCCTGGGCCGGGATGGAGGTGTTGGTGTGCGTCAACCGGTTGTCGCGGTCGACGTAGACCAGGGTCGGCTTGAACTTGGCCGCCTCGGCTTCGTCGCAGGCGCCATAGGCGCAGATGATCACCAGATCGCCGGGGCGCGCCTTGTGCGCGGCGGCGCCGTTGACCGAGATCATGCCGCTGCCTTCTTCGCCGCGGATCGCGTAGGTCGCGAAGCGTTCGCCGTTGTTGATGTTGTAGATCTCCACACGCTCGTATTCGCGGATGCCCGCGATGTCGAGCAGGCGGCCGTCGATGGCGCACGAGCCTTCGTAATGCAACTCGGCGTGGGTGACGGTGGCGCGGTGGATCTTGGCTTTCAGCAGGGTCAGTTGCATGGCGTGGCTCGGCCGGAGACAGAGGGGCAGGCAGCCCAATGGGCGGAGTATAGGGACGATTTTCCGCACTGCAACAAAGCGTTGGCGGCTGTTCAGTGGGAAACCGCGATCCAGCGGGCTTCAGCACGGCTTTCCCCTCTCCCTTTATGGGAGAGGAACAGGCCCGAAGGGCCAGGGAGAGGGCCCGGCCTTTCGCGCCATCTCTCGGTGAATGCAAAAGCACGCTCCACTACGCTCGCGCCCTCTCCTGCCCTGCGGGCATCCTCCCCCGCGAGGGGGAGGAAAAAACTATGCGCTTGCGTCGAATTCCATATTGTCGATGAGCCTGGTTCTGCCCAATCTTGCCGCGATCAAAGCCACCCGCGAACCAGGCGGCGACGCTTCTTCCGGCTCGGCCAGTTCCGGCGTCCGTACCACCGCATAATCCACATCGAACCCGGCATCGCGCAGATGCGAGGCGGCATTCCGCTCGACCGCCGCGCGCGATTCGCCGGCAACGATGCCGTCGCGCATCGCCAGCAGCGTTCGATGGATCAGCGCCGCGACCGGCCGCTCCTCCGCCGACAGATATTGGTTGCGCGAACTCATCGCCAGCCCGTCCGCTTCGCGCTTGGTCTCGGCGGCAACGATCTCGATCGGGAATGCGAGATCGCGCACCAGGTAGCGGATCACCGCGAGCTGCTGGTAGTCCTTGCGCCCGAACACCGCGACATCCGGCTGCACCTGGTTGAACAGCCGCGCCACCACCGTGGCTACGCCGTCGAAATGGCCGGGCCGATGCGCGCCTTCCAGCGTGTCGGTGACGCCCGGCACGCGCATGCGGACCGCGTGCTCGGCGCCGTACGGATACATCGTCTCGACCGAAGGCAGCCACAGCGCATCGCAGCCGCTGGCTTGCAATCCGACCGCATCGGTTTCGGGCGTGCGCGGATAGCGCGCGAAGTCCTCGTTCGGCCCGAACTGGGTCGGGTTGACGAACACACTGGCGACGACCCGGTCTGCGTGCTCGCGCGCCAGCTTCGCCAGCGAATGATGGCCTGCATGCAGGTTGCCCATGGTCGGCACGAAGCCGATGGTTAGGCCGGCGCGTTTCCATTCGACGACGCGCGCGCGTAACGCGTCCAAGCTGCTTACGGTCTCGATCATGGGTGCCTTGGAGCATTCGCCATCAAGCGTAAGAGTGTTCGGCATCGGGAAAACTTCCGTCCCGCACCGCGGCGACGTAAGCCTTCACCGCGCCGGCGACGGAACCGCCTTCGGTCAAGAAGTCCTTGACGAATCTCGGCCGGCGGTGGCCGCTGTCCAGGCCGAGGAAATCGTGCAACACGAGCACCTGGCCATCGCAATCCGGGCCGGCGCCGATGCCGATCGTCGGGATCGGCACGGCCTGGGTGATCGCGGCCGCCAGCGGCGACGGCACGCATTCCAGCACCAACAGTTGCGCGCCCGCTTCGGCGACCGCCAGCGCATCCTCGCGCAACTTCTTCGCCGCCGCTTCCTCGCGGCCCTGTACCTTGTAGCCGCCGAAGCGCAGCACCGATTGCGGCGTCAGACCCAGGTGCGCGCTGACCGGGATTTCGCGTTCGACCAGGAAACGGATCACCTCGAGCTTGTGGCCCGCGCCTTCCAGCTTGACCATCTGCGCGCCGGCCTGGAGCAGGCGCGTGGCGGCGTCGAGCGCGCGTTCGGGCGTCGCGTCGGCCTGGAACGGAAGATCGGCGACCAGCAGCGCGCGCGACAGGCCGCGCGCGACGTTGGCGGTGTGATACACGATGTCGTCCACCGTTACCGGCAAGGTGGAACCGTGGCCCTGCATCACCATGCCCAGCGAGTCGCCCACCAGCACCAGGTCGATGCCGTTGGCGTCGAGCGTGCGCGCGAAGCCGGCGTCGTAGGCGGTGAGCATGGCCAATTTGGCGCCGTTCCGCTTGGCCGCTGCCAGATCGGGGATGGTCCAGGGTTTGTCGTCGGCGATGGCCATGTCGTATCCCGAATCCGGTGAGTCGGCGGAAGGATAGCGCCTTTGAGCGGGGCGCTCACCGCGAAGGCTGGAATGATCGATTCCATCGTCCTGCTTTTTTGTAGAAGCGGCTTCAGCCGCGAGTTTTTTTGCTCCACAGCGGCGCAGAGCTTCCAAAGAGCTCGCGGCTGAAGCCGCTCCTACAAAAAGCCTGGCGTCAAGGATCCAAGGCCGAGATGCCTTCGTCCGACAGTTGGGCCAGCGCTGCATCCGCGCGGCCTATGCCAGGAATGGCGACGTCGGGCGCAATCTCGAGCAGCGGCTGCAACGCGAACGCGCGCAGATGCAACTGCGGATGCGGCACGTGCAAACCGGGCTGGGCGATCACCGCATCGCCGTACAGCAGCAGATCCAGATCCAATGTCCGCGGGCCCCAACGCAGATCGGCATAGCGCGAACGGCCGTGGATGCGCTCGATCGCCAACAGATGTTCCAGCAGCGCATGCGGCGCCAGCTGCGTCTCCAGCATGGCCACCGCGTTGACGAAATCCGGCTGATCCTGATTCCCCCAGGCCGGCGTGCGGTACAGCCGCGACATGCGCAGCAGCCGCGTGTCGGCCAGGGCGCTCAAATCGTCGCGCGCTGCGCGCAGGGTGCGGGCGACGTCGCCGACATTGCCGCCGAGGCCTACGAAGGCGATGGCCGGCGCTTTCACTCTAGCCGGCGGAAGGGCTGCGCCGCCGGCGCCGGCGGCGCTTGCGCGGGGCGCCATCGCTGTCGATCTCGAACTCATCCTCGGCGGCTGGCTCGCCCGCCTCGGCTTGGGCATCGCGCCAGAAGGCGACGTCGTCGGCATGCTCTTCCGAAGCGCTCAGGCGCAGCACCAGGAAATCGTAGGCGGCACGGAACTGCGGATGGCTCAGCAAGCGCGGCACGCGCTTGCGCTGCGAGAAGCGCGATTGCAGCAGCCAGATCTCCTGCATCGGCAGCGAGAAACGGCGCGGC
This sequence comes from Luteimonas galliterrae, assembly GCF_023374055.1. Classification (NCBI taxonomy): domain Bacteria; kingdom Pseudomonadati; phylum Pseudomonadota; class Gammaproteobacteria; order Lysobacterales; family Lysobacteraceae; genus Luteimonas; species Luteimonas galliterrae. The sequence goes on along the minus strand of NZ_JAMBEP010000001.1, from coordinate 277,411 downwards.
AGCGCGATCGTGGACGCCTGGTGCAAGGTCACGCGGTCGGCGGCGCGGCGCTGCGCTTCGGCCGCATGCACGCCCTGCGACTGCAGCGCGATCAACGCCCGGCAATACGCCGGCCACAGCAGCACTGCAAAAAGGAAAGCAGGCGACACCGGCTCGTCGTTGGCCACGCGCGCATCGGTGGCGCGCAGGCCCTGCAGCAGCATGCGCCGCAGCGCGCCGCTGCGGTTGGCGGCGAGCGCGGCGGCGCTTTCCGGAAACAGCGCCGGCAGCAGGCCGTGGCGTTCCAAGCCTTCGAAGCTGGCCGCGGCATGGCCGGACAGGAACAATTTGAGGCATTCCTCGAACAAGCGCGCCGGCGCCGCCTGGGCCAGCAGCGGCGCCAACACGGGGATCGGCGCGGCGGTGGCGGGGTCGATGCTGAAGTCGAGCTTCGCCGCCAGGCGGATCGCACGCAGCATCCGCACCGGATCCTCGCGGTAGCGTTCTTCCGGGTCGCCGATGAGCTTGAGCACGCGCGCCTGCACGTCGTCGTAGCCGCCGACGTAATCGCGCACCGAGAAATCCTCGATCGCGTAGTACAACGCGTTGGCGGTGAAGTCGCGCCGCACCGCGTCGTCCTCGATCGTGCCGAACACGTTGTCGCGCAGCAGGCGCCCGCCTTCGTGCAGCTCGCGGTCGCCGCTGCCGTCGTCGCTGTTGGCGCGGAAGGTGGCCACCTCGATGATCTCGCGGCCGAACACCACGTGCGCCAGGCGGAAGCGGCGGCCGATCAGGCGGCAGTTGCGGAACTGCTGCTTGACCTGCTCGGGCGTGGCGTCGGTGGCCACGTCGAAATCCTTGGGATGGCCGCCGACCAGCAGGTCGCGCACCGCGCCGCCGACCAGGTAGGCCTGGAAGCCGGCGTCGCGCAGCCGATACAGCACGCGCAAGGCGTTGGGACTGATGTCCTTGCGCGAAATGGAGTGCTGATCGCGGGGAATGGTCCGCAGAGAGGTGGGAATGGCTTCGGCTGGTGTCGGCATCAGGCAGGTTCAGGACTCGATCCTGCGGACTGCCCTGGTCGGCATCCGCTCGCTTGCTATACTAGCAAGCTGCGCTGCCGAACCGGGGCGCGGCCGGCCGTCCAGCCGGCGGCTCGGCATAACCGGGCCACATCGCTCCCTTCGTCTAGAGGCCTAGGACGTGGCCCTCTCAAGGCTAAAACACGGGTTCGAATCCCGTAGGGAGCGCCATATCCGAAGCCCGTGCAGCGATGCGCGGGCTTTTTCTTCGTCCGCGCTAAACTAGTCGCCCGGCTAGCCGACCGATCCCCGCCATGCCCTTCGTCGTCACCGAAAACTGCATCAAGTGCAAGTACACCGACTGCGTCGAGGTGTGCCCGGTCGACTGTTTCCACGAAGGGCCGAACTTCCTGGTGATCGATCCGGACGAATGCATCGACTGCACGCTGTGCGAACCGGAATGCCCGATCAACGCGATCTATCCCGAGGACGACGTGCCGGCAGGACAGGAGCAATTCGTTGCCCTGAACGCCGAACTGTCCAAGGCCTGGCCGGTGATCACCACGCGCAAGGACGGCTTGCCCGACGCCAAGGATTGGGAAGGCAAGCCGGACAAGTTGCCGCTGCTCGAACGCTAGCGTTTTTTCGCGGGCTTTTTTTTCGACTTTTTGCCGGGCTTTTTCAGCTTCACCGGCGTCCGGTATTGCTCGATCTCCAGCGGTAGGCGCCGTTCGAGCTCAGCCAGCAATTCGTGCGCAGCGGGGGCCGTGTTCGGCTTGCCGTCCGGCAACAGCGCGAAGACGCGGGTACGTACGCCGTCGGAAGGCTGCTGCAACACCAGCGCCTGGGTGCGGACCAGCATGGTTTCGCCGCGATAACGCACGGTGTAGAGGCCCATGATCTGGGCCCGGCTTTCGTAGTCCACACCGGGCAGACGCACCAGGATCTGGCCGACCGTGTTCCAGGTGTCGTTGGCGTTGTCGGCGAAGACGAACTCGGCCGGCTCGGGCGGCGGCACGATGACCGGCGGTTCTTCCTTGCGCGGACCGTGGCATGCGGCCAGCAAAACCGCGGCAACGGCCGCCGATGCCAAGAACCGAATACGGCCGAATGCGCCCCGGCCCGTGCAGTCTTCGCGCTTGCCCGGGGCGCCGCTCATGCGAAGCGGCCGATGCGCGGCAACCCTGTCAGTTGCCCAGGCCGGCCTTCAGCGCCGACATCAGCTTGACCGGCGCCTCGCCGCTGGCCGGCAGGCCGCGCGGATCGACCGCCGAGACGTAGGTGCCACCGCTGATCTGGGTGATGCGGACCAGGAACTTGCTGCCTTCGTAGTCCACGTCGTAGGTGCCCAGGATCTGCGCCTTGTTGGCGACGGTGACGCCGCTGGTCGCGGTCAGGACTTCGCCGACGCGGTTGAACACGTCGTCGCGCGAACCCGAGACGCTGAAACCGACCGGCGATGCGGCCGCGTTGTTGCCGCGCTGCGCGGCGACCTGCGAAGCGGTGACGCTGGCCGGCAGGTTCATCGCCGCGTCGGTGCTGGGGCGGTCCAGGTCCGGCGGGATTTCCAGCGGACGGTCTTCGGCGCTGAGCTTGTAGGCCTCGTTGTCCTTGCGGAACCATTTGCAGCCGGAAGCGCCGACGACCGCCACCGCCAGCAGGGCGACAGCGATGTAACGGAACGGGGTGGACGTGTGACGCATCGGGTTTCTCCTGCAGGGGTCAGGCCACGAGCGAATCGCGGCAGGCGTTTTCTAGTTCGAGTATGGCAGCCATGTGGCGGTCCGCCGCTTCGGCATGCGCGGCGGACAGCGGCAGCAGGGGCAAGCGCAGGCCATGGCCCAAGCCTAATCGCTGCAGCAGCGCCTTCAGCGGGATCGGATTGGGTTCCACACTGAGGAAATCGTAGATCGCGTGCATCCGTGCGTTCCAGTCCTGCGCTGCGGCATCGCCGGCGCGGGACAGGTCGCAGAGCCGGCGGAAAGCGCGCGGCAGCACGTTCGCGGCCACCGAGATCACCCCGTCGGCGCCGGCCAGCATGGCGCGGCAGGCGGTCGGGTCGTCGCCGCTGAGCACCGCGAAGCCATCGCTGCGCAAGGCCAGCCAGTCGTTCATGCGTCCGGCCTCGTTGCGCGCTTCCTTGATGCCGACGATGCGTTCGTGGGCGACCAGGCCGGCCACGCTTTCGGGCAACAGGTCGCAGCCGGTACGGCCGGGCACGTTGTACATCACCACCGGCAGCGCGCCGTCGTCGGCGATAGCGCGGTAATGGGCCTCGAGGCCCGCCTGCGTGGGACGCACGTAAGGCGGGGTCACCACCAGGGCGGCATCGGCGCCGGACAGGGCTGCGCGTCGGGTCTGCTCGATGGTCTTGGCGGTGTTGGAGTGCCCGGTGCCGGCCAGCACCGGAATGCGCCCGGCGACCTGGTCCACCGCACTGCGCAGCAAGGCATCGTATTCGGCGTCGTACAGCGCCGCGGCCTCGCCGGTGGAGCCGGCGACCACGACGGCCTGGACGCCGCCGTCGAGCTGCGCTTGCAGCAGGCGGCGCCAGGCGTCCAGGTCGATTTCGCCGGACGCCGTGAACGGCGTCGCAAGCGCTGTGATGCTGCCCGAAAGTCGCAAGCGAGAGTGCTCTTCGTGGGTGGGCCGCGCAGGCCGCGCGGACGCTGTGATCCAGTTATTTCACATGTTACTTGCGGCTTCAAAGCAGGGGCAAGTATGCTGACGACGGCTTCCGGCCCGATACCGGGCTGCCGTTCATATCACTCGCTGCCGCGGACGCCGCCTTGACCGATTCCGACACCGCTCCACGGCCCTCGCCGAACGAGAACTATCTGCTGATCAACGCCTATACGACGCACCCGCAGTCCCCGCTGCTGGGAGTGACGCGGCGCATCGCCGACAGCGGCTGCAACCTCGTCGACACCCGTTTGAGCACCGTCGGCCGGGACGTGTCGGTGACGGCGCTGGCGGTGGGCTCCTGGGATGCGGTGGCCAAGCTCGAGGCCATGCTGACCCGGCTCGAGCGCGAAGAAGGCCTCAAGCTGGTCTGGTACCGCACCGGGCCCAAGCCGGTGCAGTCCAACCTGCTGCCTTATGTCGTGGAGGTCGTCGCCTCCGACAAACCCGGCATCCTGTTCCAACTGGCCGATTTCTTCGACCGCCAGGGCATCACCATCGAAAGCCTGCACTGCTCGCGCTATCGCGCCATGCAGACCGGCGCCGACATGTTCTCGGCGCAACTCACGATCGGCGTGCCCGCGGACATGCACATCGCCGCGCTGCGCGACGATTTCCTCGAGTTCTGCGACCATCTGAACCTGGACGCGATCATGGACCCGATGAAGTTCTGATGCTCGACACCGGCGACAAAGTCCCCAAGCTGCCGCTGGCGCTGTCCAGCGGCATCACCGCGAATACCGCCGACCACGCCGGCCACTGGCTGGTGCTGTACTTCTATCCCAAGGATTCCACGCCCGGCTGCACCACCGAGGGCCTGGAATTCAATGCGCTGCTGCCGAAATTCGCCAAGCTCGACGCGACGGTGCTGGGCGTGTCGCGCGATTCGGTCAAGTCGCACCAGAACTTCTGCGACAAGCAGGGCTTCCGGTTCGACCTGGTCAGCGATGCCGACGAAAAGCTCTGCAACGCGTTCGGCGTGATCAAGGAAAAGAAGCTCTACGGCCGCGAATACATCGGCATCGAGCGCAGCACCTTCCTGATCGACCCTAAGGGCCGCATCGCCCAGAGCTGGCGCGGCGTGCGCGTGGCCGGCCACGCCTATGAAGTGCTGCAAGCCCTGAAGGCGGCCCAAGCCAAGTGATGCAACGTTACCACCCTACCCTTCACTGCCCCGCCCCGCGGGCCGCGGTGGCCCGCCGCTGCCCGTTCGCCCACTCATCACCCGCCAGGATCGCCCGATGACCAAAGGAAAGCGGATCTACGTGCTCGACACCAATGTGCTGATGCACGATCCGACCGCGCTGTTCAAGTTCGAGGAGCACGACGTGTTCCTGCCGATGCAGGTCATCGAGGAACTGGACAACGGCAAGAAAGGCACCTCGGAAGCCAGCCGCAACGCGCGCCAGGTCAGCCGCTTCATCAACGAGCTGATCGAGACCCAGGGCACCGGCAAGATCTCTTCCGGCCTGACCCTCACCCGCCCCAACGGCCTGCAGTTGCGCGCGGCGGACAGCATCGGCCGCCTGCAATTCCAGACCGGCGCGCTGGAAACGCGCAAGAAGCGCAGCGACGACAAGCACGGCACCGATTACATCCCCGACAACGACATCCTCGGCGCGATCGTCGCGCTCAAGCAGGCCGATCCGGGCGTGCCGGTGGTGTTCGTGTCCAAGGACATCAACCTGCGGATCAAGGCCGCGATCGCCGGCATCGCCTCGGAAGATTACGAGAACGATCGCGCGCTGGACGATTTCAGCCTGCTCTACACCGGCGCCACCGCGCTGCCCGAGGATTTCTGGCAACGCCACGGCAACGACCTCAAGTCCTGGACCGAGAAAGGCCGCACCTATTACGAACTGAAGCCCGACAAGGACGACGACTGGTATCCCAACCAGTTCCTGTACCTGCCCGGCGACGAAGAAGCCGAGATGCGCGTGGTCAAGGCCGACGAGAACAAGGTCACGCTGCAGATCGTCGACGACTACCGCGGCAACCAGCATGCGGTATGGGGCATCACCGCGCGCAACCGCGAACAGAACTTCGCGCTCAACGCGCTGATGGATCCGGAGATCGACTTCGTCACCCTGCTCGGCACCGCCGGCACCGGCAAGACCTTGCTCGCGCTCGCCGCGGGCCTGGCGCAGACGATGGACCAGCAGCGCTACCGCGAGATCATCATGACCCGCGCCACGGTCAGCGTCGGCGAGGACATCGGCTTCCTGCCCGGCACCGAAGAGGAAAAGATGACGCCGTGGATGGGCGCGCTGACCGACAACCTGGAAGTGCTCACCCACAACCAGGAAGGCGGCAGCTGGGGCCGTGCGGCGACCAACGACCTGCTCGCCTCGCGGATCAAGATCCGCTCGCTCAACTTCATGCGCGGCCGCACCTTCCTCAATCGCTGGCTGATCCTGGACGAAGCGCAGAACCTCACGCCCAAGCAGATGAAGACGCTGATCACCCGCGCCGGTCCCGGCACCAAGATCGTCTGCCTGGGCAACGTCGAGCAGATCGATACGCCGTACCTGACCGAGACGACCTCGGGCCTGACCTACGCCGTCGACCGCTTCAAGGGCTGGGCGCACAGCGCGCACGTCACCCTGCGCCGCGGCGAGCGTTCGCGATTGGCGGATTACGCCTCCGAAGTGCTGTAGCGACGCCGTGGGCGTGCAATTGCCGCCTTGGGTCTGGGTCGGCGCCGCCGCGCTGTCGTGCGTGGCGGGCATGGTGAACGTGGTCGGCTATCTCGGCTTCGAGCATCAGGCGATCACGCACTTGACCGGAACCGCCACTCTGCTCGGTTCGGCGCTGGCGGACGGCGACGCGCGCGATGCGCGGCGATTGCTGGGCGTCATTTGCGCCTTTGTCGGCGGCGCGATGCTGAGCGCGATGATCATCCAGGACAGCACGCTCCGGCTCGGACGCCGCTATGGGGTGGTGCTGGCGCTGGAGTCGGCGCTGCTGTTCGCCGCGATCCCGCTGTTCCAACAGCAACGGCTGGCGGGCGCCCTGTTGGCCGCGACGGCCTGCGGCCTGCAGAACGCGATGGCCACCACCTATAGCGGCGCCTTGGTGCGAACCACGCACGTCAGCGGCATGTTCACGGACCTGGGCATCGGCATCGGCCATGCGTTGCGCGGCATGCCGCTCGCGAGGCGGCGCTTGATGCTGAGCGGCCTGATCGTCCTGAGCTTTTTCGCGGGGGCGCTGATCGGATCGGTCGCATTCCGGCATTGGGGCTATTCCGCTTTGCTCGTCCCCGCCCTGCTGACCGGATTGGCAGGCATCGGCTACGCCATCTACCGGCAAATCTCGATCGGCCGCGGAAAAATCGGCGCATGAACGACGATCGCATCGTTTCCGCCCTGACCATCGCCGGCTCCGACTCCGGCGGCGGCGCCGGCATCCAGGCCGACCTGAAAACCTTCGCTGCGCACGGCGTGCACGGCCTGAGCGCGATCGCGGCGCTGACCGCGCAGCACACCCGCGGCGTGGCGGCCGTGCACGTGCCTCCCGTCGGTTTCCTGCGCGCGCAGATCGACGCCTGCTTCGACGATTTCGCCGTCGGCGCGGTCAAGCTGGGCATGCTGGCCAACGCCGAAGTCATCGCCGCCGTCGCCGGCGCATTGCGCGCGCACGCTCCGGCTTTCGTTGTGCTGGATCCGGTGATGGTGGCCACGTCCGGCGCGCGCCTGCTCGAACCGGAGGCGCTGCAGGCGCTGCGCGAACGACTGCTCCCGCTGGCCAGCGTCGTCACGCCCAACCTGCCCGAAGCCGAGTTGCTGCTCGGGCATGCGATCGCCGATCTGGACGGCATGCGCGCCGCAGCTGCGGAACTGCGCGAGCTCGGTGCAAGAACGGTACTACTCAAGGGCGGCCACCTGATCGACGACGGCGACGTGGTCGATGTCTACGCCGACGCCGATGGCTTGCGCGAGATCGCCCACCCGCGCCTGCGCATCCAAGCGCACGGCACCGGCTGCACGCTGGCGTCCGCGATCGCCGCCGGCCTCTGCCTGGGCTTCCCGATCGCCGACGCCTGCGCCGCCGCCACCGATTACGTGCATCGTGCCCTGCGGCAAGGCTATCGGCCCGGCTCGGGCGATATAGTCGTGCTCGACCACTTCGGGGCTGCCAGGACGCGATGACGATACAAGCCCGGGACATTCCCGTCGTCGCGGAGGACGGCCACGCCTACGCCCTGCTCGCCCGCATCCCGGAACATGCCCGCGCATCGTTGCTGTGGCTGCCCGCGCTCGGCGTCGCCGCCAAGCATTACCTGCCGTTCGCCGAAGCGCTGGCGGCGCGCGGGATCGCGGTATTCCTGCACGAATGGCGCGGCAACGGTTCGAGTGCGCTGCGTGCGGATCGCGAACATGATTGGGGGTATCGCGAACTGCTATTGCAGGACTTGCCGGCCAGCGAGGCTGCCGTCGCGCAGTCGACGACCGATGCGACGCGCCTGATCGGAGGCCACAGCCTGGGCGGGCAACTGGCCTGCTGTCGGCTTGGCTTGTCGCCGGAGATCGCGCGCGGCTTGTGGCTGGTCGCCAGCGGCTCGCCGTATTGGCGCTCATTCCCGGCGCCGAACCGGCTATGGCTGCCGTTGGCGTACCGCTTCCTGCCCTGGCTGGCGCAGATGCGCGGCTCGCTGCCGGGACGGCTGATCGGCTTCGGCGGCAACGAAGCGCGCGGCGTAATCCGCGATTGGGCGCGCACCGGTTTGTCGGGGCGATACGCGGGCAAGGGCATCGATAGCGACCTGGAAGCGGCGATGTCGCGCCTGCGGCTTCCGGTTCGGGCACTGGCGCTGGCCGAAGATTGGCTGGGGCCCGAAAGCTCGCTGCACTTCCTGCTGTCGAAGCTGCCCTTGTCGACGGCCGATGTCGAGATCCTCGATGCAGCGCAGTTGCGGACCAAGGCCGACCATTTCGCGTGGATGAAGCGGCCTGAAGCTATCGCGGCTGCGCTCGCGACCCGCCTTTCGTAGGAGCGGCTTCAGCCGCGAGCTTTTTCTTTCTGCTCGCGCGAACGTGGGGAAAGAGCTCGCGGCTGAAGCCGCTCCTACGAAGAGCAAAAAGCGCGCAACCGTCGTTACGGTGCGCGTATCCCTGGTTGCGAATGGCCACGAGCCGCGACGGGAAGACAAGGCATGTTCGAACGGATCCGCGTGATCGCGATCGCCGCAACGCTGGCGATGGCGGCGCCCCAAGCGATGGCGGCCGACAAGGCCGACGGATTGCGCGAAGCCGCGCGCATCATCGGCGATGCGCAGAAAATCGTCGGCGAAGACGGCATCCAAACCACCGAGCAGATCGAACTGGGCGGCATCCGGCAGACCATCAACATCCGCGGCCGCCATCGCCACAATCCGATCCTGCTGGTGCTGCACGGCGGTCCCGGTCTGACGATGATGCCGGTGTCGCACATGTACCTGCGGCCGTTGGAAGAATTCTTCACGGTCGTGCAGTGGGACCAGCGCGGCGCGGGCAGGACCTACGCCGCGAACGATCCGGAGAAGGTGCGGCCGACGATGACCGTGGAGCGCATGCTGGGCGATGCCGAGGAACTGGCCGCCTACCTGCGCAAGCGCTACGCGCGGGACAAGATCGTGCTGATGGGCCATTCCTGGGGAACGGTTCTCGGCACGGAACTGGCGCAAAAGCACCCCGATTGGTTCTATGCCTACGTCGGCGTCAGCCAAGTCGTGGATATTCAGGAGAACGAAAGGCTGGGCTACGCAGCGGTCATGCAGTGGGCGCGGTCGCAAGGCAATGCCCAGGCCGTGCGCGAATTGGAGAGCGTCGCGCCGTATCCGCCGGATCCCGCCAAGACCCCGGTGGCCGAACAGCGGAAAATCCTCGACCTGCAGCGCAAGTGGCTCACCCAGGCAGGCGGTTACTTGTGGCGGCGCGCCGGCGACCATTACGGCGATGTCGCGAGCATCAGTCCCGAATATTCGCCCGGCGATTTGCAGGCTTGGGGCAAAGGGCTCGATTTCAGCCTGGAATCGCTATGGCCGCAGCTGATGGCGCTCGATTTCATGGACCACGCCCGCTTCGATTGCCCGGTCGTGCTGCTGCACGGCCGGCACGATCTGAACGCGTCGGCCGAACTGGCGGGACGCTGGTTCGAAAAGATCCAGGCGCCGTCCAAGAAGATGGTGTGGTTCGACTATTCCGGCCACATGATCTTCGAGGAAGAGCCCGGACGCTTCATGTTGAGCCTGGTGCGCGACGTCCTGCCGCTGACCACAGCCGACACGCAAGCCTCCCGATAAGCCCGGCGCCACGCTCTTCGTAGGAGCGGCTTTAGCCGCGAGCTTTTCTCTTCGTTCGAGAAGCATCTTCCAACGCTCATGGAAAGAGCTCGCGGCTAAAGCCGCTCCTACGAAGAGCGGAAGCCGGACAACAAAAAGAAGGCCAGCGATCGCTCGCTGGCCTTCTTTTTTGGATGGCGCGCCCGGAGAGATTCGAACTCCCGACCCCCAAGTTCGTAGCCTGGTGCTCTATCCAGCTGAGCTACGGGCGCAGAAGCGGAATTGTGCCGAATCGGACCGGTATCGGTCAATTCTTTTGGCACGGATTGCCAGCATTGCTGGCATGCATAACTGGCGGAGACGCCTTGGCGCAAGCCAAAGCCGGGAATCCATCAGTCGACACTTTGGAACTGGCGGAGACTGAGGGATTCGAACCCTCGATGGAGCTTTTGACCCCATACTCCCTTAGCAGGGGAGCCCCTTCGGCCTCTCGGGCAAGTCTCCGGGTTTCGTCGCGAGCCGGCGAAGGCTCGCGAAGGCCGCAAGGATACCGGTTCAGCCGGCCTGCGGTAAACCTTGCAGCGTCTGGGGCTCGGCGTCCTGCTCGGGCTTGACGTGGTCGTCGCCGCGCTGGATGCGCTGGTAGATCTCTTCGCGATGCACTGCGACGTCTTTGGGCGCAGTGATGCCGATGCGCACCTGATTGCCCTTCACGCCGAGGACGGTCACTGTGACCGAATCGCCGATCATGAGGGTTTCGCCAACACGGCGGGTCAAAATCAACATAAGAGGAAATCTCCGTAAGCCTGCAGCCAATCCGCAGGCGAGACGTTTTCGCTTGTTATTCGAACTAGTAGAAAACGCTTACAACTGATCAAAAACGTTAAGCATCATACAAACCGGCCTTTATGGCCGACAAGGACTAAAGTCATGCCCGATTCAGCGCAGGCGCTCGGCGACCCAGTCGCGGACGCCTGCCAGAGCGGTTGCCAGGGCCGGGACGTCGTCCCCGCCGCCTTGGGCCAGGTCGGGCCGGCCGCCGCCTTTGCCGCCGATCTGACCGGCGACGTGCGATAGGAGTTCCCCCGCCTTGACCTTGCCGGCGGCGCTGCCGCTGACGCCGGCCACCAGCGCCGCCTTGCCGTCGTTGGCGCCGGCCAGGACGATCACCGCATCGCCCAGCTGCTGCTTGAGGCGGTCGACCGCGTCGCGCAGCGCCTTGGCGTCGATGCCTTCCAGGCGCGAGGCCAGCACGCGCACGCCGCCGACATCCACGGCCGCGGCGGCCAGGTCCGAGGTCGCGCCCGAAGCGGCCTTGGCTTTCAAGGCTTCCAGTTCGCGCTCGAGCTTCTTCTGCCGCTCGGTGATCTGGCGGATCTTGTCGACCACGTCCTGAGCGCTGCCGCCCAACAGTTGCGCGGCTTCGTCCAGGCGGCGCTCCTCCTCGTCGATGTAGTCCAACGCGCCCTGTCCGGTCACGGCTTCGATGCGTCGCACGCCCGCCGAGACGCCGCCTTCGGAGACGATCTTGAACAGGCCGATGTCGCCGGTGCGGCCGACATGGGTGCCGCCGCACAACTCGGTCGAGGTGTCGCCCATGCGCAGCACGCGCACGCGCTCGCCGTATTTCTCGCCGAACAGCGCCATGGCGCCGAAGTCCAGCGCCTCCTGCATGGCCATGTGCCGCACCTCGGCCGCGTGGTTGCGGCGGATCTCGGCGTTTACCCGGCGTTCGATTTCGGCCAGTTCTTGGGCGGTGAGCGGCTGGAAATGGGAGAAATCGAAGCGCAGGCGGTCCGGCGCGACCAACGAGCCCTTCTGGGTCACGTGGGTGCCCAGCACGCCGCGCAGGGCCGCGTGCAGCAGATGGGTGGCCGAATGGTTGAGCACGGTGGCGGCGCGGCGTGCGGCGTCGACCGAGGCCACCACGTGGTCGCCGCGGCGCAGCGTGCCGGCCTGCAGCCGCCCGACGTGACCGTGGAACTGGCCGGCGAGCTTGAGCGTATCGCCCACGACGAAGCGCACGCCCTTTTCGTCCAGTTCGCCGGTGTCGCCGACCTGGCCGCCGCTTTCGGCGTAGAACGGGGTGCGGTCGAGGATGACGATGGCCTCGTCGCCGGCCTGGATGGCATCGACCGCGCGGCCGTCCTTCAGCAGCGCGACCACTTCCAGGCCGCCGGCGGTCAGCGAGTCGTAGCCGAGGAAGTCGGTGGGCTTGAGCTGCGCGACGAGTTCGGCCGGCAAGGTCACGCCGCCTGCGAACTTGCCCGAAGCGCGCGCGGTTTCGCGCTGCTGCGTCATGGCGGCGTCGAAGCCGGCCATGTCCACGGTCAGCCCGCGCTCGCGCGCGATGTCGGCGGTCAGGTCGACCGGGAAACCGTACGTGTCGTACAGACGGAACGCATCGGCACCGGGGATCACATCCTTGCTGCGTGCGGCGACGTCTTCGAAGATGCGCATGCCCGAGTCGAGCGTTTCGGCGAAGCGTTCTTCCTCGGCCTTGAGCGCGCGTTCGACCAGATCGCGCTTGGCGTTGAGTTCCGGATAAGCCCCGCCCATCGTCCGGTCGAGCGTGCCGACCAGCTTGTGGAAAAACGGCTCGCGCACGCCCAGCATCCAGCCATGGCGCAGCGCGCGGCGGATGATCCGGCGCAGCACGTAGCCGCGGCCTTCGTTGGACGGCAGCACGCCGTCGACGATCAGGAACGAGCAGGCGCGGATGTGGTCGGCGATCACACGCAGCGATTTGTTTTCCAGATCCGGCGTAGCGGTCAGCTCGGATGCCTTGCGGATCAGCGCCTGGAACAGGTCTATCTCGTAATTGCTGTGCACGTGCTGCAGCACGGCGGTCAGGCGCTCCAAGCCCATGCCGGTGTCGACGCACGGCGCCGGCAGCGGCTGCAGCGAGCCGTCGGGCTGGCGGTCGAACTGCATGAAGACCAGGTTCCAGATTTCGATGTAGCGGTCGCCGTCCTCGTCCGGCGAACCGGGCGGACCGCCGGCGATATGCTCGCCGTGGTCGTAGAAGATTTCGGTGCACGGGCCGCAGGGGCCGGTGTCGGCCATCTGCCAGAAATTGTCCGACGCGTAAGGTGCGCCCTTGTTGTCGCCGATACGCACGATGCGGTCGGCAGGCAGGCCGATCAGCTTGTGCCAGAGATCGTAGGCTTCGTCGTCGGTGTGATAGACGGTGACCAGCAACCTTTCCTTGGGCAGCTTCCAGACTTCGGTCAGCAGTTCCCAGGCCCAGGCGATGGCGTCCTTCTTGAAATAGTCGCCGAACGACCAATTGCCCAGCATTTCGAAGAAGGTGTGGTGGCGGGCGGTATAGCCGACCGAATCCAGGTCGTTGTGCTTGCCGCCCGCCCGCAGGCAACGTTGGACATCGGCCGCACGCACGTAACTGCGCTTCTCGGCGCCCAGGAACACGTCCTTGAACTGCACCATGCCCGAGTTGGTGAACAGCAGGGTCGGGTCGTTGCCCGGCACCAGCGGCGCGGACGGGACGATGGTGTGTCCTTTCTGGCGAAAGAAGTCGAGGAAATCGCTGCGGATTTCGGAAGTGGTCTTCATAAGGGCTGGCAATGGCTGGCGGGCGCCGTGCCGGCCCCGCTATGCCCTACAAGGTGCGGGCGCGGGGTCGAGCAGGCAACCCAATATGGCTAGGTTAACAGGCCAGGCGCCGGGCGTTCCCGCGAATGGGCGGATTTTGTCGCCTGCGCCCCCCGGTGCGCGGAGCGTCCGCTCTTCGTAGGAGCGGCTTTAGCCGCGAGCTTTCTGCCCGTCGGAGGGAAAGAGCTCGCGGCTAAAGCCGCTCCTACGAAGAGCAGATGGCGCGCGGCATTGGCTCAGAACGGATCGTCGGGATCGAAGCGGGTCGCGGCGCGGATGTGCTCGGCGGCGAAGCCGCGTCGGACCAGGAAATCGGCCGCCTTGCGCTGCACGTCCCGATCTTCGGTCACGCGTTCGCCGAAACGGCGGCGGACCAGATCGCGGGCCAGCGCGGCCCAGTCTTCGTCGAAACCGTCCATGGCCGAGGCGATCGCTTCGCGGTCCAGCCCATGCATGCCTAGTTCGGCCCGGATCCGGATCGGGCCGTAACCGCCGCCGGCGCGGCTGCGTACCAGGCTTTCGGCGAAGCGCGCATCGTCCTGCCAACCGTCTTTGGCCAACCGGTCGATCGCGGCTTGCGCCTGCGCCTGGTCGACGCCGCGCACGGCAAGCTTGCGGGTCAGTTCCTTGCGCGAATGCTCGCGACGGGTCAGCAAGCTCAGGGCGCGTTGGGTGGGCGTGGGCTCGGGCCGGAGCCTGCGCTTGCGTTCCGCCTTAGCGTTGTCGCCTGGATCGCTCAACCGCCCATTCCCGAAAAACCAAAAAAGAAGGACCCGCCTCCACCATCCTTGGAAGAGGCGAAGTCCACTGACGCTGTCAATCCTCGGCTTCTTCCTCGACCGCTTCGGCGGCCGCCGGAATCACCGCCGGCTTCAGTTTTTCGCGCAACGCGGCTTCCAGCTTGTTCGCCACCTGCGGGTTGTCCTTGAGGTACTGGCGGGCGTTCTCCTTGCCCTGGCCGATGCGCTCGTCGTCGTAGCTGAACCAGGCGCCGGCCTTGTCGACCAAGCGCGCATCCACGCCCATCTCGATCAATTCGCCTTCGCGGCTGATGCCCTCGCCGTACAGGATCTCGGTGATGACCTGCTTGAACGGCGGCGCCATCTTGTTCTTGACCACCTTGATGCGGGTCTGGTTGCCGATGACTTCTTCGCCCTTCTTGATCGCGCCGATGCGGCGGATATCGAGCCGGATCGAAGCGTAGAACTTGAGCGCGTTGCCGCCGGTGGTCACCTCGGGACTCTGGCCCGGCATCATCACGCCGATCTTCATGCGCAGCTGGTTGATGAAGATCACCATGCAGTTGCTGCGCTTGATGTTGCCGGTGAGCTTGCGCAGCGCCTGGCTCATCAGGCGCGCCTGCAGGCCCGGCAACTGGTCGCCCATCTCGCCTTCGATTTCGGCCTTGGGCGTCAGTGCGGCCACCGAGTCGACCACCACCATGTCCACGGCGTTGGAGCGCACCAGCATGTCGGCGATTTCCAGCGCCTGCTCGCCGGTGTCGGGCTGCGAGACCAGCATGTCGTCGATATTGACGCCCAGTTTCTGCGCGTAGATCGGGTCGAGCGCGTGTTCGGCGTCGATGAAGGCGGCGGTGCCCCCGGCCTTCTGGCATTGCGCGATGGTCTGCAGGGTCAGCGTGGTCTTGCCCGAGGATTCCGGACCATAGACTTCGACCACGCGGCCCTTTGGCAGGCCGCCGATGCCCAGCGCCAGGTCCAGCATCAGCGAACCGGTACCGATGGTTTCAGCCGCTTCCACGGGGCGGTCGCCCATGCGCATCACCGAGCCCTTGCCGAACTGCTTCTCGATCTGGGTCAGGGCGGCTGAGAGGGCGCGCTTTTTGTTCTCGTCCATCGTGGGTTTCCTCAAGGGTGGTCATCGGTTGAAAGGCAATCTAAAGGTCGGCGGTCGCAAAGGCTGAGACCTCGGCGCCGGCGATCAAAATTAGTTTGCGCAGAGGTCCGGCCGATACCGGCGGCGTCCCCGCCGACGGGTCGGACAATGCCTCGCTGCCCAGCCGGAATAAGCCTGCTCATCGATTAGGCCGCACCAGTCCGCAATACAGGCCTTCGATGGCGAAGTCCTGGTCCGGCTGCACGTCGATGGGGGAATAATCGGGATTGCGCGGCAGCAGGCGGATCCGGTCCTTGCCGAGTTTGAGCAGCTTGACAGTGATTTCGTCGTCGATGCGCGCCACCACGATCTGGCCCGAGCGCGCGTCGCGGGTGCGGTGCACGCCGATCAGATCGCCATGGAAGATGCCCTCGTCGCGCATCGAATCTCCCTTCACCTTGAGCAAGTAGTCCGGCGCCGGCGAGAAGAAATTGCGGTCGAGCAGCACGTAATCGTCGGAGCCGATATCGGCGCCGATCGGCACACCGGCCGCGACTTGGCCGAGCACCGGCAGGCGCACGGCATCGCTGGCGACATCGTCGAGAGCGAGTTCCCGCTGCGGCGCGACCGGCGGCTGCAATAGACGAATGCCTCGCGCGCGGCCGGGCACGCGCTCGATGGCGCCGGCCGCCTCCAACGCTTCCAGGTGGTACTGCGCGGCGCGAACGCCCTTGAAGCCCAGGGCACGGGCGATTTCGGTCTGCGACGGCGGCATCCCGTCGGCCTCGATGCGCTCGGCGATCAGGGCCAGGATGGCTTGCTGGTTTTCGCTCAGTTCCATGGTTAGTAGTATTACTACTAACGATTCGTGCGGTCAATAGCCCGGCTTACGTAACCCGGGTATCGCTTCGCTCCACCCGGGCTACATCAGGCCTCGCAGCGCCGCCGCTACCGTTTGCCGCCGCACCGCTTCGCGGTCGCCGTCGAAATGGAACAGCTCGGCCTTGGGATAGCCGCCGCGGCGCTTCCACGCGATCCAGACGGTGCCGACCGGCTTGTCCTCGGTGCCGCCGCCCGGTCCGGCGATGCCGGTGACCGCCACCGCCACGCTGGCGCCGGAATTGACCAGCGCGCCGGAGACCATTTCGATCACGGTCTCGCGGCTGACCGCGCCGTGCGTTTCCAGTGTCTGCGGGCGCACGCCCAGCAGCGCCTGCTTGGCTTCGTAGCTGTAGGCGGCCATGCCGCAGTCGAACCAATCGGAGCTGCCGGCGATGTCGGTGACGGTTTTCGCGATCCAGCCGCCAGTGCAGCTTTCTGCCGTGACCAAATGATCGTGGTCGGCGCGCAGGCGTTGGCCCAGCGCGTCGGCGAGCGCGCGAAGGTCGGCGTCGGAGTAAGCGGTCACGGCAGGCATCCGGGCGAAAGTTGGATTCTGCTACGGATGCGCGGGTTTGTGGGAGCGGCTCTGTGGGTGCGGCTCTTGTGGGAGCGGCTTCAGCCGCGAGCTTTTCGGCCAAGACAATCGATGAATCAAGAGCTCGCGGCTGAAGCCGCTCCCACAAAAAAGCCGCCGCCGCAAAAAAGAACGGCGGCCGCGGGGCCGCCGTTCGCTATGGGGCGGTGAGAATCAGTAGCTGAAGCGGAATGTCATGCCATACGTGCGCGGCGCGCCAAGGAAGGCGTTGTAGGAATTGAACGGGTTGCCCGGCGCGGGCGAAACGTTCTGCAGCGGCGCATCGAAGCCGACCTGCGCGTATTCCTCGTCGGTCAGGTTCAAAGCCCACAGCTCCACCATCCAGCGCTTGTTGCTGGCGCCGAAACCGACGCGCGCGTTGACGATGGTGTAGGCGTCCTGCATCTTTTCCGGATCCAAATCCGAGCCGGTGTTGTAGTCGGACATGTACTTGGCGCCGAGGTTGAAGCGCGCCATCAGCGAATTGGCGAACTCCCATTCGTAGGTGACGGCCGCCGTGGCCGACCAGTACGGCGCGAAGCTGACCTGGCTGCCGGGCAGCTTGTACAGGTTGCCGGCCGGGGCGACGAAGTCCGCAGTCGGCGCCTCGTCGCCGTAGCGCGTGTCGGCGTACATCAGGCCGCCTTGCAGCAGCAGGCCCTTGTTCGCCTGCCACAGCAGTTCGGTGTCGACGCCCTTGGAAATCACTTCCGGGATCGAACGCACCACGAAGCTGGTGCCGAGGAAGCTGTTGAGCTGGAAATCCTCGTACTTCTGGTAGAACAGCGAGCCGTTGAGCAGCAGGTTGCCGCCGAGCCAGGTGGTCTTGGTGCCGAGCTCGTAGCTGTCGACGAATTCGCCGGGGAACGAGGTGTCGTTGACCGGAATCAGGCCGTCGGTGCCGATGGACAGGCCGTTGTTGGATTGCACGCGGTCCAGGTTGAAACCGCCGGCCTTGTAGCCGCGCGCCACCGAGCCGTAGGCCATCACCTGATCGTTCCAGCGATACGCGGCCTTGAGCGTGCCGGACCACTCTTTCTCTTCGCGTTCCTGATGCGTGGCGCGGCCGTCGTGCGCGATGTTGGCCCACGGCAGGCAACTGAAGCCGACGATACGGCTGATCAAGGCCTGCTGCTGCGCCGGCGGCAGGTTCGCGAAGGGCACGCCGCGCGTGGTCAACGCCGTGGCCAGGCGGCCGATCGCCTCCGGGCTGATCTGCCCGTTCGGGCCGAAGTAGGAGCGGCAACCCGGGCTGCCGTTGGGATTGCTGTAGCGCGAATCCAATTCCTTGTCTTCGGTGGTGTAACGCAAGCCGAGGGTCAGGTCGAGGCCTTCGGTGGCATGCCAGGTGTTGTTGGTGAACAACGCGAAGCTCTTCGCGTTCTGCTTGTATTTGTCGTTGGCGCCGAAACCGGCGAACACCGTGCCGGGCGCCACGCCGGTGACGTCGGACAGGAACAGCGGCGCGGTCGGCGATCCGCCCAGCGCCGGGTTGATCAGCGACAGCAACGCGATCGACAGATAAGGTTCGTAGGCGCTGCCGATGCGGTAGGTCTCGTTGCGCTCCAGGTCCTCGTCGGAATAGAACGCGCCGAACATCCAGTCGACCTTCTCGGTCGCGCCGGTCAGGCGGAATTCCTGGGTGAAGGTTTCGAAGCCGGTGAACGACTCGTCCTTCTTGGCGTCGCGGTACAGCAGATCGGCGCTGGAGAAATCGAAATCCAGGCCGTTGATCGAGCCCCAGTCGCGCCAAGCGGTGATCGAAGTCAAGGTGGCGCCGTCGAACCACGGCGTGTTCCAGTTGACCTCCGCCGACAGGCCCTTGTCCTTGATGTCCTGCTCGGTGCTGCGGTTGCTCCACGCCTGGCGCGCGTACGGGTCGGCCACCGGCGCCACGCCTTCGTCCGGCGACAGTGCGTTGATGATGTCGCCGGTGCGGCCGCGGGTGGTGGTCACGCCGGTGCAGCAGTTCTCCTCGCGGCTGGTGAAGTCGGCGATGAAGTTGATGTCCAGGTCGTCGTTGGGCTCGATCAGCAGCTGGCCGCGCAGCGAATGGTAGTTCTGGTCGAAGTCGTCCTTCTCCCGGCGCGGGCCGGCGCCGGTGTGCACGTCGATGAAGCCGTCGCGCTCGCGTTGCGTGGCGTACACGCGGAACGCGGCCTTTTCGCCCAGCGGCGAATTGAACGCGCCGCTGACGCCGAGCGCGCCGTAGTTGCCGGCGGTCAGTTCGGCTTCGACGCTGGTTTCGTAATTGGGGCGGCGGGTGATCACGTTGATCACGCCGGCCGACGTGTTCTTGCCGAACACGGTGCCCTGCGGGCCCTTCAGCACTTCGATCCGCTCGATCTCGCCCAGGTCGCCGAAGCCGACGCCGTTGCGCGGCCGGTAGACGCCGTCGATCACCACGCCCACCGACGACTCCAGGCCGGCGTTGTCGCCGACGGTGCCGATGCCGCGGATGCGGGCGACGGTCTGCGCCTCGCTTTGGGTGCTGGTCACGGTCAGGCCGGGCACCAGCATGGACATATCCTTGACGTCGCGCACGCCGGTGTCCTGCAGTTGCTGCTGCGACAGCGTGGTGACGGTGATCGGCACGTCCTGCAACTGCTCTTCGCGCTTCTGCGCGGTGACCGTGATCGTGCCCAGCGTCTTGGGCTCGTCCTGGTCGGCGTTGTCCGTAGGCGCCGTTGGGGCGTCCTGCGCGAGTACCGATAACGGCAACGGGACGAGCACGGAAAGGACCGCGAGCGTCAGCAAATTGCGCCGCAGAGTCGATGCCTTCATGGATGGGTCCCCTCAAGTTGGTGAGTACGCGCGTAAGACGGCGAACGGGCCGGCATGTGGACAGCCGGGCGCTGCGCGGATCCCGCTTACCGGTGGTGGGGGAACCCCGGCAGCTTTCCCTGCGGATCTGCGAAGCGCGGAAACGGTACCACACCCGGAGCGGCCGGGCAGCCTGCAATCAGGCAAACTAGCCAGCCCGCGACAAGCCCCAGGAACGCATGTCCACCGCTGCGCAACACACGCCTTTGATGCGCCAGTTTTTCGCCGCGAAGGCCGAGCATCCGGACGTGCTGCTGTTCTTCCGCATGGGCGATTTCTACGAGCTGTTCTACGACGACGCGCGCAAGGCGGCGCGGCTGCTGGATATCACCCTGACCCAGCGCGGCAATTCCGCGGGCCAGCCGATCCCGATGGCCGGCGTGCCGCACCATGCGGCCGAAAGCTATCTGGCGCGCTTGGTGGCGTTGGGCGAATCGGTGGCGATCTGCGAGCAGATCGGCGACCCGGCTGCCAGCAAGGGCCTGGTCGAACGCAAGGTGGTGCGCATCGTCACGCCCGGCACCGTGACCGACGAAGCGTTGCTCAGCGAGCGCCGCGACACCCTGCTGATGGCGCTGTCGCGCAACAAACACGGCTATGGACTGGCCTGGGCCGACCTGGCCGGCGGCCGTTTCCTGGCTAACGAAGTCGTGGGCGAAGACGCGCTCGAAGCCGAACTGTCGCGCCTGGAGCCGGCCGAATTGCTGTTGCCCGACGAAGACGGCTGGCCCGCGTTCGTGACCGCGCGCAACGGCTTGCGGCGGCGCGCGCCCTGGCTGTTCGACGCCGACAACGGCCGCCGGCAGCTGCTGCAATTCTTCAACTTGCACGATCTGTCCGCCTTCGGCCTGGAAGACGGCGTATTCGGTAAGAGCGGGCTGGCGATCGCCGCCGCCAGCGCCCTGCTCGGCTACGTCGAGGAAACCCAGAAGCAGCGCCTGCCGCACTTGACCGCGATCGCCATCGAAGCCAGCGACGGCGCGATCGCGATGAACGCCGCCACGCGCCGGCACCTGGAACTGGATACGCGCGTCGACGGCGACACGCGCAACACCCTGCTCGGCGTGCTCGACACGACGATCGCGCCGATGGGCGGCCGCCTGTTGCGCCGATGGCTGCACCGGCCGTTGCGCGACCGCCGCGTGATCGGCGAACGCCACCATGCGGTCGCGACGCTGATCGAACACGGCGCGGAACGGCCGCTGCGCGAACATTTCCGCGGCCTGGGCGACCTGGAGCGGATCCTGTCGCGGATCGCGCTGCGCTCGGCGCGGCCGCGCGACCTGAGCACGCTGCGCGACGGCCTGGCGATGCTGCCCGCGCTGCGCGCCCTGCTCGACCCGCTCGATTCGCCGCGATTGCGCACGCTGTCCGCCGAACTCGGCGAACACGCCGCCGAAGCCGTCCTGCTCGGGCAGGCCCTGGTCGAACAGCCGCCGGTGCTGGCCCGCGACGGCGGCGTCTTCGCAAAGGGCTACGACGCCGAACTGGACGAATTGCGCGAGCTGTCCACGAACGCCGACCGGTTCCTGGTGGACCTGGAGCAGCGCGAACGCGAGAACAGCGGCATACCGACGCTGAAAGTCGGCTACAACCGCGTCCACGGCTATTACATCGAGATCAGCAAGGGCCAGTCCGCGCGCGCGCCGACGCACTACACGCGACGGCAAACGCTGACCGGCGCCGAACGCTACATCACCGAAGAGCTGAAAACCTTCGAAGACAAGGTGCTGTCGGCGCGCGAACGCTCGCTGTCGCGGGAAAAACTGCTGTACGACGGCCTGCTCGACGCGTTGAACGGGCGCTTGGAACCGTTGAAGCGCTGCGCCGCCGCGTTGAGCGAACTCGATGTGCTCGCCTGTTTCGCCGAACGCGCGCAGCAGCTCGACTGGTCGGCGCCGCAATTGCGCGACGAACCGGGGCTGGAGATCGAACGCGGCCGCCATCCCGTCGTCGAAGCCGTGCGCGAGGAACCGTTCACGCCCAACGACCTGGCGTTCGACGACGAGCGCCGCATGCTGGTGATCACCGGCCCCAACATGGGCGGCAAGTCGACCTATATGCGCCAGAACGCGCTGATCGTGCTGCTCGCGCACATCGGCAGCTTCGTGCCGGCGGCGAAGGCGATCCTCGGCCCCATCGACCGCATCCTGACCCGCATCGGCGCCGGCGACGACTTGGCGCGAGGGCAATCCACTTTCATGGTCGAAATGGCCGAGACCAGCTACATCTTGCATCACGCCACCGAGCGATCGCTGGTGCTGATGGACGAGATCGGCCGCGGCACCTCCACCTACGACGGTTTGGCGCTGGCCGATGCGGTCGCGCGGCACCTGGCCGGCGTCAACCGCTGCTACACCCTGTTCGCCACGCACTATTTCGAACTGACCGCTCTGGCGGAGCCCAATAGCGGCATCGCCAATGTGCATTTGGATGCCGTCGAGCACGACGATGCGCTGGTGTTCATGCACGCTGTGAAGGACGGCCCCGCCGATCGCAGCTTCGGCCTGCAGGTCGCCGCGCTCGCTGGCCTGCCCAAATCGGTGGTGCGGCAGGCGCGCGGCCGGCTGGCCGAGCTGGAACGACGCGGCGACTCGCCCAAACCGTCGATGGCGCCCGCCGCGTTGGACATGCCGCAGCAGATCGGCTTGTTCACGCCCGCCTCCGCCGCGCTCGATGCGCTCGCCTCGATCGACCCCGACGAGCTGACGCCGAAACAAGCCCTGGAAGCGCTGTACCGTTTGAAAGCGTTGCAGTGAGCTCACGCCGGCGCAACCGTAGCCCGGGTGGAGCGTAGCGATACCCGGGGCTCTTGCTGCGAGAGCCATGGAGCGTCCCGGGTATCGCCTGCGGCTCCACCCGGGCTACGTCGCCTTGTCGAGCATGGCGTAAATCCTCCCCGGCCCTCCTTTTTCAAAGGAGGGAGAACAGCAGATCGCAGCGCCCTCTTTTTCGAGGAGAGCAGCAGTTCTCGGCGCCCTCTTTATTTCGAAGAAGGGAGGCGGCAATACGCAACGATCGAACCCAAACCCGGAACTCCCCCTTTGAAAAAGGGGGACCAAAGGGGGATTTACGCCATGTTCGATCTGCCTCGAACCCCGCCGGCCCTGAACTTTCGCCGCTCCAGCCAATCGAAGCCGATCGCCAGCCGCGCAGCGGCCGGCGCATGACCCTTGCATCCACCGGAGAGCAACGATGCCACTGACCGCCAGACACTACCGCCTCGCCGGCGCCGCCCTGTGCGTCTTCATGGCCGCGCAAATCTTCCAAGCGTTGTGCTTCATCTTCTGGTTTCCGGAAACGCAGGCGGCAGCCGAGGATTTCGCAGTGCGCACCGGCCTGCTCGATCGCACTCGCGCGCTCGCGGTGTTGTTCTCCATCGCGGGACTGGCGGTGACGTATGCGGTGTTCGCGCTGGACCGTTTCGCCAAGGCGCCGCTGGCGTCGCTATTGGCTTTCACCTTCACCATGTTCTTCGTCGTATTCGAATTCCTCCACCGCGGCCTGGATTTCGTGATGGTCAGCCAACAGTGGGCGAACGCGTACGCCGCCGAACCGGCGCTGCGCGGCGTGCTCGCGCAACGGCACGAACTCTGGGGATCTTTCACCGGCGCGATCTATTTCCCGTTGATGCTGTCCGGGCTCGTCGCCTGGACCTGTTTCGCGATCGCCACCTGGAACGCGGGCCCCGGCTGGCTGCGGCTGGCATCCATCGCCTTCGCCCTCAACGCCTTGCGCACGCTGGGCCGGCTGCTGGGCAACTACACCGGCGTGGAATGGTTCGACTTTCTGGACAGTTTCGCGCTGTACCTGGTGCTGGTGTTCCTGATCAACGGCATGCTGGCGATATGGCTGTTCCGCCGCGCGGCGATGGCGGAAAAACCGCCGGCCTTGTCGATTTCGTAACAATGCCGAGCCTAACGTGCTGGCTCCACACACCGCGAGCGAGCCACGGCCATGAACGCACAACCTTCCCTCACCCAGGATCTCGCCTCGCAATTGCAAGGAGCCCCGCTGCAGCAGATCGCGCAGCAGTTGGGCATCGATTCGTCGCAAGCCAACGCTGCCGTCGGCGCCGCGCTGCCGCTGCTGATGGGCGCGCTGGGCCGCAACGCCAGCCAGCCGCAAGGCGCCGAGGCCCTGTTCGGCGCGCTGCAGCGCGATCACAACGGTTTGGACCTCGGGAGCGTGCTCGGTTCGGTGCTCGGCGGCGGCGGCCAGGGCCAGCAGATCCTCGGCCACGTATTGGGCGATCGCGAACCGCGTGCGCAACAGGCCTTGGGCCAGGCTACCGGCCTGGGCGGCGACAAGGTCAACATGCTGCTGCGATGGCTGGCGCCGATCGTCATGGCCTATCTGGCCAAGCGCATGTTCGAAAACCGTCAGGGCGCTGCGACCGCGGGCAACGGCGACGCTTCGCCGCAAGTGCTGGGCCAGATCCTCGGTCGGGAACGGCAACAGATCGGCCAACAAGCCGGCGGCGCGGGCGGCAGCGTGTTGGGTGCCGTACTCGACAAGGATGGCGATGGCGACGTCGACCTGTCGGACCTGATGAAGGTCGGCCAATCGGTCCTCGGCGGCCTCCCACGCGCGTAAGGGTTTGCTTTTCCCTCTCCCCTTTGCGGGAGAGGGACAGGCCGAAGGCCAGGGAGAGGGGCCGGCTTTTCGCCTCCGTAGCCCGGGTGGAGCCGAAGGCGATACCCGGGAACAGGACGCGACTCCATCCCGGGAATTGCCTTCGGCTCTACCCGGGTTGCCGATAGCTTTCCCCTATCGAAAACTTCGCATCATTCAATTTCATAAACGTCCCGCCCGGACGTACGCTCCTTCCATCCCACCCCGCAGAGCGCCAGCCATGAACAAGCCAGAGACTGCACAGCCCAAATGCCCGTTCGTCCACGGCCGGGGTACCGGTAACCGCGATTGGTGGCCCAACCAGCTCGACATCAGCGTGCTCCACCAGAACACGCCCGACTCCAATCCAATGGGCGTCGACTTCGACTACGCGAAAGAATTCGACAGCCTCGATCTCGACGCCGTGGTCAAAGACCTGCACGCGCTGATGACCGATTCGCAGGAATGGTGGCCCGCCGATTACGGCCACTACGGCCCGTTCTTCATCCGCATGACCTGGCACGCCGCGGGCACCTACCGCGTCGGCGACGGCCGCGGCGGCGGCGGTCGCGGCCAGCAGCGCTTCGCTCCGCTCAACAGCTGGCCGGACAATGGCAATCTCGACAAGGCGCGCCGCCTGTTGTGGCCGATCAAGCAGAAGTACGGCCGCAAGATTTCCTGGGCCGACCTGATGATCCTCACCGGCAACGTCGCGCTGGAATCGATGGGCTTCAAGACCTGGGGCTTCGGCGGCGGCCGCGCCGATTCCTGGGAACCGGAGAATCACATCGACTGGGGCCAGGAAAAAACCTGGCTGGGCGACGAACGCTACGCCAACGACAACCGCGAACTCGACGGCCACCTCGCCGCCGTGCAAATGGGCTTGATCTACGTCAACCCGGAAGGCCCGAATGGCAATCCCGATCCGGCCAAAGCCGCGATCGACATCCGCCACACCTTCGCGCGCATGGCGATGAACGACGAGGAGACCGTCGCCTTAATCGCCGGCGGCCACACCTTCGGCAAGGCGCACGGCGCCGGTCCGGTGCACCACGTCGGCAAGGAACCCGAGGGTTCCGACATTGAGCATCAAGGCCTGGGTTGGGCGAACAGCTTCGAAACCGGCATGGCCGGCCACACCATCACCAGCGGCCTGGAAGGCGCGTGGACGCCGACGCCGACCAAGTGGGACAACAGCTTCTTCGACACGCTCTTCGGCCACGAATGGGAGCTGACCAAGAGCCCGGCCGGCGCCCACCAGTGGAAGCCGAAGGACAGCGCCAGCGCCGACGCAGTGCCGGACGCGCACGATCCGAAGAAGAAGCATCCGCCGATGATGCTCACCACCGACCTTGCGCTGCGCGTGGATCCGGCGTACGAAAAGATCTCGCGCTTCTACCATCAGAACCCGGACAAGTTCGCCGAGGCGTTCGCCAAGGCCTGGTACAAGCTCCTGCACCGCGACATGGGCCCGCTCCCGCTCCATCGCGGCAAGCTGTCGCCGAAGGAGCCGCTGATCTGGCAGGACCCGATTCCCGCAGTCGATCATCCGCTGATCGATGGCGGCGACATCGCCGAATTGAAGAAGAAACTCCTCGCCTCGGGCCTGTCCGTATCGCAGCTCGCGTCCACGGCCTGGGCCTCCGCATCGACCTTCCGCGGTTCCGACAAGCGCGGCGGCGCGAACGGCGCGCGCATCCGCCTGGCGCCGCAGAAGGATTGGGAAGCGAATAATCCGGCCGAACTGGCGAAGGTGCTGGCCAAGCTCGAGCAGATCCAGAAGGATTTCAACGCATCCGCCGCGGGCGGCAAGAAAGTGTCGCTGGCGGACCTGATCGTGCTCGGCGGCGCGGCGGCGGTCGAAAAAGCCGCGAAGGATGCCGGCCACGACATCGCCGTGCCCTTCGCGCCCGGCCGCATGGACGCGTCGCAGGAGCAGACCGAAGTCGAATCGTTCGCCTACCTCGAGCCCAAGGCCGACGGCTTCCGCAACTATCTGCGCACGCCGAACAAGATCGCGCCGGAAGCGTTGCTGGTGGACCGCGCGCAACTGCTCACGCTCTCGGCGCCGGAAATGACCGTGCTGGTCGGCGGCCTGCGCGTACTGGGCGTGGGCGAGCCCGAGCACGGCGTGCTCACGGCGCGTCCGGGAACGCTGAGCAACGATTATTTCGTCAACCTGCTCGACATGGGCACGAAGTGGAAAGGCGTGGATGGCCGCGAAGGCGTATTCGAAGGCCGCGATCGCAAGACCGACAAGGTCAAATGGACCGCCACGCGCGCCGACCTGGTGTTCGGTTCGCATTCGCAGCTGCGCGCGTTGGCCGAGGTCTACGCCGCCGCCGACGCGAAAGAGAAGTTCGTCAAGGACTTCGTGGCGGCGTGGGACAAGGTGATGAATCTGGATCGCTTCGATCTGAAGTGATCGGCCCGACCGAGTCGAGAAATCAAGACGCCGGCCCGCGCCGGCGTCTTTTTTGGTAGAGCGGGATTTTCGTGGGAGCGGCTTCAGCCGCGAGCTTTTTTGGGAAAGACCACTATTAGATCGAAAGCTCGCGGCTGAAGCCGCTCCCACAAAAACTCGCGCTACGTCGCCGGCCGCTGCTCGACCTTCGGCTCCGCGATTTCCTGCCCGGGCTGCGCATGCCCCGCCATCTCGGCGCCGGCATTGCGCGGCAACCGCCACATCATCCAGGCCGAACTGGCCGACAGCAGCCCCACCACCGCGAACGCGACGTAGAAATTGTGCACGTCGGTCGACGGCCGGTGCGCGACCAGCCCGACGATCTCCAGCACATAGCCCGCGATCGCCACGCCCATGCTCAACGACAATTGCTGCATCATCCCGGCCAGGCTGCTCGCCTGCCCCATCTTCGGCGAATCCACTTCCGCATAGCTGATCGCGTTCAAGCTGGTGAATTGCAGCGAACGGAAGCAGCCGCTGATCAGCAGCGTGCAAATGATGAAGACATGCGGCGTGGTCGGTCGGAACAGACCGAAGCCGCAGAGCATGGCCGAGGCGATCAACGCGTTGAACACCAGCACGTTGCGGAATCCGTAACGCTTGAGCACATTGGCGGCGATCGTCTTCATGAACATCGCGCCGACCGCCGACACGAAGGTCAGCATGCCCGATTCCACCGGCGTCAATCCGAAACCCAGCTGCAGCATCAGCGGCAGCAGGAACGGCGTGGCGCCGACGCCGATCCGGAACAACGAACCGCCGAGCACACCGGCGCGATACGTCGCCAGGCGGAACAAGCCCAGATCGAGCAGCGGATGCGGATGGCGCCGCGCGTGCCACGCATAGGCGATCAAAGCCGCTGTGCCGATGGCGAGCGCGCCTATGGACAGCGGCGCGGAGACCAGATGCCGGCCCATCGTCGAGAATCCGAACATCGCCAGCGCGAGGCCTACGCCGGTAAGCAGGAATCCGATCCAATCGAGAGGCACGCTCGGTTCGCGTATGTCGGGAATGAAACGCTTGGCCAGCACGATGCCGAGCACGCCGATCGGCAGGTTGATCAGGAAAATCCAGCGCCAATCGAAATAAGTCGTGATGAAACCGCCCAACGGCGGCCCGACCACCGGCCCGATCAGCGCCGGAATCGTCAGCCAGCTCAAAGCCTGCACGAGTTCGCTTTTCGGCACCGTGCGCAGCAACACCAGTCGGCCGACCGGCACCATCAGCGCGCCGCCCATGCCTTGCAGGAAGCGCGCGGCGACCATCGTTTCCAGCGACACGCTCGCCGCGCACGCGACCGAACCGAGCAGGAACACGCCGATCGCGGTCATGAACGTGGGCCGCGCGCCGAAACGGTCGGCGACCCAGCCGCTGATCGGGATGAACACCGCCAGCGCCAGCATGTACGTGGTCAACGCGAGTTTCAGCGCGATCGGATCGGTCGCCAGATCCTCGGCGATCGCCGGCAGCGAGGTCGAGATCACGGTCGAGTCCATGTTCTCGATGAACAAGGCGCAGGCCACGATCAGGGGCAGCAGCCGGCCGGACTTCATGCGGCCGCTGCCCGTTTACAGTGCATCGATGTCGCCCAGCGCGCGGATCAGTTTGCGCGCGCGCTTGTCGGGTTTGGTTTCCGGCGGTTTGTAGCCGGCGCGCGCGGCCGCGGCTTCGGCGCGTTTGGCCAATCGCGCGGTCTTCGATTCTTCCGACTCCCGGTACAGGGTCTGCGCGACTTTGGCGGGCCCGCGGTTAACGCTGACCGCCAGCACCTCCACCCGGAACGTCTCGTCCCCGCGCACGACCACGAGCGCATCGCCCTCCCGCACGACCCGCGACGCCTTCGCCCGCTGGCCCGCGACCTCGATCTTGCCGGTCTCGATCGCCTGCTTGGCCAGGCTCCGCGTCTTGAAGAAGCGCGCGGCCCAGAGCCAGATGTCCAGCCTGACTTCTGTGGCGCCCGGGGTGCCTTCCATTACAACTTCGACCTCGCTCCGAATTCGGGCGACACCATACCCTACCGCACCCGTAAATGGCGTCTAATATCCGATATCGGGGTGGATTCGCCCTATAAACAATAGTTAGGCCCCACATGAAAGAACTCGCGCTTCTCATAGTCGCAATGACTATTTCTGCCTGTTCAACCTCTCAAGTGAGTGGTCTTCCGTCGCTTTGCGGATCCGGGACGACCGAGCAGTGGCAGGTAGCGGCTGCCCCACCGCCGGATGCCGATCGTCTTAGGGTGCTTGCGGATTCAAGTCCCAACTTTCCTGCTGGCCGGTTGGACTATGCTGTGGAGCAGTGGTTCGTTGCCCCTCCCGGCAAGCACATGCTTTGCCGCAAAGAGAAAAGTTCTTGCATGGGTGAGTGGTGGCAGTTTCAAGTCACTGATGGCAGGCCGGTCATAGCCAAGCAGGACGCATGGATATGCGTCACGGGTGTGTGGCCTAACAATTCATTCAAGCCGAACCCGCTTCGCGGGTCGGCTTAATTCAGGCGTTAGCGCCATGAAAGGTACTCAGCACTTCTCGCGCATGAACTACAACGTACGCCGCGGCCTTCGCGAGATTGTCGCTCCAGATCACCGCGTTTCTAAGCAAGAGTGGGCACTTGTGCTCACCGAGTTTGGTGGCACTTGCGCATACTGCGGCGCCACTGCATCAGCTGAGAATCGCGGCATAGTTCCTGACCATCTCGTGGCAGTTACTGATTTTGGAGAGCTAGTACCCGGAAACATCGTCCCCGCCTGCCAGACCTGCAATGACTCTCGCGGCAACAAGCCCTGGCGCGAGTTCCTTGCCGGCAGATTTCCGGCAGATGCAGCCGGCCGGATTAAACGCATCGAGCAGTACATCGCGGTGCATAACTATTCCCCGCGTAGCCCAGAATCATCCCTCACTCCCGATGAGCTAGTCCAGTACAACGGCCTGGTTGTGGAGTGGGAGTTCTTCTTGGCAAAGGCCCAAGAGCTTCAGTCCAAGGTCGCCCAACGGCGATCGCTGGCAGCTAACAATTCATTCAAGCCGAAGTCGCTTCGCGGCTCGGCTTAATTCAGGCGTTAGACCGCACAGGGAGCGTTTCATGGACTTGATCATTGCACTTGTCTGGCCTGCATTTATCGGCGCGGTTCTATGGTGGTTGCGCGCCGACATACCACGCCTGTTTAGCGCACTCGTAGATCGAGTAGAAAAAGGGGATCCGGCGGAGGCTTTCGGCGTCAAGCTCGGCGTGTCGCATCCTAAGCTTCCGACCGAGACACCAGTCGCGCCGCTTCCCGCACCGAAGTCACCTGCAAAGGCAGACCCTGGCCCACCTCACGAGATCTACCTGCTGCACAAGTACACACGGGACAAGTCGCTGGATAAGAACGGCCGCAGGTACTATCGGCTCAACATCTGGATTGAGGCAGATGGCATTGACCTAGGCACAATCAGTTCCGTGACCTATCACCTGCACGAAACCTTTGATAATCCTCTTCGCGTCGTATCGGATCACTCGACCGCCTTTGAGCTGACCACGGCGGCTTGGGGATCGTTCCTGCTGTTTGCAGACATCACCTTCAAGGATGGAACCATGTGGCGAATCGAACGCTATTTGAATTTCTAGGGTGCTATCTAACAATTCATTCAAGCCGAAGGCGCTTCGCGGGTCGGCTTAATTCAGGCGTTGGCCCCTAAACATGAAATCAGCAACCGCAACCATATTGATGCTCCTCCTCCTGCCCTTGGCTTCCCTCGAAGCGAAAACCGTTACCACAGACATTCAGAAGCCACTGGAGCCCTTCGAAGCAATTCAGCTTGCCGCAGCAGATCCGGTAAACGGAGTAACTGGCCAATTCGAGCTGACCATCCGGGGCTCCGGAAGCGATCGGGCTCATGTCTACTTCAATTCAGAACGAGACTACCGAGATCAACGCTGCTTGACCCTAAGAATGACGCGCGGAAATGCCGTCGCATTGATCGAAGCACTCGGACTTCAGAACCGCGACGAACTAATCGGCAGACGTATCCGCGTAGAAGGCACAGCCAAACGTGAGCGCGTTGATTTTACAAGTGGGAAGCGCCGGACTGGGCTCTATTACTATCAGACCCATGTGTACGTTGATGACCCGAGCAAAGTGCGCCTGGTTGAGACCGGGAGCTAATAATTCACTCAAGCCGAACCCGCTTCGCGGGTCGGCTTAATTCAGGCGTTAGAACTCACGGGAGATGCAGCATGTCTGTGCCTTGGCCAGCAATAATCTCAGCCCTGCCAACACTGGTCGACGCGGCTACTCGGTTGTTCAAGAGAACGCAAAAGCCGCCTGTTCCCGCTATCCCAGACTCTGGCCCTGAGGACAGACTTAAAGCGGTCATTGACCGGCTAGAGTACTTCGAGAAACTCGAAACCGAACAGGCTCAGGTGGTCCAGCAACTCGCGGAACAGCTACAGAACATGGGCGCCGTTACCGCCGCCGCTTCAAGTCGTGCAAATGCAGCCTTAGCCTTGGCCGTGGTTGCGTCTGTTGTTGCAGCTGTGTCATTCCTCATCTAGGTCGGCAGACGAGCCATCAGAATTCATTCGAACCGGACTCGCTTCACGAGTCGGCTTATTCAGGCGTCAGGCTCCTTATGAAAGTACTCATGTTGCTGCTAACGGTATTGGCCCAGCTCGTCTTAACGCACGCGGACGCTGGACCCCTTACACCTGAGACTCAACGCCTGACATTAGGTGGGATCGCAATAGGACAGAGCGAGAAGTCCGTTATAGCAATGCTAGGCAAACCCCAGCAACGCAAAGAAGATGGCGGCTTCTTCCTACCCATAACACTTGTCTATCAAGGCCTTGTGGTTTCCCTTGACGAGCAAGGTGTCGGCGGCGTGGTCAGCTCCAGCAAAAGGTTCTGCACTCCAGCAAAGATTTGTCCTGGCATGTCATATGCGCAAGTCGAAAAGGCATATGGCCCCTCCGGCGCGTACCAGCGAGATGGAGCTACCTTTAGAGATTACCTAGGGAACGACGGCTGCTGGCTTCGGTTGAAATTTCATGCCGACACGGTCTCAACTGTGGAGACCACATGCTCGCCATGATGATACTTGACAACTCATTCAAGCCGAACCCGCTTCGCGAGTCGGCCTAATCCAGGCGTTTAGTAGCTATGAATATTTTCGTGGCGCGGCCTAACGATTCCATTCAAGCCTACAACCCAACGGGATTCTCATGTCGACGAAATCCATAACGCGCGCCACAGGTTTCGCGCTTGTACTGACAGTGCTTGTCGTCTCCGCCCAAGCCGTGACGGTACCGGTGATGGTCGGCGAAATTCCCGATATCGATGCTTGCTCAAGCTGGGGCGAGGTATCGGGGCTCAAATACAGCTCGCTCGCCGTGCGATCCGGCCCTGGCACGCAATATGCGCAGACCGACGCGCTGCAAAACGGCCAGGGGCTGTACCTTTGCGATAGCGCGGCCGGCGGCGAATGGCAGGGCGTGGTGTACATGCCCGGAAAGGGGACTCCGCCAGACTGCGGCGTTTCCAACGCGTCAAGCTCGCCCAGGGCTTACACCGGTCCGTGCCGGTCCGGTTGGGTTAGATCGAAATGGGTCAAACTGCTGGCGGGTTGAACACCCGAAACCACGGTCTAGCCGAGGCTGCGATGGCGGAAATCAAATTCACCGAGGACGAGAAAGCGGCTATCGTCCGCAAGATCCAGCTCTACTTCACCGAAGAGCTGAAACAGGACATCGGCCGTTTCGATGCGGAATTCCTGCTCGATTTCTTTTCCGGCGAAATCGGGGCGTATTTCTACAACCGTGGCCTGTACGACGCGCAGGCGATACTGACCGGCAAGATGGACGACCTGACCGAAGCCATCTACCAGCTCGAGCGCCCGACCGAATTCCGGAGATAAGGCGCCCGAATCCATGCGCATCCTGACTTGTGTCCACGACCATGCCGAACTCAGCCGCATCGTCGGCCTGATGCACGAGAAGGGCATCCCCACCTTCACCCGGGACGCCAGCCCGCGTCGAGGGCCGCCGCACTGGATCGTCTTCGTCTGCCTGAATTCGCAAGCCGAAGACGCGGTCCGTATCCTGAAAGACCCCGACCTCATCGCCGCCCGCCCGGTGAACGTCGACACCTTCGAACGCGCCGCTTACACGCGGAATATGGACGTGGCTGGTCAAATGGGGTTCCGTCGCCCTGATCGCCGCCGTACTGTTCTTCGCGTTCGTATTCGTGTCGGCCATCAAAACCCTCCCCGGAAACTAATCACAAGAAATCCATGGAAATCCGCGTAGACGATCTGCAAAGCCCAGAAATCGCACGATTGCTGCAAGAACACTTGCAGGACATGGCCCTGCACTCGCCGCCCGAAAGCATCCATGCGCTCGATCTCGAGGCCCTGCGCAAGCCGGAAATCACCTTCTGGAGCGCCTGGGAAGGCGACGAACTGGTGGGTTGCGGTGCGCTCAAACAGCTCGATGCGCGGCACGGCGAGATCAAATCCATGCGCACTTCGCCGCGCCACCGCGGCAAGGGCGTCGCGGCCGGCATGCTCGAACACATCCTGCAGGAAGCCGCTCGCCGTGGTTACCGCAGGTTGAGCCTGGAAACCGGGTCCATGGCGGCATTCGCGCCGGCGCACAGGCTGTACGCGCGCTACGGTTTCATCGCCTGCGAGCCGTTCGGCGACTACATCGAAGACCCGCACAGCCTCTTCATGACCAAGCAAATCTGACGGGCTGTCCTCACGCATCCTTCTGCCGCGTTGTTCACAGAAGATCCCTGCAACCGCAAGGAGACGCAATGAGCGCACAGGATCGGATCGAGCGGCGGCGCCTGCTGGGTACCGCGGCGACCCTCGGCGGCTTGGCCGTGTTCGGCCATGCCGCGCCATTGCTGGCCCAGAAGATTAGGCGAACGCCGGCCCAGATCCTCGGCCCGTTCTATCCCTTGGTTAAACCCTTGGACCAGGACGCCGACCTGACGATGATCAAGGGCAGACCGGGTCGCGCAGCAGGACAGGCGATCCATGTGATGGGACGCGTCACCGACGCGCAAGGCAGAGCGCTGCCGGGCGTGCGCATCGAAATCTGGCAGGCGAACGCGCACGGCCGTTACACCCATCCCAGCGACAACAATCCCGCGCCGCTGGACCCCCATTTCGAAGGTTATGCGGTGTTGCGGACCGACGCGGAAGGCCGCTACCGGTTCAAGACCATCAAGCCCGGCGCCTATCCCGCCGATGCCGGCGTGATGCGGCCGCCGCATATCCACTTCGACATCGCCGGCCGGGTCAACCGCACCGTCACCCAACTGTACTTTGCGGGCGAGCCCTTGAACGACGATGACGCGCTCTTGCGGACCGTCGGCGCGAACCGGGAGCGGCTGATCGTTTCGCTCGAACCGCCGACGCAAGACCTCGAGCCGGATTCGCTGTTGGCGCGCTGGGATATCGTTCTCGACAAAGGCTAGACATGCCGCCGCTTGCGGCGCGGCATGGGTCACTCGACAATTCGTGCAGCCGACCCGCTTCGGTGCAGTCGATAAGGACCCATGCAGCTGATCATCGATTTCATTCTCGAGCTGGACAAGCTCAAAGGCGTGACCCGCAAGGTCAAGCCGCTCGGCCTGGACCGATACGAGAATTCCGCCGAGCACAGTTGGCAGCTGGCAATGATGGCCGCGTCGCTGGCGCATCATGCGCAAACGCCGGTCAATCTCGACCGGGTGATCCGCATGCTGCTGGTCCACGACATCGGCGAAATCGATACCGGCGATACGATGGCCTTCGTCGAAGGCGGCTGGGAAGAACGCAGGGCGGCCGAGCTGGCGGCGGCGACCAGGATCTTCGGCATGCTGCCGGCGGCGCAGGGCGCGCCGTTGCTGGCGTTGTGGCAGGAGTTCGAAAGCGGCGAAACGCCCGAGGCGCGCTTCGCCAACGCCATGGATCGGGCCATGCCGGTGCTGCTCAACCTGGCCAACGATGGACAGAGCTGGCGCGAGAACGGGATCGGCTACGAGCGCGTAGTGGCACGGGTGCGTGCGCCGATCGAAGCGGGATGCCCCGATCTGTGGAAGCACATCGACGCGGGTTTGCAGGAAGCGCGGCAGCGCGGATGGTTCGGCATATGAGTCTGGGGTTTTCGTAAGAGCGGCTTCTGTGGGAGCGGCTTCAGCCGCGAGCTCTTTCCGCACATTCTCGCGAACCGACAAAAGCTCGCGGCTGAAGCCGCTCCCACAGAAGCCGCTCCCACAGAAGCCGCTCCCACATGAGCTTTGAATCGGATGAGGGCTCAGCACTCGAAACCTTCGCGGCTGAAACCGCTCCCGCGAAGCGCCGCCGGCATTCGCCGGTGATATGTTGCGGCCATCCCGATTGCGCGGAGTCGCCATGGCCGTCACCTGTTTCCTGCGCTACGTCATCGATCCCTACAAGCTCGACGATTTCGAAGCCTATGGCCGGATGTGGATCCGCTTGGTCGGCAAGTTCGGCGGCGACCATCACGGCTACTTCATGCCCTCGGAAGGCACCAATAACGTGGCGCTGGCCATGTTCACCTTCCCGAGTTTCGCGGCCTACGAGCGCTATCGCGAACGAGCCAGAGATGATGCCGAATGCCAGGAAGCCCTGGCATTGGCCGAGCGCACGCGTTGCATCGTGAGCTGGGAGCGTTCGTTCTTCCGGCCCGTGTTTTCGGCGGAAGGCAGGTAACCACTGCTTTTCCTTCTCCCGCCGGGAGAAGGTGCCCGCAGGGCGGATGAGGGTTCGTTGTGTGATTGCCGCACCGCACTCGCGCCGAACCCTCATCCGGCGCTGCGCGCCACCTTCTCCCGGAGGGAGAAGGAAAAGCCGGAGTACGAAACGAAAACGGCCGCCCATGGGGCGGCCGTTCGCGTATCGAATGAGCGAAAGATTACTCGGCGGCAGCGGCCGGCGCGTTCTTGGCCTTGCCGTGGGCGGCCAGATCTTCCTTGATGCGGGCCTTCTTGCCTTCCAGGCCGCGCAGGTAGTACAGCTTGCCGGCGCGGACGGCGCCGCGGCGCTTGACCTGCACCGAGTCGATGGTGGCGCTATGGGTCTGGAAGACGCGCTCGACGCCGTAGCCGTGCGAGATCTTGCGAACGGTGAACGCGGAGTTGAGGCCGGCGTTCTTCTTGCCGATCACTACGCCTTCGTAGGCCTGCACGCGCTCGCGGTTGCCTTCCTTCACTTTGACGTTGACGACGACGGTGTCGCCCGGGCCGAACTCGGGCAGCTTGCGCTGCGCTTGGGCGGCTTCGAATTCCTGCAGCAAGGTGTTGATGGAGGGCTTGT
Organism: Luteimonas galliterrae; assembly: GCF_023374055.1. Lineage (NCBI taxonomy): Bacteria > Pseudomonadati > Pseudomonadota > Gammaproteobacteria > Lysobacterales > Lysobacteraceae > Luteimonas > Luteimonas galliterrae. The sequence goes on along the minus strand of NZ_JAMBEP010000001.1, from coordinate 241,362 downwards.
TCATGGCGCGGCCTGCTTGATCTTGGGTTCTGTCGTTATTGTGGATGCCGGGTCGGGCCTGCGGGCAGGCGCCTGGCGGTAGAGCGAAGCCGTGCATTATAGCGGGCTTTTTCCTTGTGTGGCTAGGGTTTACCCGTTTCCCTGGCTTGCCCCGCTTGCTGCCGCGCCGGTGAAGCAGATCCCTCGCTGCGCTCGGGAAGACAGAAATACGGGGTCAGCCGGGGTTTTCCGCCTTAAAGGCGTCCAGTAGCTCGCGGTCGGCCTTGGACAACCCCGCCTCGTCCAGCAGGTCTGGCCGCCTCAGCCAGGTCCGGCCTAGGGCCTGCTGCCGGCGCCAGCGGGCGATCTGCGCATGGTTGCCCGACATCAGCACCTCCGGCACGTTGCCCAGTTCATGTTCGACCGGGCGTGTGTAGTGCGGGCAATCGAGCAGGCCATCGGCCTCGAAGCTGTCCTGGGCGGCGGATTCGGCATCGTTCAGCGCGCCATCCTGCAGCCGGGCGACGGCATCGACCACCACGGCCGCGGCCAGTTCGCCGCCCGACAGCACGTAATCGCCGATCGAGATTTCCTCGTCGACTTCGGCCGCGAGCAGGCGCTCGTCGACGCCTTCGTAGCGACCGCACAACAGAATGAACCGAGATTCGCCGGCCAGTTCACGGACCTTGGCCTGGGTCAGCGGCCTGCCCTGCGGGCTGAGATAAATGACGCGGGCCGGCGCCGGATCGGCCAGGCGCGCGGCGGCCAGGCAGTCGCGCAAGGGGTCGATCATCATCACCATGCCGGGGCCGCCGCCGAACGGGCGGTCGTCGACGCGGCGGTAGCTGCCCTCGGCATGGTCGCGCGGATTCCAGCCGTGCAGCGCCAGCAGGCCGCGTTCCTGCGCGCGGCCGACCACGCCGTGGCGGGCGATCTGGCTCACGAACTCGGGGAACAGGCTGACGATGTCGATGCGCATGTTCTTTCGCCTTCGCTTTTTGTTCTTTGTAGGAGCGGCTTTAGCCGCGAGCTCTTTAGTCGTACCGCAGCGATCTGCAGGAAAGAGCTCGCGGCTAAAGCCGCTCCTACAAAAGCAAAATCAGAAATCGGCGTCCCAATCGACGGTGATCAGCTGTGCGTCGAAATCGATCGACACGATGTAATCGGGCATCGCGAACGGAACCATGCGTTCGCGATCGCCCTGCACCACCAGCACATCGTTGGCGCCGGTCGAAAACAGATGCGAAACGCGGCCGAATTCGACGCCTTCGGCATTCACCACGCGCAGGCCTTCCAGGTCGATCCAGTAGTACTCGCCGGGCTTGGACGGCGGCAAGGCCGAACGCGGTACCCAGACTTCGGTGCCGCGCAGCGCTTCGGCCGTATCGCGATCGGAGACGTCGGGCAGCGTGGCGACCACGCCTTTGGGCGTATCGCGGCCGCGCGCGCCGTCGAAGCTGCGTTCGCGTCCCTGCGCATCGCGCAAGGTCCAGGGTTGATAGCGGAAGATCGCGGCCTTGGGCTCGGTGAACGAGTCGAGCTTGAGCTCGCCGCGCACGCCGAAAGCGCCGACGATCCTGCCCAACAGGACGCGGCGCTCGTGTTCGCTCATGACGCGTCGGCCGCGCGAGGCACGGCCGCGAGGATCAGGCCGAAGCCTGGACCTTGGCCGCTTCCTTGTACAGGTTGCGGACCTTGTCGGTCATCTGCGCGCCCTTGCCGATCCAATGTTCGACGCGAGCGGTGTCCAGCTCGACGCGCTTCTCATTGCCGGAGGCGATCGGGTTGAAATAACCCAGGCGCTCGATGTTGCGGCCATCGCGCGCAGCGCGCTGGTCGGTGACGATGATGTGGTAGAAGGGGCGCTTCTTCGCGCCGCCACGGGTGAGACGGATCTTGACCATGAACGGTGTTTCCTGTGTTGCCCAGTCGCCAGGGAGCGGCGAGGTAAGCCGGCGATTGTAAGCCATTGAAGCGGCCGAGGAAACTCCCGGTCCATTCGCCCTTTCAGGCGTCCGGAATCAGCGACTGGGCCGCCTCCCACCAGTCCGCGACGCATTCCGCCGCGGGTTTGGCCGGGGCCAGCCAGGCCGATTGACCGGCCCAGGCCTGGATCCGGGCCAGGTCGTCGTCCCGCCCGCCCTGTTGGCGCATGGCCGCAGTCAGGCCGCGCTGGACCGGATAAGCGACCGGCGACGGTGCGCCCGGCTCGACCACGGCCCTTACATATTCGGTAGCCAACGAGCGGCCCAGCCGGCCCGAGAACGCACGCGTCGGCCAGGTATTTTCTGGCTCAGCCACGGCCAACGCGCTCGCCCAGCTCGGTGCGATTCCCGCTTCCGGGCAGCGCAGGAACCCAGTGCCGATCTGCACCGCGCTCGCGCCCAGCGTCAACGCCGCGGCGATGCCGCGACCGTCGGCGATGCCGCCCGAAGCGATCACCGGGATCCGCAATCGGTCGGCCAACCGCGGCAGCAGCGCGAACAGGCCCACCGATTGCCGCTCCGCTTCTTGAGCGCGGAACGCACCGCGATGGCCGCCGGCTTCGAAGCTCTGCGCGATCACCGCATCCGCGCCGGCCGCTTCCGCAGCCAACGCTTCGCCCAATGTCGTCGCGGTGGCGAACCAGGCGATGCCGGCCTCGCGCAATCGCGCCGCGTAACCGGGCGCGAACACGCCCATGATCGACGAGGCCACTTGCGGCCGCGCGGCGATCAGCGCTTCGCATTGCGCATCGAAATCGTAGGGCTTCGCATCACCTGCGGTAGCTTCGACTGCGGGCCCCCACGCCGCGAGGAATTCGCGCATCGCGGCTTCGGCTTCCGCATCGCGACGCGGCGGCGGATCAGGAATCCAAAGATTGGCTTGTACCGGCGCATCGGTGGCCGCACGGTAATCGCGCAACCATTGTTCGATCTCGCCCGGCGTCGACATCAGCGCACCTAGCGCGCCCATGCCGCCGGCCTTGCCGACCGCGACCGACAAGCCCACCGGACTGACGCCGGCCATCGGCGCAAGCAGAATCGGCAAACGCAAACCGTAGCGCCCGCAGAAAGCGTCGATGCGATCGCGGACGTTGCTGCTCACCGCATCATTCCATCGGCGGGAATTCGGGATGGCGCGGCAGGCCATCGGCGAAATCCACCCAGGACAGGTGTTCGTTGTCCCAGTAGTGCAGCGTCGGGCGGATCGCTTCCGGGTCGTCGAGGCTGCCGAGCGAGATATCGATCAGGCCGGGCAGGAAGCTGGCGGTGAAGCTGATCTGGGTGCCGCAGTCGCGGCAGAAGCCGCGTCGCGCATCGGGCGAGGAGGCGTACGGATGCGGTTGTCCCTTGTCGAACGCCACCTGCGATTCGTCGAACATCGCCCATGCCACGGCCGGTGCGGCGTGGGCACGGCGGCACATCGTGCAGTGGCATATGGCGGCGAGCATCGGTTCGCCGGTGATCGAATAGCGTACTGCGCCGCATTGGCATCCGCCTTGCAACACTTCGTCCGTCATTCCTCGCTCCTCAACCGACCCAGCTGGAGGCTTTTGCTCTTCGTAGGAGCGGCTTTAGCCGCGAGCTCTTTCCCTCACGCGATCTGATCGAAAGAGCTCGCGGCTAAAGCCGCTCCTACGAAAAGCGGCACCCGCTTAGCGGAACGGCATCCCGCCGCCGCCCATCATCCCGCGCATGCCGCGCATCATGCCCTTCATGCCGCCGCGGCCCAGCTTGCCCATCATCTTTTCCATCTGCTGGTATTGCTTGAGCAGACGGTTGACGTCGGCCGGCGTGGTGCCCGAGCCCTTCGCGATGCGCGCGCGGCGCGAGCCGTTGAGCAATTGCGGATTGCGGCGCTCTTTCTTGGTCATCGAACCGATGATCGCGATCATGCGCGGCATTTCCTTGCCGGTGACCTGGTTCTTGACCGCGTCCGGGATCTGGCCCATGCCCGGCAACTTGTCCATCAAACCGGACAGGCCGCCCATGTTCTGCATCTGCTCCAGCTGGTCGCGCATGTCGTTCAAGTCGAACTTCTTGCCCTTGGCGACTTTCTCGGCGAGTTTCTGCGCCTTGTCCTTGTCGACCTGCTGCTCGACCTGCTCGACCAGCGACAGCACGTCGCCCATGTCCAGGATGCGGCTGGCGACGCGGTCGGGATGGAACACGTCCAGGCCATCGGGCTTTTCGCCGACGCCGACGAACTTGATCGGCTTGCCGGTGACGTAGCGCACGCTCAGCGCCGCGCCGCCGCGCGCGTCGCCGTCGGTCTTGGTCAGCACCACGCCGGTCAGCGGCAGGGCTTCGCCGAAATGCTTGGCGGTGGTCGCCGCGTCCTGGCCGGTCATCGAGTCGACCACGAACAGGGTCTCGACCGGATTCACCGCGGCATGCAGCGCCTTGATCTCGGCCATCATCGCTTCGTCGATGGCGAGGCGGCCGGCGGTGTCGACGATCAGCACGTCGGCGTAGGATTTCTTGGCGTCGTCGATGGCGGCACGGACGATGGCTTCGGGCTTCTGCGACGCGTCCGACGGGAAGAACAGCACGTCCACCTGCTGCGCCAACGTCTTCAGCTGTTCGATGGCGGCCGGACGGTAGACGTCGGCGCTGACCACCATCACCTTCTTCTTGCGCTTTTCCTTCAGGTGCTTGGCGAGCTTGGCCACGGTGGTGGTCTTGCCCGCGCCCTGCAGGCCGGCCATCAGGATCACCGCCGGCGCCGGCACGTTGAGGTTCAGGTCGCTGGCGGCCGAGCCCATCACGTTGGTCAGCTCGTCGCGCACGACCTTGATCAGCGCTTGGCCTGGGGTGAGGCTCTTGAGCACTTCCTGGCCGACCGCGCGCACCTTGATGCGTTCGATCAGCGCCTGCACGACCGGCAGCGCCACGTCCGCCTCGAGCAAGGCGATGCGCACTTCGCGGGTCGCTTCGCGGATGTTCTCCTCGGTCAGCCGGCCGCGCCCGCGCAGGCGTTCGATGGTGCCGGACAGGCGTTGGGTGAGGGATTCGAACATGGGTTCATGCGCACGCGGACAGGGACGCGAATTATAGCCCGTGGCCCTGCCGGGGCTTTTTTGTGGGAGCGGCTTCAGCCGCGAGCTCTTCGCATGGGGTCGTGTTCCACGGATGCCGAAAAGCTCGCGGCTGAAGCCGCTCCCACAAAAGCCGACGCCACAAAGCCCGCCTTGTGCGACACTGCGCCGATGACAATCGTTCTCATCGCCGCCCTGCTCTATCTCGCCGCCGCCGGCCTGCTGGTCGGGGCCGTGGTCCGCGACGAGGGCCGGATTTCCGCGGGCTGGCTATTGCCGGCGCTGCCGGCGGTCGTCCTGCACGCGATCGTCCACATCCTCGGCTGGCGCCAAAGCGGCGGCACGGACCTGCATTTCTTCGCGGCACTGTCCCTGGTCGGCCTGGGCATGGCGGCCTTAACCGCCGCGTTCGGCGCGACCGGGCGGATGGCGGCGCTGGGTGTGATCGTCTTCCCGGTCGCAGCCGCTTCATTGCTGGCCTATGCCGGGTATGGCCACGTGCATGGCGAAGCGCTCGACTGGCGCCTGCAACTGCACGCCTGGTGCGCCCTGCTCGCCTACGCCACGCTCGCGGTCGCGGCCTTGCTGGCGATCATGTTGTGGACGCAAGAGCGCGCGCTGCGCCGGCGCGAATTCCGAGGTTGGTTGCGTGCATTGCCGCCGCTGACCGAATTGGAATCGCTGCTGTTCCGCACCATCGCGGTCGGCTTCATCCTGCTCACCGCCACGCTGCTGACCGGGATGCTGTTCGTCGAGAACCTGTTCGCGCAGCACCTGGTGCACAAGACCGTGTTGAGCGTGCTGTCCTGGCTGGCCTTCGGCGCTTTGTTGCTGGGCCGCTGGCGCTACGGCTGGCGCGGCGCCGTCGCGGTGCGCTGGACGCTTGCCGCGATGGCCTTGCTGATCCTGGCGTTCTTCGGCAGCAAGTTCGTGCTGGAGCTGCTGCTCAAGCGCGTCTGATCCTCGCAAGACGCGACGGCTCTTCGTAAGAGCGGCTTCAGCCGCGAGCTTTTGATCTTTGCTGTCACCCCGAGCGAAGCGAGGGACATGCTCTTCGCCACGTATAGGCAAGCCCCTCGCTTCGCTCGGGACGACAGCCGTAAAACTCGAGGTCGAAGCCGCTCCTACGACGCAGTGTTCGGGCCCAAGAGCGTGCGTAATGAATTCGCACCTACAAAGCGGTTTCGTCAGCCAATGGACAGTGTGTCAATCTCGAGTCGGGCCGCGGCTAGGTAAGTTTAATTAACTGTTTGATTTTATTAGATATAGCGAGTTGAACTCGATGTTCTATTGCTGAAACAATAATTGCATTGACAAATATTGTTAGGGGTAGCAATATGCCGCCCCATGAAAACGACCCCGTCCAACGCAGCCTGCAGCGGATCCACGCTCGGCCTGCTGATCCGCCAGGTCCGCGACAACCTTTGGGCGCGGATGGAAGACGAGCTCGCCAAGGCCGGCCATGACCTGACCTTCAGCCAGTACGTCACGATCAAAAAGCTGGCCGACGGCATCGCCAGCGTGACCGACCTGGCTCGCGCCGCGGAGCTGAATCCCGGCGCGATGACCCGCTTGTTGGACAAGCTCGAAGCCAAAGGCCTGATCGTGCGCGTCGACGATCCCGCCGATCGCCGCGCCTTGCACATCCATCTGACCGATGCCGGCGCCGTCATCTGGCGCGACATCAACGAATGCGGGATGCGAGTGCGCGAACGTGCCATGTCCGGCATGAACGACGCCGAGCGCGAACAACTCACGCTCCTACTCGAACGAGTACGCGACAACCTTTCCCTATCGGGTGATTGATCCATGTCCCGCACCGCCCCCCAATCCCGCCGCGCCTTGCCGGCGATTGCGCTCCTCGTTTCCGCGCTGCTCCTTGCCGGCTGCGCGAGCACGCGCGGCCTGGCGCCGGAAGGCCGCCCCACCGATGCCGACACCCTGGCTGCATCGCGCAGCTTCGGCGAATACAAGCTCAGCGATGCCGCCTTCCCCAAACAGGATTGGTGGACCGCGCTCGGCGATCCGCAACTCGATGCGCTGATCCGCGAAGCTTTGCAAGGCACGCCGACCTTGGCGGCGGCCGATGCGCGCCTGCGCCAGGCGCAAGCGCAAGCCGGCCTGGCCGACGCCGCGCGCAAGCCCACGCTCGGCGCGAGCGCGCAGTACACCGGCGTACAGGCGCCCGAAACGCTGGTGCCGCCGCCGATCGGCGGCGACCTGCAAGCCAGCACGGTGCTGATGCTCGACTTCAAATGGTCGCCCGATCTTTGGGGCGGCCATCGCGCGCAGTACGAAGCCGCCGTGGGCCAGGCGCGCGCCGCCGAGGTGGATGCGCAGGCGGCAAGGCTGGCGCTTTCTTCGAACATCGCACGCGCTTATGTGTCGTTGTCGCAGGCTTACGCCGCGCTCGACGTCGCCAAGAACGAAGAGCGGCGCTCATCGCGCCTGTCCGGCCTCAGCCAACAGCGCGTCGATGCGGGACTCGACAACGACCTGCAACTGCGCCAGGCCGAAAGCGCGATCGCCAGCGCCCAACAGCAGGCGCAGGCCGCGCAGCAGCAGATCGACGCGCTGCGCAATGCGCTGGCCGCGATGCTGGGCAAGGGCCCGGACCGCGGCCTGGATATCGCGCCGCCGAAACTGCTGGCCGCGCCCGCGCCTGCCGTGCCGGACGTATTGCCCAGCGAACTGCTCGGCCATCGCGCCGACGTCGTTGCCGCACGCTGGCGGGTGGAAGCGGCGAGCCGCGGCATCGATGCGAGCAAGGCCGCGTTCAAGCCCAGCGTCAATCTCAATGCGCTGGTCGGCCTGGCGTCTTCCGGCTTGTCCGACCTGTTCGGCGGCGACGCGCTGCTCGGTTTCGGCGGCCCGGCGATCAGCCTGCCGATCTTCGACGGCGGCCGCCTGCGCAGCACGCTCGCCAAAAGCGACGCCGATTACGACCTGGCCGTGGCCGACTACAACCAAACGCTGGTGATGGCGCTGCGCGAAGTCACCGACGCGCTGCAGGCCGCGCGGTCGCTGGACGCGCAGATCGCCGCCGCCAACCGCGCGCGCGACGCCTCGAAATCCGCGTTGCAAGTCGCCGACGCGCGTTACCGCGCCGGCCTGGGCACGCAGCTCGACGTGCTGTCCGTGCAGCGTCCCTTGCTGCAGCTCGAACAACAATTGACCGCGCTGCAGGCGCAGCGCTACGCGGCGACGGTCGACCTCGATCGCGCGCTCGGCGGCGGTCTGGCGCTGAATGCGCCGCCATCCGCCCGCACCGCTTCCCAATAATCGATTCGTTTTTACCAAGGCCCCCACGCCATGACTACCGAAATCAACCCGAAAGCCGCGACTCCGGCGCCGGTCGCGCCCAAGAACGGCAAGCGCCGCAAGGCGCTGCTCATCCTGCTGTCCGTGGTGGTGCTGGCCGCGATCGTCTGGACGGTCTATTACTTCACGGTCGCGCGCTGGCACGAAGACACCGACGATGCTTATGTGCAAGGCAACGTGGTCAGCATCACGCCGCAGACGCTCGGCACCGTGGTCAGCATCGGCGCCGACGACGGCATGAAGGTCGCCGCCGGGCAGGTGCTGGTGCGACTGGATCCGAACGACGCCAAGGTCGCGTACGAACAGTCTGTCGCCAATCTCGCCAATACGGTGCGGCAGGTGCGCGGCCTGTACAGCGCGGTCGATGCCGGCCAGGCCGACCTGGCCGCACGCCAAGCCTCGGTGCAGCGCGCGCGCGCCGATCTGCAGCGCCGCGTGGGCCTGGTCGCCAATGGCGCGGTCTCGGCCGAAGAACTGGCGCACGCCCGCAACGAACTGGCCGTGCTCGAAGCCGGCCTGCGCGCCTCCAGCGGCAACCTCTCGCGCAACCGCGCCCTGGTCGATGCCACCACCGTGGCCAACCAGCCGCAAGTGCAAGCCGCCGCGGCGCAGTTGCGCCAGGCCTACTTGAACCTGCAGCGGTCGTCGATCGTCGCGCCGGTTTCGGGCTACGTCGCCAAGCGCAGCGTGCAGCTCGGCCAGCGCGTGCAGCCGGGCACCACGCTGATGACCATCGTGCCGCTGGAACAGGTCTGGGTCGACGCCAATTTCAAGGAAACGCAATTGCACAAGATGCGCATCGGCCAACCGGTCGAGCTGCATTCGGATTTGTACGGCAACGACGTCACCTACAACGGCAAGGTCGCCAGCCTGGGCTTGGGCACCGGCAGCGCCTTCGCCCTGCTGCCGGCGCAGAACGCCAGCGGCAATTGGATCAAGATCGTGCAGCGTGTGCCGGTGCGCATCGAACTGGACCAGAAACAGGTGATCGAGCACCCCTTGCGCCTGGGCTTGAGCATGAGCGTGGACGTGAGCCTGCGCGACCAGAACGGCGCCGTGCTGGCCAATGCCGCGTCCAGCAAGCCGTTGCTGAGCACGCAGGCCTACGCCAAACAACTGACCGATGCCGAAGCGCTGATCGACAAGATCATTCGCGACAACCTGCCGGCGCGCCACAGCTGATCCCCCGCCTGGGTGCGGGCCCCGCACCGCATCCGGGCATCTTTTCCGATAGCCGCGACTCCCGGCGCATATCCGATCAGGTAATCCCATGTCCGCAACCGCCACTGCCGCCGCGCCGGCGCCGCAAGCCGGCTTCCGTCCGCCAAATCTCGCGCTGACCACGCTCGGCTTGGCGCTCGCGTCGTTCATGCAGGTATTGGACCTGACGATCGCCAACGTCTCGCTGCCGACGATCTCCGGCAACCTGGGCGGCAGCGCCAACCAGGCGACTTGGGTGATCACATCGTTCGCCGTCAGCAATGCGATCGCGCTGCCGCTGACCGGTTGGCTGACGCGCCATTTCGGCGAGCGCAAACTGTTCGTCTGGGCGACGTTCCTGTTCGTGATCGCGTCCTTGTTGTGCGGCCTTGCGAACAGCATGGGCCTGCTGGTCGCCGCGCGCGCGCTGCAGGGGTTCGTCGCCGGGCCGATGTACCCGATCACGCAGGCATTGCTGATCTCGATCTATCCGCCGCAGAAGCGAGGCCAGGCGATCGCGCTGCTGGCGATGGTAACGGTGGTCGCGCCGATCGCGGGCCCGATCCTCGGCGGCTGGATCACCGACAACTACAGCTGGGAATGGATCTTCTTCATCAACGTGCCGATCGGCATCTTCGCCAGCTTGGTCGTCGGCAGCCAGTTGCGCGGCCGGCCCGAACGGCTCGAAAAGCCGAAGATGGACTACGTCGGCCTGATTACGCTGGTGCTGGGCGTGGGCGCGCTGCAGATCCTGCTCGACCTGGGCAACGACGAAGACTGGTTCCGCTCCAACCTGATCGTGATCCTGGCGATCGTGTCGGCGATCTCGCTGGCGGTGTTCGTGATTTGGGAATTGACCGACAAGGATCCGATCGTCAATCTGAAGCTGTTCCGGCACCGCAACTTCAGCGCCGGCACGGCCGCGATGGTGGTGGCTTACGCGGCGTTCTTCAGCGTCGGCATCCTGGTGCCGTTGTGGCTGCAGCGCAATCTGGGTTTCACCGCGATATGGGCCGGTTTCGCGACCGCGCCGATCGGCATCTTGCCGGTACTGCTGACGCCGTTCGTCGGCAAGTACGCGCACAAGTTCGATTTGCGCTGGCTGGCCTCGTTCGCCTTCATCGCGATGTCGCTGACCAGCTTCGCCCGCGCCGGGTTCAACCTGGACGTGGATTTCAACCACATCGCGCTGGTGCAGCTGTTCCAGGGCTTCGGCGTGGCGCTGTTCTTCATGCCGGTGCTGCAGATACTGCTGTCGGACCTGCAACCGCACGAGATCGCGGCCGGTTCGGGGCTGGCGACGTTCATGCGCACGCTGGGTGGCAGTTTCGCGGCCTCGCTGACTACGTATGCTTGGACCGAGCGCGGCGCCGTGCACCACGCGCATCTCACCGAGAAATTGTCGGCCTATGATTCGGCGACCATCGACACGCTCGCCCGCATGGGCGGCGGCGACTTGCAGCGCGGCGCGGCGATGATGGAACGGATGATCTCCAACCAGGCCGCGCAGATCGGCTTCAACGAGATCTTCCACCTGCTGGGCATCATCTTCCTGGTGGTGATCCTGTTCGTGTGGGTCGCCAAGCCGCCATTCGCGGCGAAGCTGGGACCTGCGGCGAGCGGCGGGCATTGACCGGCGTTGCTCTTGAGCCGTCATTCCCGCGAAGGCGGGAATCCAGTGACTTAGCTTTAGCCCTCTCCCGCTTGCGGGAGAGGGTTGGGTGAGGGCGCGCGGAACGGCAGATCGCGTCGTCGCTTTCTGGAGAAGCCAAAGTCACTGGATTTCAGCCTTCGCGGGAATGACGGCTAAAAGCGAAACGCGGCTACTCAGCGGCGCTCAGCGCATCCGATAAGCGTTCGACCGCTACGACTTCCATGCCTTTGTAGCTGCCTGCTTTGGGCGCATTAGCCTTCGGCACGATCGCGCGCTTGAAGCCGTGCGTGGCGGCTTCCTTCAAGCGCTCTTCGCCGTTCGGCACCGGACGGATCTCGCCCGACAGGCCGATCTCGCCGAACGCGATGGTCTTGTCCGGCAACGGCCGATCGCGCAGCGACGACAGCACCGCCAGCAGCACGGGAAGATCTGCCGCGGTTTCCTGCACGCGGATGCCGCCTACCACGTTGACGAACACGTCCTGATCGGAAACGACCACGCCGCCGTGGCGGTGCAGCACCGCCAGCAGCATCGCCAGCCGGTTCTGCTCCAGCCCGACTGCGACCCGGCGCGGGTTCGATAATGGCGACGAATCGACCAAGGCCTGCACTTCCACCAACAACGGCCGCGTGCCTTCGCGCGTGACCATCACGCAACTGCCCGGTTGCTGCACGCTGCCGCCGGACAGGAAAATCGCGGAAGGGTTGGGCACTTCGCGCAGGCCCTTGTCGCCCATCGCGAACACGCCCAGCTCGTTGACGGCGCCGAAGCGGTTCTTGAATGCGCGCAGCACGCGGAAGCGCGATCCGGAATCGCCCTCGAAATACAACACCGCATCGACCATGTGCTCGAGCACGCGCGGGCCGGCGATGCCGCCTTCCTTGGTGACGTGGCCGACCAGGAATACGGCGGCGCCGGTCTCCTTGGCGTAACGCACCAGGCGAGCGGCGCTCTCGCGCACCTGGCCGACCGAACCGGGCGCGGCGGTGAGCTGTTCGGTCCACAAGGTCTGCACCGAGTCGGCGACGATCAGCTTGGGCTGCAGCTCGCTGGCGTGTTCGAGGATGCGTTCGACGCCGGTTTCGGCCAGGGCATTCAAGCCGTCGAGCGGCAGCCCGAGCCGCGCCGCGCGTCCGGCCACCTGCCCCAACGATTCCTCGCCGGTGACGTACAACCCGGGCAAGGCCGGCGCCATCTGCGCGAGGGCCTGCAACAGTAGCGTCGACTTGCCGATGCCCGGATCGCCGCCGACCAGCACCACCGCGCCTTCGACCAGGCCGCCGCCGAGCACGCGGTCGAACTCGCCGATGCCGGTGGACACGCGCGCGTCTTCGCTATGGCGCACGTCCTTCAAGGCGGTGACCTTGGGCGCGTCGACCTTTCCGGCCCAACTGCTGCGCCGCGCCGCCGGCGACGCCGCTTTGCCGGCCGCCGATTCGAGCACGATCTCGCTCAGCGAATTCCATGCGCCGCATTCGCCACACTGGCCCTGCCATTTGTTGTGTTCGGCCCCGCACTCCGCGCAAACGTAGGCGGTGCGCGCCTTTCCCTGCAGCTTGGCCACGGATTCTTCCGATGATCGACTGCGGCTACTGTAGCGGCCCGGCGTCTCTTTTCGCGAGACTTCGGACGGCGCCCACCGCCGCCGCATGCGCCTTAAGATAAGATCGGGCGCACCCCTCCGGGACGAGAGGTCGGTGTGAACAGTTCCCCGGCTACGCCGCGCCGCCTGTGGCTCGACCGATCGGCCATGGCGCTGCTGATCGGCGCGACGGCTTGGCTGTCGCTCACCTTGGCGCGGGGGCCCGGCGAGCTGGCCGCGATCTGGATCGGCAACGGCATCTTCACCGGGTGGTTGCTGTCCCGGCCCACGCACTCATGGCCGGGTTACGTGGCGGCAGGCTTGACGGCCGACGTCGCTGGGCAGTTGGTATCCGGCTATTCGGTGCCGTATGCCGCTTCGATAGGCGTCAGCAATCTGATTGAGGTGTTGATCGTCGCCGGCGTCGTCAGGCGCTTGGTGCCGGATGTAGGCGACCCCAAGCGTTGGATCAGCCTGGGCGGCATCGCGACCGGCAGCACGCTGGCGGCCTGCGCCATATCCGGGTCGCTGGCGGCGTCGGTCACTTCCCTGCTCTACGCCAGTTCGTTCCTGATGAACTTCGTCGGCTGGTATGCGGCTCACGTCGTCGGCATGGTGATCGTGGCGACCTCGACCCTGGTCGTGCTTCGCGAAGGGCTGGATCTATTCGGCGCGCCCGGACGGCGTTGGAGTTTCATCGGCAGCATGCTGCTGGTGGCCGCGATCAGCATCGTCGTCTTCAATTTCGACTATCCCATCCTTTTCATGGCCTATCCGCCCTTGCTTTTAGGCGCGTTCCGGCACCGCTTCGCCGGCGTGGCCGTCGGCGTGATCCTGCTCGCCACCATCGGCAGCATCGCCACGTCGATGGGCAGAGGTCCGCTGTGGCTGGTGCAGGATATCGGCACGACCGGGCGCATCGCTCTCCTGCAGATCTATATCGCAGGCGGCTGCCTGATGACCATTCCGGTCGCCTTGGCCATGGCCGAACGCAAACGGCTCACTGCGCGCGTGCGCGAAAGCGAACACCGCTACCGGATGCTCGCGGACTATTCGCACGACGTGGTAGTGCGGATGCGCAGCAACGGCGAGAGGCTCTACGTCTCGCCTTCGGCCAAGGACATGCTCGGCTGGGAGCCGGCCGAAATGCTCACGTCGCGCTGGGGACTGGTCCACCCGGACGATCGCGACCGCCAAGCGCAGGCCATGGCCGAGGTGATCGCTTCGGGCGAGCCGCAGACCGCGATCTATCGCGTCCGCCACAAGGACGGCCACTACGTCTGGGTAGAAGCGGTGACCCGCCCGATCCCCAGCGAAGACAGGGCCGGCGAAATGGACATCATCTATGCCGGCCGCGACATCAGCCGGCGAGTGGCTGCCGAACAGGCGCTGCATGCGAGCCGGCTGGAGCTGGAGCGGCTGGCCCGAGTCGATACGCTCACGGGCTTGGCCAACCGCCGCCAGTTCGACGAGCGCTTGTCGGTCGCGCTGGGCAGGGCGCAACGGCATCGGTTGCCGATCGCCCTGATGTATCTCGACGTCGACCGCTTCAAGCTCATCAACGACAACCACGGACACGCCGTAGGGGATGGGATCCTGCGGGCCTTCGCGCGACGGCTGGCAAACAGCGTGCGCAGCACCGACCTGGTCGCCCGCCTGGGAGGCGATGAGTTCGTAGTGATCGTCGAAGACGCAGCCTTGCCGGATGCCGCGGAAACCATCGCGCGCAAGCTGATCGAGGCGATGCAAGCCCCCATACCTGTCGAAGAAAAAAGCCTGACGGTGACCACGAGCGTAGGAATCGCATTTTCCAGCACGCCGACGGATGCCATGGTGCTGATGTCGGCGGCGGATTCGGCCCTGTATGAAGCCAAAAAAGCAGGCCGCAATACATACCGCATGAAATCCGTGGGAATGTCCTAAGGCAGGAGCCGAAATCGAAGCACCTGCGGAGGCCCCGCATTCTTCTTGGCGTTAGCGGCATTCAACAAAAAGGCCCGCCTTCGCGAGCCTTTCCTGCTGATCTGGTGGGAAATAAGAACCTTATTAAACGCATAAAATATTGAAATAAAATAATATTTATTCATCTAAATCATCTTCGTACCCCCATATATACCCCCAAACAAAATCTCCCGTATCGCCTCTCTGGATCTAGGCTCGTTCACACCACTTCCGGGGAACAGTCATGCGCAAGATCTGCTTGGTCACTGTGCTGCTGGCGACGGGATGTGTGAGCCAAGGGGAATACATTCCTACCCAGCCTGAAATCATGAACTCGCTCGCGCCCTTCATGGGGATGCCGGTCGAAAAAGTCGTAGCTGCTTTCGGGATGCCTCAAGAACAGACCGAGTTGATGGGCAAGAAGGTATTCATCTGGCACTCTAGCCGGGAATGGGGAACCACCCTGCCTCAGACCGCTACTTCCACGACTTCGGGCGTCGTCGGCAGCCTTCCTTATGCTCAAATCCCATACACATCCTCGACCACGTACCAATACGAACAATCGGTCTCTCAGCAAATATGCTGCACGATGGAGATGTATTTAGATGAGGCCGGCACGGTGATTAATTTCGGAATTAGAGGCAAAGCGCTGCATGTAAAGCGTTTTATCTTTTTGGCGATTCTCGAGTGCAAGTTGGCGGATAAAACATCCGAACCCGGCATATTGAGATAGGCTGACTCGCAGGTCATCAACAAAGGCGTAGACCGCCGCCGCGACGTCCCCCGACGCAGACGGCGGCGGTCACGCCGAAGCATCACCAGCGGTAGCGCAGCCCCGCGCTCAGGTTGTGCGCCTTGAAGGCCTCGCCGGATTGGTAGTCGTAATCCACGAACAGGTCGATGTTGTCCTTGCGCGCCGACAGGCCCAGGCCTACTAGGCCGCGGTCTTTGGGGAACGTCGCGCCGCGCACCAGATAGTTCACGTCCGGCGCGCCGGCATAGGCCAGTTCGAACTGCACCGTGCGATCGCCCGTGGTGTGCAGCCAGCGCGCTTGCGCGGTCGGTGCGATGGTCCATTCGCCGCTTTTGAACTCGCCCGACCAGCGCAGGCCCAGGCCGGTGGTGATCCGATCGCCGCCTTGGGAGTGGCTGACGATGTCGATGTCCTGCGCGCCGTGTTCGCGGAAGGCCTGCACGTCGAACACGTCGCGCTGGAAGGTCGCGAACGGCTGCAGCGTCTGGTTCGAACCCAGTTCGTAGGTGCGGCCGGCTTCCAGATGGATCGCCATGCGGTTGCTGCCGTAATCGGACTGGGCGGTACGGTGGATCGAGGCGACATCGACCGCGCGGGTCACATCCGAGTCCCACCAGGCGAAGCTGACCACGCCGTCCACGTAACCGCGCTGGCCGTGATAGCCGGTGTAGATCGAGACGTTCTTCGCATCGGCTTCGGCCTTGTCGCCGGGGCGGAAGTCGGCGTCCACCCGCATCACGTTGGCGCTGGCGCCGATCAGCCACTCTTCGGTGCCCCAAGCATCGAAGCCGACCGCCAGGCCGTGCAGGCGATAGTCCGCGCCATACGCGTTGCCGTCGCCGCCCAGGTCCGCATCGGCGCCGTAGGTGCGCACCCACGCGCCGCCCTGCAGTTCGCGCGCGCCCTCCGACTCGCGGCGCTCGGCCATGCGGCGGGTGACGGTCTGGCCGAACAACGCATGGCCTTCCAACATGATCCCGGCCAGCGAGGCGTGCGCTTCGCCGGACATGCGATCGAAGGACGCCAATGCCGCATCGGCATCCAGCGTGGTCACCTCGCTGAGCACATGCTGCAGGTCGGGGGTGATCGCGTCCTTCTTCGAGATCCGGTCCAGCGCGCCGGCGACCTGGCATTGGTTAAAGGTGCCGCGCGGGCACAGGATGGAGAAGTCGTTGTCGTTGCGCAGGATGTCCAGGTAGACGTGGTTGGGGTCGTAGCTGAGGAACATGTCCAGGAAGGGCAGGTTCTGATCCAGCACGTCGTAGGTGCCGCTCACGCCGCCATCGGCCTCGACGATGGTGTAGCGGCTGCCGCCGGCGTACTGGCCGGTCGCCTTGGTCACGTAGACCTCGCCGCCCTCGATGGTCGCGGTGCCGGCGATGTCCAGCAGATCGCTGCTGCCGTTGGGTGAGATATCGACGTTGTAGGTCGCGCCGTCGCGGTGCACGAAGTCGCCGGTCATGTGCAGCGCGCCGATCGAGCCGCCCGGCGCGATCGTGCCCGCGTTGTCGACGCTGCCCAGCGTGCCGGTGCCGCTGAGCGTGGTGCCGGCCAGCACATCGAATTGGCCGCCGATCGTGCCCAGCATGTGCAGGCCGCCGTCGCGCAGCGTGCCGTGGCCGACGTACGCGGCGCTGTCGCCGGTCAGGGTCAGCGTGCCTGCGCCGTACTTGTCGAACAGGCCGGTGCCGCTGAAGCTGCCGTCGAACGTGAAACTGTCGCTGCGGTCGAACGCGAACGCGCCTGCCCCGGCGATCGCCACGTTGCCGACCAGGCTGCCGCGCGTGCCGCCGTCGCCGATGCGCAGCGCGCCGGCATCGACGAAGGTGCCGCCGGTGTAGCCGTGTTCGCCGGTGAACACCGTCGTGCCTTGGCCCGACTGATGCACGGCGCCGGTGCCGTCGATGCCGCCAGCGTAGGCGAAGGTGTTGGCGCGATCGACGACCAACGTGGCGTTGTTGCGCACGTCGCCGACGATGCCCCCGGTGTTGCCGCCGTCGCCCAGCCGCAGCGTGCCCGCGGCGATGGTGGTCGGGCCGGCGTAATCGTTGTCGGCGAGCAGCGTGGTCGTGCCGCCGCCGAGCTTGTTGACGGCTAGCGAGCCGGTCATGCGCACGCCGAAATCGATATCGTCCTTGTGGTTGAAGTTGACGCTGGCATCGCCCGCGCCGCCGGCGATTTCCGGCGCATCCAGCGTGCCCGACGCGCCGCCGGTGCCGATGTTCACGACGCCGACCGAACCGGCGCCTTGCGCCAGCAGCATCGATTGCGCAGACGTCGCCCGGCCGCCGTCGGTGACGGTGAGTTCGCCGCGACCATCGTTGCCCACTACCGTGTTCCCCAGCGAGGTCCAGCTCGAACCGTCGCCTTCGACGGTCACTTCGCCGCGGCTGCCCCGGCTATCGCCGATCACCGCAAGATTCGAGGAAACAGTCGCGCTATTGCGGACGATCGCCGAACCCTGGCCCAGTTGGCCCACGACGATCAGATCGCTGTTGTTCAAACGGCTTCCCGCGCCATCGACCAGCAGCTCGCCGACGCCGCCGGCATGCGAGCCCAACACGGTCGCGCCCGCCTCCACCGCGCCTTGGTTGCCGACCTCGAGCCGTCCGCGTCCTTCCGCGCCGATGGCGAGCGGGCCGCTCATGTTCCACTGGGAACCGGCGCCATCGATGCGCACCACGCCGGCATTGCCTTCGACATTGATGTCGCGGCCGATGATGCCGCCCACGCTGCTGACCGTGGCGCCATTGCGCACGTCGAGCAGACCGATGTCGTTCAAGCCCACCGCGATGGTGCCTGTGCTTTCCCAAGCCGAACCGGCGCCGTCCACCCATATCTCGGCACGGGTGCCGGGCACCCCGCCTAAGCGTTCGCCGTACAGGAGGCCCACCTCGGCATCGCCGGTGGCCAGCACGCCACCCTCGCGCACCGTCACCGCGCCATCGTTCTGGCCGACGCGGAAACTGCCCGCCACGTTCCAGCGCGAGCCCTCGCCCTCGATCAGTGCGGTGCCGCCGGTGTCGTAATAGACACCACTGCTGATGACCCAGTCGCCGACGCTGCCTTCGTGGCTGTTGACGACGGCGCCGTCGCGGATCTCCAGCGTCGAACCACCGATGCTGTGAACGGCCAGGTAAGACCCTGCATCTACCTGCGAGCCGGCACCGGCCACATCCATCCGGATCTCGCCCTGACTCACCTCCGAACCCATGGCGATGCCGTCGGCCGAAACCGCCCCGCCATCGGTGACAGACAGGCTGGCACCGCCACCGATGCCAAGTCCGAGATCCCAGTTGACGTTCCAGCGGGATCCCGGTCCACGCACGTCGACCGTGCCGACAGTGCCGGCGATGCCGCCGACGAAGGCGTTGGCGGCACTGTTAACCGTGCCGCCATCGGCGATCTCCAGCGTGCCGTCGCCCTGGTACCCGACCCCAAAGACACCAGCGTTGTTCCAGGTGGAGCCGGCGCCCTGCACCAGCACCGAGCCGCCGCCCCCGGTGACCCCCAACTCGTAGGCACCCAGGAAGCCGTGGTAGTTGTTCACGGTACCGCCGTCCAGGATTTCCAGCCGGCCCTCGCCGCCGCGGCCGCCGAGTGCGAGGTCGTTGGCCGTGGTGAGCGTCGAGCCCTGGCCGGTGACCACGACGGTGCCTTGGCTACCCTCGTAGGCGCCGATATGGATGCCGGCAACGCCGCCCGGGCTGCCGCTCGCGAACTCGAGCGGCCCTTCCACCGTGGCGCCGCCACTGACGGTCAGGCGGCCCTCGCCGTAGTACCCGACGAAGATCGCATAGTCCCGGCTTTCCAGATGCGTGCCGGCGCCGTCCACGGTTACGGTTCCCGAACTGCCGGCGTTCTGCCCGATCAAGAGTTGCGCAGCACTGACAGTGCCCTGGCCGTTGACGGACATCACGCCGGCGCCGGCGAGCCCGATCACCAAGCGTTCGGAGACGTCCAGCGACCCTCCTTCCTGGACGGTCACGGCGCCACTGCTGCCCTGCTGTTCGCCCACGATGACGTTGTCGGCGGTGACCTGTGCGCCGCGGTCGGCGTTCAGTTCACCGCTGCCCGCTTTGCCCACGGTGATCTGGTTCGCGGTGACGGTGGCGTCCGCCAGCACGACCGTCAGGGAACCCCTTTCACCGGCGTTCTTGCCGAGGGTGATGGTTTCGGCATCGAGCGTGCCCCCACCGATGAGGACGTGCCCTAAGGCTGTCGGGCTGGTGAAGGTCGTACCGATCGCAAGATGGCGGTTCCTCCAGGCGGAGCCGTCCATCAGCACTAAACCGGCGATATTGCTGTCGCGGTTGGTGAGGGAAGCATTGTTCTCGATGAACAACCCGCTTCCGGTCGCCATGAACAAGTCGCGGGCGAATGCGTTGCCGCCGTCGATGCGAGGATTGGATTCATTCCTGTACGTGAGGATGTAAGCGTCGGCACCTGCAGTAGGAACGCCCTGCGTCCAAAGACCGGCGTTGTACCAATCGAATCCGGGCCGGTCGGCCCATTCCGTGCTTTGCGCCTGCACCGCCGGAGCGGCCAGCGCGAGCGCGGCCAACAGCATCGCTGCGGAGGTCCGGCGACGCGTGCGCGGAGTGCGCAGCGCCTGGCCGATGGCTTGGGCGAGCGCATGGGAGTGGGGCGCACGACGACGCGCGGCGGCAGTATTGCGATGCTTAGACATGGCGAATCTCCGGAAAAATCGGACCCGAATGGGCTGTAGGGGGAAGGTCAGAACGCTTTCGAACCGCGAGTGCGCGCAGGCGCGATCGGCGCACCTGAGGTCGTACGGCTGTCGGGATCGAGGGAACGCATCAGGTTCTCGTCCAGCGCGCGGTTGATCGCGCGGAACGTCGACTCCAGCCACGTGCTCACCGTGACCGCATCCACCTGCAAACGCGCTGCTTCCTGCTCGGCCGTCGTGCGGCCCTTGAGGATGCGCAGCATCGCTTCGGTCTTCAGGATTGCGGCCGAATCGAAGTCGTCGGCTGCGGAGGAAAGAGGCATGGCCATGGTCGGTCCCTTCGTGAATGAGGCGGGCGGGGACGCGATGGCGCCGAAGGGAAAACCTGCTCGGGGGGAGACCGGTTCCCGGGGGTCGCAGATTCAGAAGGTCATCGCGCCCCGCCCATCAGTACAGAGCGCGAAAGGAAGAGAAATCTGATCATCGGATTCGCACGGCGATTCCGGCGGTGGTTAAGGCGCTAAGCCTCGTCCTTGAGGCCGCCCAGTGGGGGCCAGCAGTAGTAGCGCCCGTCCATGGCCAGCGTGGCCCGTTCGTGCATGGAGGCCGGAAAGAGCCCGCGTGCCGGCAATTGCCGCCAGAAATCGCCGCCGCCGGAGGCTTCCAACGGCACCAGCCAGGCTTGCGAACTGTCCCGGGTGAAGACGTACAGCAGATCGGACGACGCAGGGCCGTTGTCCTTGAAGCAGATCCGGGTCACCGCGTTCCAGGCGAAACTCGCCTGTTGTTGCATGGCGCCCGCAGCATCGCGGCGCCACAGGACGACGCCGGTGTCGTCGCAGATGATCTTTATGACGTGGTGGCCGCTGTTCATATCCACGCGGCGGCGCATCGCGCGAAAGATTTCCAGCAATCGGTCCATGCCTGTCCCCTTGCCAAGGCTGAGAGATACGCGCGGCGCCGCCGCAGGATGCGCCGCGCAATATGCGATCCCAATCCGCTCACCACCCGAATGCGGCGCCTGCGCCTAGTTGGGAGTCCTCGCCGTCGAATGCGCCGCCGAAGGTGATCGCTGCGCGTTCGGACAACGCGCGCTGGTATCCGAGGGCCAGGGCGTTGGCACCGCGATAGTTGCCGACGCCGACCGCGATCCGGTTCGGACTGCGCACGCCGGCGGCGGAAGCGGTCATGTTGGCCATCGCCGCGGACATCGCGCCTACTTTGTCGATGCGCCGATCCTGACGGTCCATGCGATCGCGCAATTCGCCGAACTCCAGGTTCAACGTTGCGAACCGCCCATCGGTGTAAGCGTTGGCAGTGCGTACCGCCGAGGCCTCGGCGGCGTCCACCTGACCTACGTTCGCGGCGTCGTTCGCCGCCGTACCTGAGGCGAGATTCGAGATGCGCGTGCCGCGGTTGCCTTCCAATACGATTCGGCCCCGCGTGGCGTCGCTGTAATGCACGGCATCCGGATCCGCGCCTCCCGCCGGTCCTTGCGGTCCTTGCGGTCCTTGCGGTCCTTGCGGTCCTTGCGGTCCCTGCGGTCCTTGCGGACCCTGTGGACCTTGCGGACCCGGCGGACCCGGCGTTCCCGTCGCATCGGCGAGCGTGGTCAATTGCGCATCGACCGCGCTAAACGCCGAGCCCACGTCGCTGTAGTCGACGCCTTGAATCGTGTAGGTCGGTGCGGTGAACGCGCCGCCCGAGAGGCTGGCGCCGCCTCCCAACGCAGAAGCGAACGGCAGCAACTGGCCCAGATTCACCGCATCGTTGTCTTGCGTGCCGGCCTCTAAGTTGACGATCTGGCGGTAGAGACCGGCACCCGCATTGCCGACCGACAGCGTGTCCGCGCGATCGGCGAGCGCACCGACGCCAAGCGCGATGCTGCCATCGGCCAGCGCTTCGCTGTCGTGGCCCAAGGCCACGCTGCGATCGCCCACCGCGCGATTGCCCGAGCCGATCGCCACGCCGAATGCCCCTTGCACCTGGTTGCCCGCACCGAGCGCCAGACCGCCCGGAGAGACGACCATCTGCCCATGCCCGACGGCGATGCCGTTCTCGCCGATCACCTCGTTACTGATGCCCAACGCGATGCCGGAAGCCCCGGCCACCAAGTTTTCGCTGCCGATAGCGGTGCCGTATTCGGCCATGATGCCGTTGAGGCTGCCGATGGCCTGGCTGTGCGCGACGGCGGTGTTGGCGACGCCGTACGTCAGAGCCCGCTCGCCGCTGGCGCTGTTGCCGCTGCCGAACGCATGGCTATCCTCGCCATCGACCGCATTCTGGACGCCGACGGCCGAACTGCGCGTTCCCAGGGCCTGGTTCTGGTAGCCGGAGGCCAGGCTGAAGTCGCCCGCCGCGTTATTGGCCACGCCGAAGGCCGAGCTCGCGTCGCCGCCGGCTACGTTGCCATCGCCAGCAGCGGTGCTCGATATCCCGGAGGCGACGTTGTAGCTGCCAATGGCGAGGCTACTTTCGGCCTGCGCCTCGTTGCCGCTGCCGAGGGCCGTGCTCTGCATACCGGCGGCAACGTTGTAGTTGCCGAAGGCCTGGCTAGTCTGGCCGGCCGCTTCGTTGCCGCTGCCGATCGCCGTGCTGTCGTCGCCGCTGGCGACATTGCCGTTGCCGAAGACCTGGCTGGAAACGCCGGTGGCCTGGTTGTCGCTGCCCACCGCCGTACTGGCGACGCCCGACGCGATGTTCCAGGCACCTAGGGTCTGGCTGTTGGCGCCGCTGGACACGTTGTAATTGCCGAAGGCGGACGAAGTCTCGCCGGAGGCTTCGTTTTCGGTACCCACGGCCTGCGCGTATTCGCCGGCTTCGTTGGAAAAGCCGATGGCGGTGGAGGACGTCCCCGATGCGACGTTGTAGCTGCCCATCGCCGCGCTGAAATTGCCCGAGGCGGTGTTCGACAACCCGATCGCGACGGCATCGTTGCCGGCCGCGTGGTTGGAAAGGCCGATCGAAACCGCGTTCGTACCGGTGCTGACGCTGGCGACGCCGATAGCGACGCCAGATTCGCCATCGGCCGCATTATCCCGGCCGCAGGCGAAAGCGCCGTTTCCCGCCGCCGTGCTGGTCGGGGACGTGGTACCGCTCCCGTCGTCGGTTACGCAGAGTTCGCCGGCGGCGGCCTCGGCGGGCAGCACAAAAAACGCCGCGAGCAAGCTCGCGACGGCATAAGCCAATCGGTGGATGCGCATAGGATGTCCTTATGGATGGCGCCGCAAGGGCGGCTCATCCTTCCAGTGCGCAAAGGCGAGAAGAATCAGATCATCAGCGCGGCACGGATGCCGAAAACCCGGAACACGGTCACGAAACCGGTGTCGTCAGTCGAACGCCGATGCGTACCGACGGCGGACCTCGCCTAACTTCCCCGCGATGCCTTGCCGCTCGTACAAGGCGGCGAGCAGTTGCGCCGCGCGCCGCGTGCGCGGATCGTCCGGCGGAAACTCTGCAGCGAACAGCTTCAGGGCCTCTTCGAGCAGCGGTTCCGCTTCGGCGTATCGACGTTGCGACAGCAACGCGTCGGCCACCTCCACCTGGGTCTCGGCATGGAACCAAGTGCCCGGATCGTAGAGCGCCATCGCCGAACGCGAGGCCATTTCCGCTGCTTTCGGATCGCCCAGTGCTTTCGCCGCAGCCGCCAGCCCGCGCCAGGCGCTGGCCCGAGTACGTTTGGTTTCGTCGGCTTGCGGAAGATCGGCGAGCGCCTGGCGCAACATCGCTTGCGCCTCGGCATTCCTGCCCTGCCCCTGCAGGGTCATGCCGAGATAGGTATGCACGGTCGCGCGCATCTGGGTCTGGCGGTCGGCCGGGAACACCGTCGGCACCATCGCCAGGGCTTCGCGGTACAAAGCCTCGGCTTCGTCGAAACGCTTGAGTTCGCGCAGGACGAATCCGACGTTCATCGTATCGTTGAACGTCGAGTTGCTCGCCGCGTCGTTCTTGCGCCCCATCGCCATCGTTTCGCGGAGCAGCGGCTCGGCATCGGCGAACTTGCGCTGGGACATCAGCGAGAACGCGAGATAGCCGCGCACGTAGGCGGTGGCAGGATTGTCGGCACCATAAAGGCGCACCTGCCGCTCATACGCGCGGCGGAGCACGCCTTCGGCGCCGATGGCATCTCCCGAGCGCTCCATCGCCAGACCGTACTCGGCCGACATCTGCACCGTGCGCGGATCGTCGTCGCCGTATTTGGCGCGGGCCAGGGCCAAGCCGGCCTCGAGTCGCGCCAGCGCTTCTTTCGGGCTGTCCCATTGCCTCAACGCGATACCGTAGTTCTGCAGCAGATTGATGTGCTCATCCCCGCCGGGTGCGACGCGGCGCAACGCCTCCAGCGCCTGCAGATAGAGGGGCTCGACTTCGACGCGCGGCTTGTTTTGCCGCGTCAGCGCGATCGCGATGTGCATCCGCGCCTTGGCCGCGGCCGCCGACAGCGAGGGATCGTCCTGCGCGATGGTCAGCGCTTCGCGGGCGTAGCGTTCCTCCTCGGCAGCGTTCTGGTTGACCGTGTTGATGTCGGCCAGGCGCAGCAACAGCCCGAGCAATGTGGCTTTGGACGTAGTAGGGTCCTTGCGCGCGAGCGCCAGCGCCTCTTCTGCCGCGGGACCGGCTTTGTCACGCACGCCCAGGCTGTGATACGCCGAAGCCATGGCTTGCAGCAGGGCGCCCTGCGTCGCGGCGTCCTCCCGGATCGATCCATGGATGCGCGCCATGCCGCGATCGAGCAGTTCGCGCGCGGTCACCTCCCGGCCCTGCGTGCGCTCGAGTTCGGTGCTCTTGAATAGTTCGATCAGAAAATCTCGCACCTGCGCGGTCTTGGCTTGCTCGGCTAGCGTGCGCTGCAGTTGCAGTTGGCGATCGATCGCGTAGGCACCGATGAGGGCCACGAACGCCGCCGCCGCCGCCAACGGCCAGCGGTTGCGGCGCGCGAATTTGCGCAGCCGGTATCCGCGATGCCCTTGGCGAGCGAGCACTGGGCGATCGTCGAGGAAACGCTGCAAGTCGTCGGCGAGTGCGCGCGGGGATGGATAGCGCTCAGCGCTGCGCTTGCTAAGCGCCTTCAATACGATCGAATCGAGATCGCGAGGCAGGCCGCCCAGGCGCTGGCGCCGTATCCAGCGAGAAGAGGACTGCGGTTCGTTTCGCGCGGCGTCCAGATGCCTGCGCAAGGCGATGCTGGGAGGCACCGGATCCGAACGACTGACCATCTTCACCACTTCGGCCGGGTTGTCGGTGTCGCCCCACGGATGCGTGCCCGAGAGCAGTTCGTACAGCACGACGCCCAGCGAATAGACATCGGTCGCGGTCGACAGCGGACGGCCTTCCACTTGCTCGGGACTGGCGTAAGCCAACGTCATGATCCGATGGCCGCCTGCCGTGCTGGTGAGTTCTTCGGTGGGCGAAGCGAGTTGGCGGGCGATGCCGAAATCCAGTAATTTCGGCTCGCCTTCGGCCGTCACCAGGATATTGCCGGGCTTGATGTCCCGATGGATGACCAGCTGTTCGTGCGCATACTGCAGCGCCACGCAGACCTTGATGAACAAATGCAGCCGCTGCTCCAGCGTCAACGCGCGGGTCCGGCAATAGTCGTCGATCCGCACGCCGTCGACGTACTCCATCGCCAGGAACGGCCGGCCGTCGCCTAGCGCTCCGGCGTCCACCAGATGCGCGATGTTGGGATGGTTGAGCCTCGCCAGCAGCTGGCGTTCGAACAGGAAGCGGGACAGCAGCGTATGGCTCGCCAGCGCGCCGGCGCTCAACAGCTTCAGCGCGACGGATTGACGAAACTCGCCATCGATCCGCTCGGCCAGATAGACGACGCCCATGCCGCCTTCGCCGAGCGGACGGACGATGGTGTAGTCGTGCGGTTTGGCGACGCGAAGTTCGCCAGATTCGGGCACCGCCACGCCTGCGGGACCGTGCTCGAGGAACTCGTCGTCGGGACTGCGCAGCACTTCCAGAAGCCAGGCGACTTCGTTGCGCAGCGCATCGTCGCCGGCGCAGGCTTCCTGGACGAAACGATCCCGGTCGTCTTCAGGCAACCGGTAGGCGCGGCTGACCAGGGCGCGCGCCCGTACATAAGCGTCCTTCCGCGTAGGCTCTTGCTCTTGCATGGACGACTCCCCCGAATGCCAGCGTCGTCCTTGCCGCGGCCCGGATAAGGTAGCCAATCCGTGATGGATTTCAAGGTTTCAGCGGCCGGGCGGGTTCGCCACGGCTTCGGGCCCGCTATTCAGTCTTCGAGTTCCCGTTTCAACCATGCCTTGGCCAAACGCCATTCGCGCGTGATGGTGGCCGTGGAGACTCCAAGGTTGTCGGCGATCTCCGGTATCGTCATGCCTGCGAAGAACTTCATCTCCACGATCTGCGCCTGGCGCTGATCCAGCGTTTCGAGCGCTTCGAGCACGTTGTCGAGTTTCTCGATATCGAGCGCTTCCCCGGCGACTTCTTGCGCATCGGTAATCCGCAATCGGTCGGCCTTCTGCGGACGCTTGTCGGCATCGCGTTTGCGCGCCATCGACACCAGCACCTGGCGCATGGTGTGCGCCGCGTAACCGAGCAATTGCCGGCGGCTCTCCCAATCCGGTTGCTGCGTGCCGAACAGACGCAAGAACACCTCGTGGATCAGCTCGGGTGCGCTCAGAGTGAGCATGCCGCGCTCGCGGCGCAGCAGCTGTTGGGCGATCTGCCGCAAGTTCTCGTAGAGCAGGCCGATAGCCTCGTCGCGGGACCGCAGATCGCCGGCGCGGCCTTCGATCAGCAATCGGGTAATGTCCGCGCCGCCGCCTGCCATTGCGATCTTCCCCCTGCATCGACTCGTGAAGCTGCGAGGATCCTACGCGAACGCGTCCGGACGCGCATCTCGCTCCCGGTGTGCGGCCTTTCGCCTCAGGTCTCCTGCGGCCCGCCGCGCGAGACACAGGATTGGTCTGTTCAGCCCCCTGCGCGTGCAATGTGAGTGAGTGCAGTTCGAGATTCCGCAATGCCATCAAGGACGCCCATCAATATGTTTTTTCGATTTCTAATGCGCGATCCCTTTGGCATTCTTTACGCTGTGAGCGAAGTTGAAAGAACGTAATCAGCGCGATAAATGCCGGCCGTAAGAAATGCGGCAAATCAGAGCCAGTCCGCGAGCGCCCTGGATCGTTGGATCGAGCGCGCCGAATTGGCAGATGAGATCGCAGTCAGGAGCACCGCGAGAAATGCCCATACGCCCCCTGTACGCACAGAACGTAGCGTGGAGAGTACCGGATATGAAAAAAGCCCCAGACACTGCCTGAGGCTTAATGCAGGTGACCTAGAATGACTTGCAAGCTAGCGCTCAAGTCATTGAATTTAAGCTATTTTTATGATTGGTGCCGGAAATAGGAATCGAACCTACGACCTACGCATTACGAATGCGCCGCTCTACCGACTGAGCTATTCCGGCTTGTTTTTCTCGGGATCCGGCCGAACCGGCCGTTCCGGGCCGGCAATTGTAGGTTTCTCAGGGCTTTAGGGTCAATCGACCAGGCACAGCCGGAGTTCCTTGGGCAGGGCGAAGACCATGTTTTCGGGCTCGCCGTCCAATTCGCGGACCGGACGGGCGCCCAGTTCGTGCAGGCTCGAGCACGCCGCGCACCAGCACGTCCGGAGCCGAGGCGCCGGCGGCGACGCCGATGTGCTGGCGGCGTGGAGCCAGTGAGAGTCGAAACGCCTGGCCGGACACCCACTGCATGGGCACACACACTGGCACAAGAGGCCGGGCCACGAGCAGCGTCATCCGCTGCGCCGCCGCGCACACCAAAGGCAACACGCCGACGCGCCTTTCACCGGCGGGCGGACCGTGCGCGTCTTCCACCGTTGCGTTTCGTAGTCGCGCGACTTTGTGCGAACTCCGGGAAGGTCTCCGCTATCGGATCCGCATCCGGCAAGATGTAGAACACCCCGCCCCGCTCGAACGTCGGACGGATGACCTGCTCGTAAAACTCGGGCGAGACGTTGATGCAGCCATGAGTGACGCGGTTGTCGTCCGGCGAAGGCGATGCAAGGCGTTCGGCGCGTCTCTCGGCCGGGACGCCAGTAGCGGTAGGGTGGATGGAGACCGCGGAATCGTAGTCCACCCACAGCACGCGCCCAGCGTCGATTGACGGACCGAACCCGCCGATAAAGCGACCCGCAGGCGTCGTGCGATCCCGGCCCGGGATCTCGCGAAGCGCGAGACCGGCGATGCCGGGGGCCGTATGATCGCCGATCGCCGAGCCAAAGAGCCCAGGTGCCGCGCCACGAGGCCGGCCGTCGCCGCCGAACACCAAGATCTGTGCGGCGGCCTTGTCTATGACCGCGAACGGATAGCCTTGGCTGTCCCTGGTTGCGACAATCCAGCCCGCGAGCTCAATCACCGTGCCGGAGACATCTTGGCCTCGCGGAAGCAGGTCGATGGCGGCGACCGGTTGCGCGGCGGCATCCTCGGCGTTGGCCACGCCGAAGCTCGCGAACGCCAGCGCCAGCGCACCAAAAACGGCCCGGATCGCAGGGTGTCTGCATGTACGGATGGGACGGTTCCTTAGAACGAAGACTGGATGAAGATAAGGAGACCGGTGGCCAGCAGAGGCCACCGGGTCCCGGTTCAGGCCGTTCGTCGCGAATTGCGCAAGAGCGACTAACCGCGCGGCGGGCGGCTCGGCTTCGTTTCGAGCTGCTGGACGCGGCTTTCGATTTGATCCAGCCGTTGGTTAGCCTGCTGCGCGGACTGATTGGCGGATTCGGCGCTCTGGGCCGCGCCCTGCACCTTGGTGTCGAGTTGATCGAGGCGTGAGTTGATCCCTGCAAACTCCTCTTTATAGGTGGCGCAGGCGCCAAGACTCAGGGCGACGATCGCCACGCCGAGCGTACGTGCCATCGCCAGATGTTGCTTGGTCATAAGCATTCCAATCCTCCTCGTCTGGTGTGTCGGAAATGAAATATAGCGGCCTTTTTGCCGGAGTCATGACCCGCCTTCAGCTGGCATTGGAATACGTAGACGGATTGTGAAGATGTGGTAACTAGTAAGAGTTGCGGCTTGATCGAACAGTAGACCTTAATAGGCGAGACGTTTTGCACTACTGCACGGCGCGCAATGTCCGCTTCGGTTCGAACCCAGCCGCCCGGCTGAAGCCACCGATAAGCCACCGTACTCTCAGCATCGCGAATAGGCGTTTAGAAGCGAACCGTCCGCATCGGATGGAACCCCTGAAAATACAAAGGCCCGCGCTTGCGGGCCTTGTCTTGTTCGATCATTTGCCGAGATTCGTAAGCCGTCAATCGACCAGGCGCAGCCGGAGTTCCTTGGGCAGGGCGAAGACCATGTTTTCGGGCTCGCCGTCCAATTCGCGGACCGAACGGGCGCCCAGTTCGTGCAGGCGCTCGAGCACGCCGTGCACCAGCACGTCCGGGGCCGAGGCGCCGGCGGTGACGCCGATGTGCTGGCGACCGTGGACCCAGTGCGGGTCGATTTCGATCGCGCCGTCGATCAGATGCGCCTCGACGCCTTCGCGCTCGGCCAGCTCGCGCAGCCGGTTGGAGTTGGAACTGTTCGGCGAACCGACCACGAGCACCAAGTCGCAATGCTTGGCCAGTTCGCGCACCGCGTCCTGGCGGTTCTGGGTGGCGTAGCAGATATCGTCGTTCTTCGGGCCTTGGATGGCCGGGAAGCGCGCTTTCAAGGCTTCGATGATGCCGCGGGTGTCGTCGACCGACAGTGTGGTCTGGGTGGTGTAGGACAAGTTGTCCCGCTGATCGACCTGCAGCGTCGCGACATCGTCGATGTCCTCGACCAAATAGATGCGTCCGTCGCCGGCCTGCTTGCTCCACTGCCCCATCGTGCCTTCGACTTCGGGATGGCCGGCGTGGCCGATCAGCACCATGTCGCGGCCGGCGCGGCATTGCCGGGCGACCTCCAAATGCACCTTGGTCACCAACGGGCAGGTCGCATCGAACACTTTCAGGCCGCGCCGGTCGGCTTCGCTGCGGACCGCCTGCGATACGCCGTGCGCGCTGAAGATCACGGTGGCGCCATCGGGCACTTCGTCGAGTTCTTCGACGAAGATCGCGCCGCGGTGCTTGAGGTCTTCCACGACAAAGCGATTGTGCACCACCTCGTGGCGCACGTAGATCGGCGCGCCCAGCGTTTCCAGTGCGCGCTTGACGATCTCGATCGCGCGGTCGACGCCGGCGCAGAAACCGCGGGGATTGGCGAGGACGACATCCATGGCCGCTATTATCGCGCTTTCCCCGCGCGCTTGCCGTCGAACAGCCCGAACAGGGCGATGCCGACGGCGCCGACCACGATCGCCGAATCGGCCAGGTTAAAGGCCGGCCAGTAATGGTCGCGCCAGTACCACTGCACGAAATCGACCACGTGGCCGTGCTGCAAGCGGTCGATGACGTTGCCGACCGCCCCGCCGATCACCAGCGCGAACGGCAGCGCCGTGCGCCAATCGCGGCGCGGCGTGCGGGTGAGCCAGAACGTCAGCAGGCCGCAGATCACCACCGCCAGCGTGGCGAAGAAATACTGCTGCCAACCGCCGGCATCGCTCAGGAAGCTGAACGCTGCGCCGGTGTTGTAGGTGCGGTACCAATTCCAGAAACCGTCGATCACGGGGATCGCGGTGTATTCGGGCAGGTTGGTCAGCACCCACAGCTTCGTGAGCTGATCCAGGACGATGATGGCGACGGAGGCCAGCAGCCAGATCAGGGCGTTCGGTTTGGGGTGGGATGTCGTCACGCGTTCTCCGCTTTGTGGCCGCAGGCGTCGGGGCGATTGGCTTTTCGTAGGAGCGGCTTTAGCCGCGAGCTTTTTCTGTCAGCGAGAGCAAAAGCTCGCGGCTAAAGCCGCTCCTACGAAAAGCGAGGGCATTATTCAGAACCATTTCCGGTCTTCGCCCGGACCTTCGATGTTGGACACGCAGCGAGAGCACAGCAGCGGATGCGCCGCCACCGAACCGACATCGGCGCGATGGTGCCAGCAGCGCACGCATTTGGCCTTCTCGGTGACCGCGGCTTCGACCACCAGGTCCTTCGCATTGTCGTCGGCGACCACCGAGACGTCGCCGCTGATCAGCAGGAAGCGCAATTCGTCGACGATCGGCGCCAGCGCGTTCTGGTCGGCCACGCCGCAGCGCAAGGCGATCTCGGCCTGCAGCGCCGCGCCGATGGCGCCGCTGGCGCGCATCGGTTCGAGCACCTTGGCCACCTGTTCGCGCAATTCCAGCAGGCGCTCGAAATCGTGCGCCGACAAGGCCGCGTCGCTTTCCAGCGGCGCCAGGCCTTCGTACCAAACGGCGAACAGCACGTTGTCTTCGCGTTTGCCGGGCAGGTGCTGCCACATCTCGTCGGCGGTGAAGGCCAGGATCGGCGCAATCCAGCGCACGAAGGCCTCGGCGATGCGATACATGGCGCTCTGCGCCGAACGGCGGCCGCGCGAATCCTCGCCCATCGTGTACAGGCGGTCCTTGGTCACGTCCAGATAGAGCGAGCCCAGGTCGACGCTGCAGAAATTCGATAGGGCCTGCACGATCTCGGCGAAATCGTAACGTGCGTAGGCATCGGCGATCTTCTGCTGCACTTCCCAGGCGCGATGCACGATCCAGCGATCCAGCGCGACCATGTCGTCGAGCGGGCGCAGATGCGCACCGGGATCGAAGCCGTGCAGGTTGCCGAGCAGGAAGCGCGCGGTGTTGCGGATGCGGCGGTAGGCGTCGCCGCTTCGCTTGAGGATTTCGTCGGAAACCGACATCTCGTTGCGGTAGTCGGTAGCGGCGATCCACAGCCGCAGTACGTCGGCGCCCATCGCGTCGATCACCTTCTGCGGCTCTACCACGTTGCCCAGCGACTTGGACATCTTGCGGCCGTCGGCATCGACCGCGAAACCATGCGTCAGCACCTGCCGGTAAGGCGCGGCGCCGTCGATGGCCACACCGGTCAGCAGCGACGACTGGAACCAGCCGCGATGCTGGTCCGAGCCTTCCAGATAGAGATCGGCCGGCTTGCGCAGCCCGTCCTGCGGGCGCTGCGCGAGTACGCACTCGTGGCTGACGCCCGAATCGAACCAGACGTCGAGGATGTCGGTCACCTTCTCGTAGCGCGCGGCATCCTCGCCGAGCAATTCCTGCGGCTGCAGCGCGTACCACGCATCGACGCCTTCCTGCTCGACGCGGTCGGCGATGCGCCGCATCAGCGCGGCCGAATCCGGATGCGGCTCGCCCGTCTCGCGATCGTAGAACAAGGCGATCGGCACACCCCAGAAACGCTGGCGCGAAATCGTCCAGTCCGGGCGGCCCTCGACCATGCCGTAGATGCGCGCCTCGCCCCAGTCCGGCACCCAGCCCACCTTGCCGATCGCGCTCAGCGCATCGCCGCGCAGGCCGGCCTGTTCCATCGACACGAACCATTGCGGCGTGGCGCGGAACACCACCGGCGTCTTGTGCCGCCAGCAGTGCGGATAGCTGTGCGAGATCGTCGTGTGCGCCAGCAGCGAGCCGTTGCCGCGCAGCGCTTCGACGATGAGGTCGTTGGCTTTCCACAGATGCACGCCTGCGAGCACGGCATCGCCGGCGGGCGGCGTCGACGGCAGGTAGACGCCGCGTCCGTCGATCGGGTTCAGCTGCGCGGCCGAATATTTTTCGACCAGTCCGTAACGCTGGCCTACGACGAAGTCTTCCTGGCCATGGCCGGGCGCGGTATGCACGGCGCCGGTGCCCTCTTCGGCCGAGACGTGATCGCCGAGCAACACGGGAATGTCGCGCTCGTCATAGAACGGATGGCGCATGACCTGGCCTTCCAGTTCCACGCCCTTGGCGCGGCCGTGCACGACCATGTCGGCCACGCCATAACGCGACAATGCTTTCTGCGCCAAAGCCTCGGCCAGCACCAGCCAATGCCGGCGGCCATCGCGCGGCGGGCCTTCGACCAGCACGTAATCGAGGTCGGGGCCGAGCGAAATCGCCAGGCTCGCCGGAATGGTCCACGGCGTGGTGGTCCAGATCGGCAAGGCGACGCCGATGCCCTCTTCCACCGCTACGCCGAACGCCGACGCCAGCGCCTGCGGCTGCTTGGCGGCGTAAGCGATGTCCACCGCCGGCGACTGCTTGTCTTGGTATTCGATCTCCGCTTCGGCCAGCGCCGACTGGCAGTCGAAGCACCAATGCACCGGCTTGAAGCCGCGCGTCACGTGGCCGCGTTCGACGATCTTCGCCAACGCGCGCAGCATGTCGGCTTCGTAGCGGAAATCCATCGTGCGGTAAGGCCGGTCCCAATCGCCGACCACGCCCAGGCGCTTGAAATCTCGGCGCTGGCCGTCGATCTGCTCGGCGGCGTATTCGCGGCATTTGGCGCGGAATGCGGCGGCGTCGAGCTTGTCGCCGACCTTGCCGAATTTCTTTTCGACCGCGTGTTCGATCGGCAGGCCGTGGCAGTCCCAGCCCGGCACGTACGGCGCATCGAAACCGGCCATCAGTTTCGACTTGACCACGATGTCCTTCAGCACCTTGTTGACCGCGTGGCCGATGTGGATCGAGCCGTTCGCGTACGGCGGGCCGTCGTGCAGGATGAAGCTGCGAGCGCGGCCGGACGTGTGTTCGCGGATGCGCTGGTACAGGCCCTCCGACTGCCAGCGCGCGAGCGTCTGCGGCTCGCGCTTGGGCAGGTCGCCGCGCATCGGGAAATCCGTTGCCGGCAGGTGGATGGTGGCCTTGTAGCGGTTGCTGTCAGCGTTGTCTTTGTTGTCGTCGGCGGTCACGCGTAGGCCTGCTGTTTTTCTTGCCGTTGGAGGATGGCGCGCGCCTGCGCGGCATCGCGGTGGATCTGGGCGACCATCGCCGCCAGATCGGGGAATTTTTCTTCGTCGCGCAGCTTGGCGACGAATTCCACTTCGATGCGGCGGCCGTACAGGTCGCCGTCGAAATCGAACAGGTGCGCCTCCAGCAACGGCTCGACGCCGTCCACGGTCGGCCGCGTGCCGAAACTGGATACGCCGGCCAGCGGCGCCGCGCCGACGCCATGCACCCAGACCGCGTGGATGCCGGCGAAAGGCGGCGTCTTGCCGCCGAAACGCAGGTTGGCGGTCGGGAAGCCGAGCGTGCGGCCGAGTCGCTTGCCGCGCACGACATGGCCGCCGATCGAATACGGGCGCCCCAGCAGCCTCGCGGCCAGCGCGAAATCGCCTTCGCGCAATGCGTTGCGGATGCGCGTGCTGGAGACGCGCTCGCCGTCGAGCGCCACCGGCGCGATTTCGCCCGCCTCGAAACCCAGGTGCGAGCCCAATCGATGCAGCGTCGCGATATCGCCGCCGCGCTTGTGGCCGAAGCGGAATTCCGGGCCGACCCAAACTTCGCGCGCGCCCAAGCGGCCGGCCAGCACGTCGCGCACGAAGTTCTCGGCGCTCATCGTCGCCATGCGCGCGTCGAAGCGCAGCAGGCCGATACCGTCCGCGCCGAGATCGCGCAGGCCTTCGATCCTCGCCCGCGGCAGCATCAGCCGCGGCGGCGCAACGCCGGCAGCGAAGAATTCGCGCGGCAACGGTTCGAAACTCAATGCGACCGCAGACAGGCCGAGCGAACGGGCACGCGCGACCGCATGGCGCACCAGCGCGCGGTGGCCGAGGTGCAGGCCGTCGAAGGCGCCGATGCAGACCACGCTTCCCTGCGGATACAAGGATCCGCCATCGACGTCGCGAAACAGCCTGCTCATCAGTTCTCTATTGTGGGGACCACGCCGCCGGCTTTGCCTGCATTTGTAGGAGCGGCTTCAGCCGCGAGCTTTTTCCTGTTCGCGGCGATCCGGAGCAAGAGCTCGCGGCTGAAGCCGCTCCTACAAAAGCCGGTAACCGCGGCTCGATCCTGCAGTATAGCTGCGGTGCAGCAAAACCAAGGGGCTCAATGCCTCAGATCGCGGGGCCGGACGCCTTGCAGCCACAGCAACGCGGCATAAACGGCCGCACCGCTGCCGACCACTACCGCCAACTTCCAGGCCCGCTCCCACCACGGCCAAGCGGTCCATCCCTGCCAGAACGCCAGCAGCCCGACCACCATCGCGGCCATGCCGACCGCGGCCACCGCCAACTGCCGCAGGAAACGTCCCCAGCCCGGCTGCCTTTCGTAGACGCCGACCCGGCGCAGGTACCACCACAACTGCACGGCATTGAGCCAACCGGCCAGCGCGATCGCCAGCGCCAGGCAGGCATGCGCGCCGCCGACATGGCCGAGCGCATCGAAGAGATCGCCGCCGGCCGCCGCAAGCGCGTTCCGGCCCACGTCGGTCAGGTACAGCAGGCCGAGCAGCAGCGACACCGTGAACACCGCATTGGCGATCACCGACACCACCGCCGATTTCACCGGCGTCTTGGTGTCTTGGCGCGAATAGAACGCCGGCGCCAACACCTTGACCAGCAGGAAAGCCGGCACGGCGATCGATTGCGCCATCAGGCTCAACCGGCTCATCTGCGTGTCGTGCGCGGTGAAGTTGCCGTGCTGGAACAGCGTGGCGATCAGCGCTTCTGCGCACAGGACCAGGCCCAGGCAGGCCGGCACGCCGATCAGCAGGCAAAGCCGGAAAGCCCAATCCAGCGCCTTCGAAAAACCATGCGGATCGGTCGCGGAATGGCGGCTGGACAGGTGCGGCAGGATCACCGTGCCGATCGCCACGCCGAACATGCCCAGCGGGAATTCGAGCAACCGGTCCGTGTAGTACAGCCAGGTCACGCTGCCGCCGATCAGGAACGAGGCCACGATCGTATTCAGCAGCAGGTTGACCTGCGCCACCGACGAGCCGAACAGCGTCGGCACCATCAGCTTCATGATCTTGCGCACGCCGGCATGCGCCAGGCCCAGGCGGGGACGCGGCAACAGGCCCAGCCTGGCCAGTGACGGCAACTGAAATGCCAACTGCAGCACGCCGGCGGCGAACACGCCCCAGGCCAGCGCCAACACCGGCTCGTCCATCAGCGGCGCCAGGCCGATCGCGGCGGCGATCATCGACAGGTTCAGCAATACCGGCGACAACGCGGGCACCGCGAAGCGCTGATAACTGTTGAGGATGCCGCCCGCCAGCGAAGCCAGCGAAATGAACAGCGCATACGGGAAGGTGATGCGCAGCATCTCGGCCGCCAGCCGGCCCTGCTCGGTATCGGCGCCGAAGCCCGGCGCGAACACCGGCATGATCCACGGCGCCGCCAGCACGGCCGCCGCGGTCAGCACCAGCAGCGCCGCGGTCAGGGTGCCGGCGACCCGGTCGATCAGGTCCTTCACCTCGGCCGGGCCGTACTTTTCCTTGTATTCGGCCAGCACCGGCACGAAGGCCATCGAAAACGAGCCCTCGGCCGACAGCCGCCGCATGAAATTGGGGATGCGGAACGCCACCACGAAGGCGTCCATGGCCGGGCTGGCGCCGAACACCGCCGCGTAGACCTGGTCGCGGACCAGACCCGAAACCCGGGACAGGAAGGTCATGGCGCTGAAGACGGCCGTGGAGCGCAGCAGACCTGGCTTGCGCGGCGACGGGGCCGGCGGGACGGCCGCGGCCGGATCCGGGGCGTTCATGGGTGCCCCCCGGCGAAAGCGGCTTTTGTGGGAGCGGCTTTTGTGGGAGCGGCTTCAGCCGCGAGCTTTTGCCGCAGACGGCGCTGACTCGAAGAGCTCGCGGCTGAAGCCGCTCCCACAAAAGCCGCTCCCGCTGAAGCCCCCCCAAAAACTGGGGCCTGCAGGTTGACGCAAGTCCCTGAATCCCCCATAATTTCCGGCTCGTTTGTTCCCGTCACCGCCTCTACCCCAGTTTCCAGGATCCCATCGTGGCCAATATCAAGTCCGCCAAGAAGCGCGCCAAGCAGGCCGTCGTGCGCAATCTGCGCAACACGAGCCAGCGTTCGATGCTGCGCACCGCCGTCAAGAAAGTGCTCAAAGCGCTCGAAGCCAACGACGCCGCCGGCGCCCAGGCCGCCTTCGCCACCGCGCAGCCGATCCTGGATCGCTTCGCCGCCCGGGGCCTGATCCACAAGAACAAGGCCGCCCGCCACAAGAGCCGCCTGACCGCCCGCATCAAGGCGATCAAGGCCGCTGCCTGATACAGGCGCGCAGCCAGTCCCGAAAAACCCGGCTCCGGCCGGGTTTTTTGTTGCCCTGGCTTTCGTAGGTGCGAATTCATTCGCACGCTCTTGGCACGTTGCAAAAAAGCGTGCGAATGAATTCGCACCTACAGAAGCGGATGCGACGCAACGCACCTCAGGCGTCATCGCCGGCTTCCCGCGCTTCGGCCTCGGCCTGATTCAACTCGTCGAGGAAGGCCTGCACCTTCAGCATCACCTCGCGCGTGCCCTCGTGCGCCAGGCCGGAAATCACGAACCACGGCGCCTTCCAATCGAGCTTGGCGACGATGCCTTCGGCGAGCGCCTTCGCATCTTCCGCCGGCAGCAGGTCGGCTTTGTTCAGCAGCAGCCAGCGCGGCTTGTGCATCAGTTCTGGATCGAAGCGGGCCAGCTCGCGCTCGATGGCGCGCACCTGCTCGGCCGCATCGCTGCCGTCCAACGGCTCGACTTCCACCAGATGCAGCAACAACCGCGTGCGCTGGATGTGGCGCAGGAACAGCGCCCCCAGGCCAGCGCCTTCCGCCGCGCCTTCGATCAACCCCGGAATGTCGGCGATCACGAAGCTGCGTCCCGGCTCCACGCTCACCACGCCCAGGTTCGGATACAGCGTGGTGAACGGATAATCGGCCACCTTGGGCGTGGCCGCCGACACGGCGCGGATCAATGTGCTCTTGCCAGCGTTGGGGAACCCAAGCAGGCCGACATCGGCCAGCAGCTTCAACTCCAGCATGAGTTCGCGTTGCTCGCCCTCCTCGCCTGGCGTCGCACGACGCGGCGAACGATTGGTCGAGCTCTTGAAGTGCATGTTGCCCAGGCCGCCCTTGCCGCCCTTGGCCACGAGCAGACGGTCGCCGTGCGAGGTCAGGTCGCCGATCAATTCCTGGGTGCCGACATTGGTGATCGCGGTGCCCACCGGCACCCGGATCTCGATGTCGTCGCCGGCCTTGCCGTAGCGCTGCTGGCCCATGCCGTTCTCGCCGCGCTGGGCGCGGAAGACCTTCTGATGGCGGAAATCGACCAGGGTATTGAGGTTTTCGTCGGCGACGATCCAGACGCTGCCGCCATCGCCGCCGTCGCCGCCGTCAGGGCCGCCGAGCGGGATGAACTTCTCGCGGCGGAAACCGATGCAGCCGTTGCCGCCGTTGCCGGCGATGACTTGGATTTCGGCTTCGTCGACGAGTTTCATGGAGGAAGGATTCTGACAGCGTTGGGTGAAGTGAGGGAGAAGCGCATCTACGGCGAAAACCTTCCAGCCGTCATTCCGGCGAAAGCCGGAATCCAGTTCGGAGCGAGGCACCGCCACGATCTGGACGTGGCGTCGGATGCCCTGGATTCCGGCTTCCGCCGGAATGACGAGCGTGGAAACGAAAAGCCCCGCACGCGGCGGGGCTTAATCGCATCGCAGGCGAATCTTACTCGCCGGCGACCACGCTGACCGTGCGGCGCTTCTTCGGACCCTTGGTCGAGAATTCGACCTTGCCGTCGGCCAACGCGAACAGCGTGTGGTCGCGGCCCAGGCCGACGTTGGTGCCCGGATGGAACTGGGTACCGCGCTGGCGCACGATGATGTTGCCGGCTTCGATGGCCTGGCCGCCGTAGATCTTCACGCCCAGGTACTTCGGGTTGGAGTCGCGGCCGTTGCGGGTGGAACCTACGCCCTTTTTATGTGCCATGGCGGCTTCTCCTTACTTGCTGCCACCGGCGATGCCGGTGATCTCGATTTCGGTGTAGTGCTGCCGGTGGCCCATCTGCTTGCGATGGTGCTTGCGGCGGCGGAACTTGACGATGCGCACCTTGTCGGCGCGACCGTGGCTCTTGACGGTGGCCGAAACGGTCGCGCCCTTGAGCGCGTCGCCGAGCTTCACGCCCTCGCCGTCGCCCAGCATGAGCACGTTGTCGAACGTGATCTCCTTGCCGGCTTCGGCGTCGAGCTTCTCGACGCGAATCGTTTCGCCCTTCATCACGCGGTATTGCTTACCGCCGGTGACTAGAACTGCGTACATGACTGATCTTCCTTTCTGTAGTTCTTCTGTAGTTTTCATAGCCTGGCCGCCATCGAGGGCGGACAGAAGCGGAATTGTAGGGTATTCAGCGAGTTAGGGTCAACTGGCGCCCTCCTTCCCCTTCTCCCTCCGGGAGAAGGTGCCCGAAGGGCGGATGAGGGTACGGCGGAGCGGTCTAAAGGTCAGGATCGCTGCGTTAGCCGTCGACCTTCGGACGGGCGTCGCTCCGCCGAACCCTCACCCCAACCCCTCTCCCGGCGGGAGAGGGGCTCAAAGCCGCTCCGTCGCAAGCCCTGAGACCGCCCCATGCCAAGCTGGCATTCCGGCGATTTGCCCCCAAATCATCGGCTCGCTACGCTCCCCTGTTGGCCGCGCATCCGCGCAAGCCCCTGCCCGGGGCTCTAACCCGTTGCTGGACCCCTTTCCGATGGCGATGGACACCATCCGCATCCGCGGAGCCCGTACCCACAACCTGAAGAACCTGGACCTGGATCTGCCCAGGGACAAGTTGATCGTGATCACCGGCCTGTCCGGCTCGGGCAAGTCGTCGCTCGCGTTCGACACCATCTACGCCGAGGGCCAACGCCGCTACGTGGAGTCGCTGTCGGCCTACGCGCGCCAGTTCCTGAGCGTGATGGAAAAACCCGACGTCGACCACATCGAGGGCCTGAGCCCGGCGATCTCGATCGAACAGAAGTCCACCTCGCACAACCCGCGCTCGACCGTCGGCACCATCACCGAGATCTACGACTACCTGCGCCTGCTCTACGCCCGCGTCGGCCTGCCGCGCTGCCCCGACCACGGCTATCCGCTGGAGGCGCAGACGGTCAGCCAGATGGTCGACCAGGTGCTGGCGCTGGCCAAGGACCCGAAGACCGCCGAACAGCGCTGGATGCTGCTCGCGCCCGTGGTGCGCGAGCGCAAAGGCGAACACGCGCAGATCTTCGAGCAACTGCGCGCGCAGGGCTACGTGCGCGTGCGCGTGGACGGCACGCTGTACGAAATGGATGCGCTGCCGACGCTGGCGCTGCGCCAGAAGCACACCATCGAAGCGGTGATCGACCGTTTCAAGGTGCGCGATGACCTCAAGCAGCGCCTGGCAGAATCGTTCGAGACCGCGCTGAAGCTCGGCGACGGCATGGCGCAAGTGATGTCGCTAGACGACGAGCACGCCCCGCAACTCTTGTTCTCTTCCAAATACAGCTGCCCGGTTTGCGATTACTCGCTGCCCGAACTCGAGCCGCGCCTGTTCTCGTTCAACTCGCCGGTCGGCGCCTGCCCGAGCTGCGACGGCCTGGGCGTGAGCCAGTTCTTCGACCCGGCGCGCGTGGTCGTGCATCCGGAACTGTCGCTGGCCGCCGGTGCTGTGCGCGGCTGGGATCGGCGCAATGCCTACTACTTCCAGTTGATCCAGTCGCTGGCCAAGCACTTCCGCTTCAGCGTCGATACCCCGTGGCAGGACCTGGAAGAGGAATCACGCCAGGCCGTGTTGTACGGCAGCGGCAAGGAAGTGATCACCTTCAGCTACATCACCGATTCCGGCGGCCGCACCCAGCGCAAGCACAAGTTCGAAGGCATCGTGCCGAACCTCGAACGCCGCTATCGCGAAACCGAATCGTCCGCGGTGCGCGAAGAGCTGGCCAAATACATCAGCGACCGTCCCTGCGTGGAATGCGGCGGCGCGCGCCTGAACAAGTCCGCCCGCAACGTGTTCGTCGCAGACAAGCCGTTGCCCGACATCGTGGTGCTGCCGATCGACGAGGCGCTGGACTTCTTCGGCAGGCTCGCCCTGCCCGGCTGGCGCGGCGAGATCGCGGTCAAGATCGTCAAGGAAATCCGCGAACGGCTGAGCTTCCTGGTCGACGTCGGCCTGGACTACCTGACCCTGGAACGCAAGGCCGACACGCTGTCCGGCGG
This sequence comes from Luteimonas galliterrae, assembly GCF_023374055.1. Lineage (NCBI taxonomy): Bacteria > Pseudomonadati > Pseudomonadota > Gammaproteobacteria > Lysobacterales > Lysobacteraceae > Luteimonas > Luteimonas galliterrae. The sequence goes on along the minus strand of NZ_JAMBEP010000001.1, from coordinate 200,200 downwards.
CGAAGCGCAGCGCATCCGGCTGGCTTCGCAGATCGGCGCCGGCCTGGTCGGCGTGATGTACGTGCTCGACGAGCCGTCGATCGGCCTGCACCAGCGCGACAACGAGCGCCTGCTCGGCACGCTGACGCGGCTGCGCGACCTGGGCAACACCGTGATCGTGGTCGAACACGATGAAGACGCGATCCGCCTGGCCGACCACATCGTCGACATCGGCCCGGGTGCCGGCGTGCACGGCGGCGAAATCGTCGCGCAGGGCTCGTACGCGGACGTGCTGAAGGCGCCGCGTTCGCTCACCGGGCAGTATCTCAGCGGCAAGAAGCGCATAGAGATTCCCAAGCAGCGCAACAAAGCCAACAAGAAGATGATGCTGAAGCTGCAAGGCGCCAGCGGAAACAATCTCAAGAATGTCGACGTCGAAATTCCCGCCGGCCTGTTCACCGCGATCACCGGCGTGTCGGGCTCGGGCAAGTCGACGCTGATCAACGACACGCTGTACGCGCTGGCCGCCAACGAGATCAACGCCGCCTCGCACAAGCCCGCGCCGCATCGCGACGTGAAGGGCCTGGACCTGTTCGACAAGGTCGTCGACATCGACCAGTCGCCGATCGGCCGCACGCCGCGTTCCAACCCGGCCACCTACACCGGCCTGTTCACGCCGCTGCGCGAACTGTTCGCGCAGGTGCCCGAGGCGCGCGCCCGCGGCTATTCGCCGGGCCGTTTCAGCTTCAACGTGCGCGGCGGCCGCTGCGAAGCCTGCCAGGGCGACGGCTTGATCAAAGTGGAGATGCACTTCCTGCCGGACGTGTACGTGCCCTGCGACGTCTGCCACGGCAAGCGCTACAACCGCGAGACGCTGGAAATCCTCTACAAGGGCTTCAGCATCCACGATGTGCTGGAAATGACGGTCGAGGACGCGCTGAAACTGTTCGAACCGGTGCCGGGCATCTCGCGCAAGCTCGAAACGCTGCTCGACGTGGGCCTGAGCTACATCAAGCTCGGCCAGCCGGCGACCACGCTGTCCGGCGGCGAAGCGCAGCGCGTCAAGCTGTCGAAGGAATTGTCGCGCCGCGACACCGGCCGCACGCTTTATATTCTCGACGAGCCGACCACCGGCCTGCACTTCCACGACATCGAGCATCTGCTGGCCGTGCTGCACAAGCTGCGCGACGACGGCAACACGATCGTGGTGATCGAGCACAACCTGGACGTGATCAAGACCGCGGACTGGGTGATCGACCTGGGCCCGGAAGGCGGCCATCGCGGCGGCGAAATCATCGCTACCGGCACGCCGGAAGAGCTGGCGGCGACGCCCAAGTCCTACACCGGGCAGTTCCTGGCCAAGACCTTGGGGCTGGAGAAACCGGTTCGGCGGAAGAGCGCGGCTTGAAGTAGAAACGTCTGACTAGCCGCAGGTGGCTGAAATACCGCAATTCTGGTCGGCACGGCTTTATAGGCCGTCATTCCCGCGAAGGCGGGAATCCAGTGACTTTCGTTCTTGATTTGGAAGCAAAATCCAATGGGTCCCAGCTTTCGCTGGGATGACGATCAAAGCAAAGTCACTGGATTCCCGCCTTCGCGGGAATGACGGCTGAAAGAATCGCCTCCATTCATCGCTCTATTATCATCGGCATCGCCATGAGCCTCGACAACGAAAAAATCCTGTTCCAGATGCCGATCGCCCTGCGCTGGCGCGACCTGGACGCGTTCAACCACGTCAACAATTCCAACTTCCTCACCTATCTCGAGGAGGCGCGGATCCGTTGGTTCGATTCGCTGGACGAGGAATGGGTCACCGATCGAGTCGCCCCGCTGCTGGCGGCGGTGCAGATGAACTATCGGCAGCCGATTCCGTACCCCTCGAGCGTGGTGGTCGAACTGTTCGCCGAGCGCGTCGGCAGCACCAGCGTAACGCTGGGCCACCGCATCATGAGCGAAGACGGCGCGATCCTGTACGGCGACGGCCACGTGGTGATGGTGTGGATCGACCGCGCCAGCGGGCGGCCGACGCCGTTGCCGGATTCCGTGCGCCGCGCCTCCAGCGCCTGAGCTTGGTAGAGCGAGACTTGCCCCGCTGCTCCTGCGCTTTTCGTAAGAGCGGCTTCAGCCGCGAGCTTTTCGATGACCGCAGTGCTGCCGGCAAGAGCTCGCGGCTGAAGCCGCTCTTACGAAAAGCAGAAGCAAAGGACAGAAGCGAAAAGCAACAGCAGCGGGGCAAGCCCCGCTCTACAAAACGGGTGGCTGCAGGGACACCGAGATACCGGCGCTCTCGTCGCCCTTCGCGGTGAACACGCCCTCATCGGTCGTCACCTGCACGACGATCTCGCGCGAAGGACGAGCGCGCTTGCCCTCGGCGCCTTCTATGTCCACGCGCACCAAGCCATCGCGCGACTCGGCCCGATAGGTGGTGAGCAGGTAATCGCCTTGCCGGTAGCCATAACCATCGCCGGCATCCTCGTATAACCTTCCGCGCGCCTCGCCCTTCTCGTCCAGGCTGATCAGCAGCGTCAGCGGGCCCAGCGACTCCTCGCCGGTGTTCTGCACCACTTTGCCCAACGGCAGGATCGCGCCGCCGCGCAATTTCAACTCGGCCTGATACGCATCCTTGCCATCGCCTTCCACCAGCGAAATCTTGCGCCAAACCCCTTTCGGCAATTTCGGCGCACGCGCCCATTTGGGTACGACCAACAGATCTTCGCCCAACAGGAAGGCCTGTTCCTCGCGGCGCAGATCCGCATCGCGCGGATCGGCGAAGAACATCGGCCGCATCACCGGCAGGCCGTCGATCGAAGAGTCGCGGAACAGCGTGTACAGATACGGCAGCAACCGGTAACGGCGTTCGATCGCGATGCGCGCGGCCTTCTCCACTTCCGGTCCGAAAGCCCAGGGTTCCTTGCGCCCGGTATCCTTCATCGCATGCGCGCGCGAGAACGGATAGAAGGCGCCGAGCGCGATCCAATGCCCCCACAAATCCGGCGTGGCTTCGCCGCCGAAGCCGCCGATGTCCGGTCCGCTGAAGGGCTGTCCGGAAAGGCCGAGGTTGATCGACATCGGGATCGACAGCTTCAAATGCTCCCAGGTCGATACGTTGTCGCCGGTCCAAGTGGCCGCATAACGGTGGCCGCCGAGGAAATTCGCGCGCGTGAGCACGAACGGGCGACGTTCGGGATTGGCTGCCTCGATCCCTTCGCGCGTGGCCTGCACCATCAGCATGCCGTATACGTTGTGGTATTGCAGGTGCGGCCCGGCAGCCATATCCCCGCCGCCGCGATGTTGGTTGTCCGCCGGCATCGTGTGGCCCGGAACATTGAACACGGCCGGCTCGTTCATGTCGTTCCATACGCCGTCCACGCCCTGCGCCATGAAATCGCGATACAGGTCCGCCCACCAGCGGCGCGTATCGGGACGGGTGAAATCCGGATACTTGGTCATGCCAGGCCAGACTTCGCCTTCGTAGTCCTTGCCCTTCGCATCCTTCACCCACACGTCCCGCGCCTGGCCGCTGTCGTATACGCCGTAACCCGGTTCGGATTTCACGCCCGGGTCGATCATCCACACGCTATGGAAACCGCGTGCGCGCAGATCGGCGTTGAACCTTTTCGGGTCCGGAAAATGCTCGGGGCTGAAGGTGAAGACGCGGAAGCCGTCCATGTAGTCGATGTCCATCCACAGCACATCGGCAGGTATCTTCCGCTTGCGGAACTCGTCGGCGATCCGCAGCGCTTCGCTGTCGGGATAGTAGGACCAGCGCGATTGCTGGTAGCCCAGCGCCCAGCGCGGCGGCAGCGGCATCGTGCCGGTCAGTTCGGCCAGGCCGCGCATCACCGCCTGCGGCGAATCGCGATCGACGACGATCACCGGCATCGGCGGGCCGTCGCTGCTGAGCTTGATCTTGCGGCCGGTGCGCAATTCCGCGCGCCAAGTCGAATCGAACAGCAGGCCGAACGCGCTGCCGTCCTTGCGCACGCCCAGCACCCAGGGATGCGATTGGTACAGCCGGCGGCCGGCGGCTTGCTTGTCGGCGTAGCCGAAGTTGTCGGTGTTCCAAAGTTCGATCGAGCGATCGTTGCGACGCAACGGCCCGGTGACTTCGCCGGTGCCGTACAGGTCGCTGCCTTCGGGTACGGTCACCGAGACGAACGTCTTGCCCGCTTTGCGCGAGAATTTCGGCGCGATCGGCCAGTCCGCCGGCAACGGACCGACCGAAACCGGCGTCTTCGCCAACGCGAGCGATGCCGGATAATCGGCAATTCCCGGCGGCAGGAACATGGCGATACCGTCGCCGGCGAGCGCGGAACGATCGGCGGCTGGCGATACCGCCATCGCGGCCTTCTTCTCGCTTGCGGAAACGTTTGCGGAAACGACGCTCAGCAGCAAGAGGGAGAACAGGCTCGCCACATGTTTCCTCATGAATCCGTCCGAAATCGCCAGGCCGATCGTGAGTATGCCTTCGCCGTGTTCTCCGCGCGAATCGGGAGCGTGGCAGTCATGCTTTTCGTAGGAGCGGCTTTAGCCGCGAGCTCTTTCGTCGCAATCGCGTCGTTGCTGACGTAAAAGCTCGCGGCTAAAGCCGCTCCTGCGAAAAGCGAATGCATGCGGCGACGGCCTCCGCAAGAATGGACAGGCCGCCTTACAGAGCCGCGGGATTGCGCACTTCGAACTCCCCCAGCAGCTTGCGGCCGTCGGACAGCTCGAATTGCACCGCCACCTTGCTGCCCGCCGCCAGCGGCGCATGCGGCTGCATCAGCATCAGATGCAGGCCGCCAGGCTTCAGCGTCGCCGCGCCGTCCGGGGCGATGCGCAGTTCCGGCACCGCGCGCATGCGGCTGACGCCGTCGACGATCCGGGTTTCGTGCAGTTCGACGCTGCCGTAAGCGGGACTACTGGCCGCGACGATCGTGGCCGGCGTCGGGCAACGGTTCTCGATGCGGCCGAAACCGGCCTGCATCGGCATGCCGCCCGGCGTCAGGCGGATCCATGCGTCGCGCACCTGCGGCGAGCAATCGCGGGCGAAGGCCGGGCCGCAAAGCGCGGCCAGCAGCAGGTAAAGCGGAACTGCGGATAGTCGGTTCATGCGCCTATGATAACGGCCAACCTCCACGCCGCCTGAATCCATGACTCCCACCATCGCCACTACCGACCACGGCGTCATCCGTGAAATCCGCCTGGCGCGCGCGCCGGTCAATGCCCTCAACCCGGAACTGTGCGACGCGCTGCGCGGCGCCATCGACGAGGCCGTGGCGCAAGGCATGCACGGCCTGGTGTTGAGCGGCGGCCCCAAGGTGTTCTCGGCCGGCCTCGACGTGCCCCATCTGCTGACGCTGCAGAGCCGCGGCCAATTGCTGGCCGCATGGGAAACCTTCTTCGGCGCCGCGCGCACGCTGGCCGAATGCCCGGTGCCGGTGGTCGCGGCCATCGCCGGCCACGCGCCTGCCGGCGGCTGCGTGCTGGCGTTGTGCTGCGATTACCGGATCATGGCTTCCGGCCCGTTCCGCATCGGCCTCAACGAAACCCAAGTGGGCCTGGTCGCGCCGGAGGGCATCCAGCGCCTGATGCGCCGCGTGGTCGGCCCTTACCGCGCCGAGCGCTTGCTGGTGGCGGGCGAGCTGGTCGAAGCCGAACGCGCGCTGGCACTGGGCCTGGTCGACGAATTGGCCGACGTCGACCATGTCGCCACGCGCGCACGCGTCTGGCTGGAAGAACTGCTGCAGTTGCCGCGCAAGCCGATGCTGACCACCCGTGCGCTGGCGCGTGCGGACCTGATCGCCGCGCTGCACCCGGACATGATCCGGCTCGGCCACTTCATCGACGCCTGGAGCGAGCCCGACACCCAGGCCGGCCTGCGCGCGCTGGTCGCCAAATTGGGCAAGTGACGGTGACGCGGATGCGGCCGGCGCGGGTCGGCGATGCGCTGCTGCGCAATTCCGCTTCGACCGAGCGTATCGTCGAGCAGGGCGACTGTCGTAGCGCTTCGCATCTGCTGTTCCTTCTCCCATCGGGAGAAGGTGCCCGAAGGGCGGATGAGGGTTCGGTGTGCGATTGAAGCTCCGTACTCGCCCCGAACCCTCATCCGGCGCTGCGCGCCACCTTCTCCCGATGGGAGAAGGAACAGCGCGCGTCGCTGTTGCAGAAATTACGCTGTACCTGTGGCGACCGGCCGCGACGGATCGCTGATCCACCCGCTCCATGAACCGGCGAACAGCTTCGCGCCCGGCAATCCGGCATGTGCCATCGCCAGCAGGTGATGACAGGCGGTGACGCCCGAACCGCACATCGCCACCATTTCGCGCGGATCGCGGCCTTGCAGCAATCGCTGGAATTCTTCCGCCAGATCTTCCCTGGATTTGAAACGGCCGTCGGACAGATTCAACGGATAAGGCCGGTTCTGCGCGCCCGGCACGTGGCCTGCGACACGATCCAACGGTTCGACCTCGCCACGGAAACGCTCAGCGCCGCGCGCATCGACCAGCAGGCCGCCGGCGTCCAGATGCGCCTGCACCTGGGTCGCGTCCAGCAGCATGCTCTCGTCGAACGACGCCTCGTAGTCCACGGGCTGCGGCGAACGGATCTGCGTTTCCACCGGCAGGCCTAGCGCGAGCCAACGCGTCCAACCGCCATCGAGCACGGCCACGCGCTCATGGCCCAGCGCGCGCAGTAGGAACCACAGCCGCGCCGCATACGCGCCTTCGCCGTCGTCGTAGGCCACGACTTGCGTCTGCGCAGTAATGCCCCACTTGCCGAGCACGGCGGTGAAATCTCCGGCGTCCGGCCACGGGTGGCGGCCCTGCCCCTGCTTGCGGTGATCGGAGAGATCGCGATCCAGATGCGCGTACAGCGCGCCGGGCACATGCGACTGCGCATGAGCGCGCTCGCCGGCGTCCGTATCGGCCAGCGAGAAACGGCAGTCGACGATCGCCAGATCGTGCCGCTCCAGCGCATCGGCCAATGTTTCCGCCTGCACCAGCGTGGTCCATCCGGTCATGGCGCGTCCTCCAGGCGTTGCCGCAGATTGAAAAGGATCGATGCCGTCGCGCCCCAGATGCGCTGCTCCGGCGCCAGCTCGTAGTTGCGATACTCGAGCACGTGGCGAGGACGGCCGCGGTATTCGATGTCGATGCGCGCGAGGTTATCCGGCGTCATCAGGTAATCCAGCGGCACCTCGAAGACTTCGGCGACTTCGTTGGGATCGGGCACCGCGACGAACGCGGAATCGATGCCCGCCACCACCGGCAGCACCCGGTAGCCGGTGATCGTCGACAATGGATCCAGATAGCCCCAAGGCGTCGCCTGCGCTCGCGGCAGGCCGATTTCCTCGCGCGCCTCGCGCAGCGCGGCGGCGACCGGGTCGGCGTCGTCGGGCTCGATGCGCCCGCCGGGAAAACTCACCTGTCCCGCATGCTGACGCAGGGCGTCGGTGCGGCGCGTCAGCACCACGTTCAAGCGGCCATCGCGCGGCAGCAGACCTACCAGCACCGCGGCTTCGACTGATGCGGCGTCGAGCGGCAGCAGGCCGTGCAGCTCTTCCGCATTCCAGCCGGGCGCCGTCGGCGCGTCGGCCAGCGGGTGCAGCGCCTGTTGCAGGCGGGCTTGATCGATAGGGAATTTCATTCCGGTTTGCGGCCGCCGGATTGATGGCCGCGCCGCTCGCGCTCGGGCAGCACGGTTTCCATAAGCCTCAAGCGCTCGTCGTCGCCCATCACGCTCCAGCGGGCGATCTCGTCCAGGGTGCGGTGGCAACCGCCGCACAGGCCGTACGTGTCCATCGTGCATACGCCGGTGCAGGGGCTCAGTACGGCGCGGTAGACGGGGGGCGGGTTCGCGAACGTCATCGCTGCGGATTATCGCCGATCATCGCTCCCGCCGCGGTGGAAGCCGGCTTTTCGTAGGAGCGGCTTTAGCCGCGAGCTTTTGCCAGATCGCCGCGGACATGGGAAAGAGCTCGCGGCTAAAGCCGCTCCTGCGAAAAGCGGTGCCACAAAAAAAATTACGCCGGCATAGGCCGGCGTAATGGTGACTCCTGGATTCCGGCTTTCGCCGGGACGACGTTTTGGCAAGCCATTCGCGCTATGCGCGCATGGGTCAAAACGTCACTTCACGCTCAGCAGCTTGACCTCGAAGGCCACCGCCACATTGGGCGGGAAACCGCTGCGCGGATCGGCGCCGAACGCCTTCTCGGGCGGCAACACCACTTCCCACTTCGAGCCGGCCGGCATCTGCTGCAGCACTTCGCGCATGGCCTGCATGTCCACTTCGCTCAGCTTGACGCTGGGCACGGTCTGCGCCTTGCCCTGGTTCGGGTCGGTGGGACGCTGGCCGAAGGGGAACGGGCCGGCTACTTCCAGGCCGACGGTGCTGGCCGTGGTGGGCTTGGCGCCGGTGCCGTTTTCGATGACGCGGTACTGCACGCCGCTCGGCAGGAGCTTCACGCCGGTCTTGGCCTTGTTCTGGGCCAGGAACTGGTCGCTCTTGGTCTTGTTGGCGGCAGCGTCCTTGTCGAACGCGGCCTTGGCGGCCTGGGCCTTGGCCTGCTGGCGCTTCTGGAAGGCTTCGACGGCCGGACGCAGCTGATCGATGGCGATCGACGGCTGCTTCTTGGCCAGGCCGTCCTGGACCGCCTTGGTCAAGGTGGCGGCATCGATCTGCTCTCCGGATTCGGCCAGGCTACGGCCGAAGTCGTAACCGAAGTAATAGCTCAATTTGCCTTTTTCGGACGTCGTGTCCTGGGCGCTGGCGGTACCGGCCGTCAGGATCAGGGCCGTGAATGCGGCAGCTAACAAACGCAACTTCATGCAGCGATACCTCCAGAATTGGGCCGTAAATGGCGCGGGGCGGAAAAACCGCCCCGATTGGAACGCGGTAGGATACCCGGCAAGCGGCTTAACTGCCACTGACGGCAGCCCTGTGACCGCCGCGGACCGGCGAAGTTCCACGCAGCGGCCGATTCCCGCCCCATCCAGCCCCTCAGAAACGAGCTCAAGCATGTCCGAAGCCCCGTTGATCCTGACCGACCGCGGCGCCATCCGCGTGGTCGCCGTAAACCGCCCCGACAAATTGAACGCGCTCGACGCCGCCACGCTGGCCGCGCTTCACGCCGCGTTCGACGATGCCGCCGAAGATCCGGCCGTGCGCGTGGTGGTGTTGACCGGCGCCGGACCCAAGGCCTTCGTCGCCGGCGCCGACATCGCCGAGATGTCCTCGCTGAGCCCGGTGCAAGGCCGCGATTTCTCGCTGCGCGGCCAGCGGATGATGCGGCGCGTCGAGAAAATGCCCAAACCGGTAATCGCGATGGTCAACGGTTTCGCCCTCGGCGGCGGATTGGAGCTGGCCATGTGCTGCCACCTGCGCATCGCCGCCGATCACGCGAAACTCGGGCAACCGGAGATCAATCTGGGCCTGATCCCGGGCTTCGGCGGCAGCCAGCGGCTGTTGCGGCTGGCCGGGCGCGCGGCGACCTTGGAGCTCTGCCTGACCGGCGCGCCGATCGACGCGGCGCGCGCCTTGCAGTTGGGCATCGTCAACCGCGTAGTGCCCGCCGCGGAGCTGGAAGCAGAAACGATGAAGCTCGCCGAACAGTTGGCCCATGCGGCGCCGCTGGCATTGCGGGGCATGATCGACTGCGTCAACGTCGGCGCGGAATGCGGCATCGAGGAAGGCCTGGAATACGAATCGGCGCAATTCGGCCTGGTGTTCTCCAGCGACGACATGCGCGAAGGCACGCGTGCGTTTCTCGACAAGCGCAAGCCGGTTTTCAAGGGCGTGTGAGCGCCGCCGGCCAAGCGCCATCCCGAACCCGTCCGATGTCGTCCGACACTGACGTTGTCGTTCCGAACCTTTCCATGCCATCCCGAACGCGGTGAGTGATCTGCTTACGAGCCGCGGCGCAGTAGCCGCAAGCAGATCCCTCACTGCGTCCGGGATGACAAAAACCCCTGACGCGATGGATACGAACCGCCCTTGCCCGATTTGCCGCTGCGTCTATCCGCAAGGCGCGACCGCCCATGCCATCGCCGCCGCCTTGGCCGCCGAAGATCTCGACCGCGCCATCGACCTCGGCTTGCTCGAGCACCCCGCCTGCGCGCATTGCGCGCCCGCCTGCATCGCGCTGCAGCAGCAGGCGCGCGGCGCCCGCCTGCGCGCGCTGGCCGCACGCGAACGCTATCGCGCCCGGCAAGCGCGGTTGCAACGCCGCGACGAAGCGCTGCAAGCGAAGCGCGCGGCCGCAGCGCCGGCAGCGGCCGTCAAAGCCCCCGGATTGCCCACGGCCGCCGCCGCCGCGTTGGCGCGCGCCAAGGCGCGCGCCGCAGGCGGGAAGGAACCGAAGTGATGCGCAAGCCTGCTGCAACGAAAAAAACGCCGACGAAGAAAGCTGCGAAAACCGCACCCGCCGCCGCCAAGGCCGAACGGCGCGGCAAGCGCATGACGCCGGCCGAAATCCACGAGATGTTCGTGCGGTTTTCCGAGCTCAACCCGGCGCCCAAGACCGAACTCGAATACCGCACGCCCTACGAATTGCTGGTCGCGGTGATCCTGTCGGCGCAGGCCACCGACGTCGGCGTCAACAAGGCCACCCGGCGCCTGTTCCCGGTCGCGAACACGCCGGCGGCGATGCTTGCGCTGGGCGAGGAAAGGCTGAAGCGCTACATCGCGACGATCGGCCTGTTCAACGCCAAGGCCGCCAATGTGATCGCGATGAGCCGCCTGTTGCTGGAACGCCACGGCGGCGAAGTGCCGCGCGACCGCGAATCGCTCGAAGCCCTGCCCGGCGTAGGCCGCAAGACCGCCAACGTGGTGCTCAACACCGCCTTCGGCGAATCGACCATCGCCGTGGACACGCACATCTCCCGCGTCGCCAACCGCACCGGCCTGGCGCCGGGCAAGAACGTGCGCGAAGTGGAAGACCGGCTGCTGGAGGCCGTGCCGGCCGCGTTCCGGCAGGACGCGCACCACTGGCTGATCCTGCACGGCCGCTACGTCTGCAAGGCGCGCAAGCCCGACTGCCCCGGTTGCATCGTCCGCGATTTGTGTCGGTTCCCTGACAAGACCGTCTGACGCCGAAACGTCATTTTCCGGTCATTGCCCCGCAAAACTGCGACGCGATGCTCTGGCGCCAGCCTCGCGACGCACGGCGGCCAGAAAAAAGACAGGCTGTCATCGCAACGAAATATTCACGCCCTACGCTGCGCGGCGTCTCTCCTCACGCCCGAAGGGCCTAAACGATGAAACTTACCCCGAGCACCCTGAGTCTCGCGCTGCTTGCGGCGCTGGCCGCACCCGCCGCCCACGCCGAGATCGCCATCGACGTGATCGGCAATTCCGAAGTCAGCTTCGAAGGCCTGGTCCAGGCTGATTTCTACAGCTTCGACACCGACCTGAACGACTACGGCGCCGATACCGCGGGGTCCGACGTCGACGGCGACGATTACTTGAACGAATTGCGCCGCGCCGAACTGGTGCTCAAGGGCAAGGGCCCGGGCAATATCGAATGGGTGCTGGGCTACGACGCCAAGGACGACAAGTTCCTGGACGCCAACGTCAAGTACAAGTTCGGCAACAACGCCAACCACTTCATCCAGGTCGGCCAGTTCAAGCAGCCCGGCGCCACGATGGAGGAACTGTCCTCCACCAAGAACAACGACTTCATCTCCAAGGCCTCGATCACCAACAGTCTGGGCACTCCGCGCCGCCTGGGCGTGCAGTACAACTTCGGCGATGCCAACTGGGCGATCACCGCCAGCTACTTCGGCCGCGAACTGACCCGCAACCGCGAGCATGGCAGCGGCTACAGCGTGCGCGGCTACTGGGCCCCGATCAACGAGGCCGGCAGCATCTTCCACCTCGGCGCTTCGTACACCGACAAGGACACCGACGCCGACTTCATCCGCCTGCGCGCCCGTCCGATGGCGGACATGGTGTCGTTGCGCTACGTCGACACCGGCAGCAGCGGCCTGCGCGCCTCCGATCGCAACAGCGTGATCGGCGCCGAAGCGCTGTGGGTCACCGGCCCATTCAAGATGCAGGCCGAGTACATGACCACCGACGTCAAGCGCTACGGCAACTTCGACGACTTCTCCGGCGACGGCTTCTACGTCTCGGGCCTGTGGAACATCACCGGCGAGACCTGGGGCTACAAGGGCGGCACGCCGGTCACCAACCTGCCGGAAGAACCCGGCGTCGGCCTGTGGCAACTCGGCCTGCGCTACGACGCCTTCGACCTGAACGACGGCAACGTGATCCCGCCGACCACTCCGGGCGGCTCGCCGACCGTCGACGGCATCCTGGGCGGCAAGATGGATTCCTGGACCGTGGGCGTGAACTGGTACTGGCGCTCCAACTTCAAGTTCATGCTGAACTACGTGACGGTGAACCAGGAGAAGTACAACAACGCCTCGGGCTTCCGCCGCGTGGTGGAAGACAATCCGAACATCATCGAAGCGCGCGCGCAGTTCTACTGGTAAGAAGCTTCCACAACCCCCGTCGTGGATAGGCAAGGGAAGGCGCGGCGCAAGCCGCGCCTTTTCTCTTGGGAGGCCGGAAGGCCTGTCATGCGACTGTCATCCGGGAAACATCGCGCTGTCACGGAACCGTTATGAAATGCGCGTGGGGCGGGCCTGGCCCGCATCTTTCCTCAGGAGCCACACCCGTGTTCAACCCGATCAAGTACCGCGTCGCCGCCATCGCGCTGGCGACCGCCTTCGCAGGCAACGCCTTCGCCGCCGACGTCACCGGCGCCGGCGCCTCGTTCGTTTATCCGGTCATGTCCAAATGGTCGGCCGACTACGCCAAGTCCAGCGGCAAGAAAGTCAACTACCAGTCGATCGGCTCGGGCGGCGGCATCGCCCAGATCAAGGCGGCGACCGTCGATTTCGGTTCGTCCGACGCGCCATTGAAGCCGGACGAACTGGCCAAGTTCGGCCTGGCCCAGTTCCCGTCGGTGATCGGCGGCGTGGTGCCGGTGATCAACGTGCCGGGCGTGCCTTCGGGCGCGATGAAGCTCGACGGCGAGACCCTGGGCAACATCTTCCTGGGCAAGATCACCAAGTGGAACGACCCGGCCATCGTCGCCTTGAACGGCGGCGTGAACCTGCCGGACAAGAAGATCACGGTCGTACATCGCTCCGACGGTTCGGGCACCACCTTCAACTTCGTCAACTACTTGTCCAAGGTCAATGCCGAGTGGAAGTCGAAGGTAGGCGAAGGCACCGCGGTCAAGTGGCCCACCGGCATCGGCGGCAAGGGCAACGAAGGCGTGGCCGCCTACGTCAAGCAGATTTCGGGCGGCATCGGCTACGTCGAACTGTCTTATGCGCTGCAGAACAAGATGGCCTATTCGCGCCTGAAGAACGCCGCCGGCAACTTCGTGCTGCCCAGCGACGAAACCTTCACCGCCGCGGCCGCCAGCGCCGAATGGGGCACCGCCAAGGACTTCTACCTGGTGATGACCAACGCGCCGGGCGAGAACTCCTGGCCGATCACCGCCACCAACTTCATCCTCATGTACAAGCAGCCTAAGAACGCGGCCGGCGCCAAGAACGCCAAGGAATTCTTCAAGTGGGTCTACGCCAACGGCGACGCCCAGGCCAAGGCTCTCGACTACGTGCCGCTGCCGGACGCGCTGGTGCAGCAGATCGACGCTTACTGGGCTCAGAACATGGCGTACTGAGTTCGACGCTCCATCAGGTATTCCCCCCTTTCGCGCGGGCTTCGGCCCGCGCTTTTTTTGCGCCGGACGCCTGCCCGAACCCCGTCTAGAGCGGTTCCTGGGCCATGTCATCGCGGTGTAACAAAAACATCATTTCATAGCGCGATCACACCGGCAGTCTATGCCGGCCGCCACGACGGAGTCCGCGAATATGAACATCACCCCGACCCGCCTTGCCGCGCTCGCACTTTCGACCTCGCTGCTCGTCGCGGCATGCAAAGGCGCCAGCGACGCACCCGTCACGCCTGCCGCCAACGACCAGGCCTCGGCGCCTGCCGCAGCGCCTGCGGGCGACCAGAAGTCGGCGACCATCACCGGCGCTGGCGCGACCTTCATCTATCCGCTGCTGTCGAAGTGGTCGGACGATTACAACAAGGCCACCGGCCACGAGATCAACTATCAGTCGATCGGTTCCGGCGGCGGCATCGCGCAGATCAAGGCCGGCACGGTCGACTTCGGTTCTTCCGACAAGCCGCTGCCTTCGGAAGAACTCGCTGCCGCGGGCCTGGGCCAATTCCCGTCGGCGATCGGCGGCGTGGTGCCGGTGGTCAGCGTGGAAGGCATCGAACCCGGCAAGTTGCGCTTGAGCGGTCCGCTGCTGGCCGACATCTTCCTGGGTAAGATCAAGACCTGGAACGACCCGGCCATCGCCAAAGTCAATCCCGGCGTCGCGCTGCCCGACACCAAGATCAACGTCGTGCACCGTTCCGACGGTTCGGGCACCACCTACAACTTCGTCAACTACCTGTCCAAGGTCAGCCCGGAGTGGAAGAGCAAGGTCGGCGAAGGCACCTCGGTCAGCTGGCCCGGCGGCATCGGCGGCAAGGGCAACGAGGGCGTCGCCGCTTACGTGAAGCAGATCAAGGGCTCGATCGGCTACGTCGAGCTGGCCTATGCGCTGCAAAACAAGATGTCCTACACCGGCATGCAGAACGCGGCCGGCAACTGGGTGCAGCCGAACGCCGAATCCTTCCAGGCCGCCGCGGCCAGCGCGGATTGGGCGAACGCCAAGGACTTCAACCTGGTGATCACCAACGCCTCGGGCGCGGACGCGTGGCCGATCACGGCCACCAATTTCATCCTGATGTACAAGCAGCCCAAGAACGCCCAGCGTTCGAAGGACACCCTGGATTTCTTCAGGTGGGCGCTGGAGAAGGGCCAACCGCAAGCGCAGGCGCTGGACTACGTGCCGCTGCCGCCGGCGCTGGTGCAACAGGTCGAAGCCTATTGGGCAGCCGAATTCAAGTTCTGAGCAAGGCCGATCTCCCTGGCGCCTGCCGCATAGCCGGCGCGTTGGACATGCGTTCCCACTTCCCGAGTCGCCGCATCCCGTATGAACGCAACCGCCCTACCCTCTACTGGCTTCGATAGTCGCGACAGCCGCGACGCGCGCGCCGATCGCAGCTTCCGCTGGCTGGTCACCGCGGCCGGCATCTTCGTGCTGGTGTCGCTGGCCGCCGCAGCCTTGTCGATGCTCTGGGGCGGACGCGAAGCCTTCCAGACTTTCGGCTGGGGCTTCTTCACTTCGACCGAATGGGATCCGGTGCAGCGCCAGTTCGGCGCGTTGGTGCCGATCGTCGGCACCTTGGTATCCGCGGCGATCGCCATGCTGATCGCCGTGCCGGTGAGCTTCGGCATCGCGCTCTACCTCACTGAGGTCGCGCCCGCTTGGTTGCGCACGCCGGTCGGCGCCGCGATCGAACTGTTGGCCGGCATTCCCTCGATCATCTACGGCATGTGGGGCCTGTTCGTGCTGGCGCCGTTCCTGGCCGAACACGTCTATCCGTGGGTCGACGCGAACATGGGCCAATGGCCCCTCGTCGGCGCGCTGTTCTCCGGTCCGCCTTTGGGTCTGGGCATGCTTACCGCGGGCCTGGTGCTGGGCATCATGGTGATCCCGTTCATCTCGTCGGTGATGCGCGAAGTGTTCCTGACGGTACCGACGCCGCTGAAGGAATCCGCCTACGCGCTAGGTTCCACCACCTTCGAAGTGGCTTGGGACGTGGTGCTGCCCTATACCCGCTCCGCGGTCATCGGCGGCATCTTCCTCGGCCTGGGGCGCGCGCTCGGCGAAACGATGGCGGTGACTTTCGTGCTGGGCAACGCGCACCAGCTGAGCATGTCGCTGCTGATGCCGGGCAACTCCATCGCCGCCAGCATCGCCAACGAATTCAGCGAGGCCGACTCGGCGATCTACCTCTCCGCGCTGATCGCACTGGGCTTTGTGCTGTTCATCGTCACTTTCGTCGTGTTGGCGATCGCCAAGCTGATGCTGATGCAGCTGCAGCGCAAGGAGGGCAAGTGATGTCCGCCGTCGCCGACCGCCTTTACGCCCGCCGCCGCTTCAAGAACTGGCTGGCGCTGCTGTTGTCCGGCGCAGCCACGATCTTCGGCCTGTTCTGGCTGGTCTGGATCCTGTGGACCACGGTCAGCTACGGCGTCAACAACCTCAATTTGGCGCTGTTCACGCAGATGACGCCGCCGCCCGGCGACACCGGCGGCATGTTGAACGCGTTCTTCGGTAGCGCACTGATGAGCCTACTGGCGATCGCGCTGGGCACCCCGGTCGGCATCGCCGCCGGCACCTATCTGGCCGAGTACGCCAACTACCGCAAGGTCGGCACGGTGATCCGTTTCGTCAACGACATCCTGTTGTCGGCGCCGTCGATCGTGCTGGGCCTGTTCGTCTACACCATCGTCGTGGCGCAGATGGGGCATTTCTCCGCGCTGGCGGGCGCGATCGCGTTGGCCTTCATCGTGCTGCCGGTCGTGGTGCGCACCACCGACGAAATGCTGCGGCTGGTGCCGCCGCAGATGCGCGAAGCCGCCCTATCGCTGGGGGTGCCGCAATGGAAGGTGACCACGCAAGTGCTCTACCGGGCTTCGATGTCGGGCATCCTGACCGGCGTGCTGCTCGCGCTGGCGCGGATCTCCGGCGAAACCGCGCCCCTGCTCTTCACCGCGCTCAACAACCAGTACTGGACCACCGACCTGCTGTCGCCGATGGCGAACGTGCCCGTCGTGATCTTCCAGTACGCGCTGAGTCCCTACGAGGCCTGGCAATCGCTGGGCTGGGCCGGCGCCTTCATCATGACGCTGTTCGTGCTGCTGCTCAGCGTAGTGGCCCGTTTCGTGCTGCTCCGCAACAAGACCGGAAACAACTAGGTGTCCCATGAATGATTCCAGTTTCATCACCGTCGCACCGACGGCCCAGCAGCAGGGAACGCCGAGCGTCGGCAGCTTGCCGAGCAAGATGGCGGCGCGCGGGTTGAGCTTCCACTACGGCGACTTCACGGCGCTCAAGAACATCAACCTCGAAATACCCGAGAAGCAGGTGACCGCGCTGATCGGGCCTTCCGGCTGCGGCAAGTCCACGCTGCTGCGCATCTTCAACCGCATCTATTCGATCTACCCGAAGCAGGAAGCCCGCGGCGAAGTGCTGCTGGACGGGCAGAACGTGCTCGATCCCAAGTACCCGCTCAACCGCCTGCGCAGCAAGGTCGGCATGGTCTTCCAGAAGCCGGTGCCGTTCCCGATGTCGATCTACGACAACGTCGCCTACGGCATCCAGCACCACGAGAAGCTGTCGCGCAAGGAGCTGGACGACCGCGTCGAGCAGGCGTTGACGCAGGCCGCGCTTTGGGGCGAGGTCAAGGACAAGCTGAAGCAGAACGGCCTGGGCTTGTCCGGCGGCCAGCAGCAGCGCTTGTGCATCGCGCGCGCGGTCGCGTTGCGGCCGGACGTCATTTTGCTCGACGAACCTACTTCGGCGCTGGACCCGATCGCCACCAGCAAGATCGAGCAGCTGATCGCGGAGCTGAAGCACGATTTCACCATCGCCATCGTCACCCACAACATGCAGCAGGCCGCGCGGGTTTCCGACTACACCGCCTTCATGTATCTGGGCGAGCTGATCGAGCACGATACGACCGAGACTATCTTCTCGAATCCGTCCAAACCGCAGACCGAAGACTACATCACCGGCCGGTTCGGCTGATTCCCACTTTTCCGGATAAAACGACATGAGCACCAGCCAGCCGCACGACCACATCGTCAAGAGCTACGACGACGAGCAGCAGCGCCTGCACAACGAGATCCTGCGCATGGGCGACATGTCGGTGGCGCAGCTGGAGGCCGCGCTGGACGTGGTCGAGCGCCGCGACGACAAGGCCGCCGAGCGCATCGTCGCCAACGACGAAGCGATCGACGTGCTTGAGCAGGAAGTCAGCCACGACGTGATGCGCCTGGCGCTGCGCGGGCCGATGGCGGGCGATTTGCGCATCATCCTGGCCGCGCTGCGGATCGCTTCGGACATCGAGCGCGTGGGCGACTACGCGGCCAACGTCGCCAAGCGCTCGATGGCGCTGAACCTGGCGCCGCCGGTGCCGCACACCCTGGGCCTGCGCGCGCTCGGCGCGCTGGCCGTGCAGCAGATGCGCGATGTGCTGGCCGCCTACCGCAACCTGGACGTGGAAGCCGCCCAGCGCGTGCGCGACCGCGACGCCGAGCTCGACGCCCAATACACCAGCCTGTTCCGCGAACTGCTGACCTACATGATGGAAGATGCGCGCGCCATCACGCCTTGCACCCACCTGCTGTTCATGGCCAAGAACCTGGAGCGCATCGGCGACCACGCCACCAACATCGCCGAGAACATCTGGTTCCGCGTGCATGGCGAAAGCCTGACCCTGCCGCCGCGCGAAAAGCGGGACGACACGAACACCGCCGCATGAGCCTAAACGGCAGCTGAAGCAACCCCGAAATGGGGCCAATCGGCCCGCACCCTCGGGTGCCATCCATGACTCTGGTAAGGGGCCGGTCGCCGACGATCCGGCTATCTTCCCTGCCAGAGGGCATGCATGCCGGCCAACCCGAGTCCCGAAGAATTCCAGGCAGCGCAGCGCGGCGACCGCGCGGCGCTGGAGCGCCTGCTCGCCCGCTCGCGCCAGGACTTGCGCCGCTATGCCGAGTACCACTGCGCGGTCAACGACGTCGAGGACGCCGTGCAAGAGAGCCTGTTCCTGGTGGCGCGCAAGATCGGCCATCTGCGCGCGATCGAGGCCTATGCCTCGTGGCTGTTCCGCATCGTCAAGCGTGAATGCAACCGCCTCAAGCGCGCGCTGCGGCATCTGGTGCTGCAGCCCACGCTGGAGGAGATCGACGGCCCGCACTATCCGCCGCCCGACGGATTGCTGCGCGACCTGGCCGGCGCATTGCAGTCGATGCCGGAGCATTACCGCGAGATCGTGCTGCTGCGCGACTACGAAGGCCTTACCATCGCCGAAATCAGCGCTCGCCTGGGCCTGCACGCCGAAGCCGCCAAGGCGCGGCTGCATCGCGCCCGCGGATTGGCCCGGCAATTGCTCTCGCCGCCTGGAATACCGCTCATGCCCGCTTAACCTGCCAATGGCTAGCTTGCGGCCACGCACACTCAACCAAATGCGGCCTTTCGCCGCGATCAAGGGAGGCAACACCAATGTCCAAGCAGAAGAAACCCGTCGCCATCGCTCTCGGCACTGCGCTCGCCGGCGGCCTGGTCCTTTCCGGATCGGCATTCGCCGTGCAACCGCTGGCGCAGGGCTACCTGCTCAGCGCGCAGGAAGCGGCCAAGGCGGAGATGAAAGAAGACAAGATGAAGGAAGGCAAGTGCGGCATGGACGTGATGGATACCGACAAGGACGGCAAGGTCTCGCGCGCCGAGTTCGACGCCAAGCACGCCGATGCGGCCGACAAGGCCAAGTTCGACAAAGCCGACGCCAACAAGGACGGCTTCATCGACGCGACCGAAAGCAAGGCGCACAAGGAAGGCAGCTGCGGCGGCGACAAGAAAGCCGGCGAAGGCAAGTGCGGCGAGGGCAAGTGCGGCGGCAGCGCCTGAGCCCCGAGCCGGAAACATGATGTTGGCCGACGCCAGCGCAGGCCTCGGATTGCGGCGCGCCCTGATGGGCGCGTTGCAGTCTGCGGACGACGGCGCCGTCGATTTCCTCGAATGCGCGCCGGAAAACTGGATCGGCGTCGGCGGCAAGCTGGGCGAGTCCTTCGCCCGGCTGGCCTCGCGCCATGCGCTGACCTGCCACGGCCTGTCGCTGTCTCTGGGCGGCGCCGAGCCGCTGGACGACACCCTGCTGCAAAAACTGCGCCGCTTCCTGGACCGGTACCGCGTCGGCCTGTACAGCGAGCATCTGAGCTATTGCGCCGACGACGGCCAGCTCTACGACCTGTTGCCCATCCCGTTCACCGACGAGGCCGTCGCCCACGTGGCCGCACGCATCCGCCGCGTGCAGGAAGCGCTGGGGCGCCGCATCGCCGTCGAGAACGTCTCCTACTACGCCGCGCCTTACCAGGCGATGGCCGAAGCGGATTTCGTCGCCGCCGTATTGGACGAAGCCGACTGCGACCTGCTGCTGGACGTCAACAACATCTACGTCAACAGCATCAACCACGGCTACGACGCGGCCGCGTTCCTGGCGCGCATGCCGTCGCGGCGGATCGCCAGCTATCACATCGCCGGCCATTACGACGAAGCCGAAGACCTGAAAGTCGATACCCACGGCGCAGACGTGAAGAACGATGTCTGGCTTCTGCTCGCTGAAGCCTACCGGCTGCACGGCGTCCGCCCCACGCTGCTGGAGCGCGATTTCAATTTCCCGCCGCTGGCGGATTTGCTGGCCGAAGTCGAACGCATCCGCGCATTGCAGCGCGCTGCCGGCGCGCAGCCGGCGCAGGCGGCGGGACATGGCTGAAGCCTCGGCCACCCTGCGCCAGCAACAGTTCGCGCTGGCGCGCCATGTGCGCGATCCGCAAGCGAATCCGCCGCCGCCGGATATCGAAGACCGCCGCCTTGCGATCTACCGCGACCTGCTCTACAACAACATCGAAAGCCTGCTGTCGGGCAATTTTCCCGTGATCCGCAAGACGCTGGCCGACGCCGAATGGCATGCGCTGGTGCGCGCCTTCCTGATCGGCCACCGTTGCCGCACGCCGCTGTTCACCGAGATCGGCCGCGAATTCATCCGCTTTCTCGAGACGCGCCAGCAGGCCGAAGCCGGAGATCCGCCGTGGCTGGCGGAACTGGCGCACTACGAATGGGTCGAACTCGCCCTGCAGATTTCCGACGAACCGCTGCCGCCGCACGATCCGCAGGGCGACCCGATGCAGGGGTTGCCGCAGGTGTCGCCGTTCGCCTGGGCCCTGGCCTATCGCTGGCCTGTGCAGCGCATCGGCCCCGCATACCGCCCCTCGCAGGCGCCCGGGGCGCCGACGCTGTTGCTGGTCAGGCGCGATGGCCACGGCGATGTGCGCTTCGCCGAAATCTCGCCCTTGGTCTACCGGTTGCTGGAACTGCTCGGCGATTCGGAGAGCCGCACCGGGCGGCAGGTGTTGACGCAGCTTGCCGTCGAGGCCGCAGCCGCGGATGTCGAAGCTTTCGAGCGGGAGGGCGCCTCTATGCTGCGGCATCTTCGCGAAGAAGGCACGTTGCTGGGCACACAGCCCGGTTAGTTCATCGGCGCCGCCCGCATTCGGGCGATAGAACCGCGGCGACGTCTGCTAGGCTTGCACGATGATGCATGCCGACCCGACGGACCCCGCCCTCGCCTCCCGCAAGATGTCCGAACGCTTCCGCGGCTACCTGCCGGTGGTCGTGGATGTGGAAACCGGCGGCTTCGACTGGAATCGCCACGCCCTGCTGGAAATCGCCGTGGTCCCGATCGATCTGGACGGCGACGGCCGTTACGTTTGCGGCGCGACCACCGGCGTGCACGTGATGCCGGCGCCCGGCACCGAGATCGACCCCAAGTCGCTGGAAGTGACCGGCATCGACATCGACCATCCTTTCCGCGACGCCAAACAAGAGCGCGAAGCGCTGGACGCCGTATTCGCGCCGGTGCGCGAGGCGGTGCGCAGGCACGGCTGCCAGCGCGCGATCCTGGTCGGGCATAACGCGCATTTCGACCTGAATTTCCTCAACGCCGCGGTCGCGCGCAGCGGCCACAAGCGCAATCCCTTCCATCCGTTCAGCGTATTCGACACGGTCACGCTGGCCGGCCTCGCCTACGGTCAGACCGTGCTCGCACGTGCCGTGCAAGCGGCGGGCTATTACTGGAACAGCGAGGATGCGCATTCGGCGGTCTACGACGCGGAGCAGACTGCGCGCTTGTTCTGCAAGATCGCCAACAGCTGGCCGCAGATGCGCCCTGCATCGCAATTCTGATCCGCTCTTTTTCTTCAGCCGCGGGCTTGTGGGAGCGGCTTCAGCCGCGAGCTCTTGATTTCGCTCTGTAGAGCGGAGCTTGCTCCGCTGCTTTTCAAGCGAATCGAAGCCGCAGAGCAAACTCCGCTCTACAAGCCAAGGCCAACGAGTCAGGACGAGGCGAGTTTGAGGCCGACGATGCCGGCCACGATCAGCCCGAGGCTGATCAAACGCCCCGGATTGGACGGCTCGCCCAGCAGCACGATGCCCAGGATCGCAGTACCCACCGCGCCGATTCCGACCCACACCGCATAAGCTGTACCGACCGGCAGCGATTTCATCGCCACGCCCAGCAGCACGATGCTGGTCACCATCGCGGCGACCGTGCCCAGCGTCGGCCAGAGCCGGGTGAAGCCATCGGTGTATTTCAAGCCGATCGCCCAGCCGATTTCGAGCAGGCCGGCGAGCACGAGAATGATCCAGGACATGAAGTGTCTCCTATCTGCATGGGGCCGTCCCCGGACGAGATGGGAGCATCGGGGTCGTCCCCGGGTCCTTGGTCGCGCCTACTTTCTCACGCCGGGCATCGGGCTGGCTTACCGGCATGTAACCCGGCTGGAGCCTTCATGCGGGCGGCGCGCCTGCATCACTACGGTTGCGGACGGAATGCACCATGCCGTAGATGCTGATCGCCACCCATACCGTCTGCACCACGAACACCGATACGTTGAACTTGCCGTAAAGCGACGTCAGCAGGCCCAGCGCACCGAACAGGTTCATCAGCTGGTACACCAGGCCGGTGCCCGAAATCCGCCGTGCCTGCAGCAGGTAGAACGCGGCGAGCACCAGCAACGCGCCGAGGATTCCAACCCAGTCGTACCATTCCATATTCAGCGACATCGTCGTTCCCCTCTCCGGTCAGGCTTGCCGTTGGCGCACGGCCTCGAACAGCGTAACGCCGGTCGCGACCGAGACATTGAGGCTTTCCACGCCTTGCGCGGCATCCGCGCCCGGCATCGGGATGGTCACCAGCTGGTCGCAATGCTCGCGGGTCAGCCTGCGCAAGCCGTCGGCCTCGCCGCCGAGCGCCAGGGCGACGTTGCCGCGCAAGTCGATCGAATACAGCGACGCGGTCGCCTCGCCTGCCAGGCCGTAGATCCACACGCCCAACTGCTGCAGTTCGCGCAAGCAGCGCGCCAGGTTGGTGGCGCGGATCACCGGCACGCTGTCCGCGGCGCCGGCCGAGGTTTTGCGCACCGTGGCGTTGACTTGCACGGCCTTGTCCTTGGGAATGATCACCGCCGTCGCGCCGGCGGCCGCGGCGCTGCGCAGGCACGCGCCGAGGTTGTGCGGATCCTGCACGCCGTCCAGCACCAGGATCAGCGCCTTGCCCTGCGCGGCTTCGATCAGCGCGGGCAGTTCGTCTTCGCCCCATGTCTTGGCGGCTGCATAGCGCGCCACCACGCCCTGGTGGCGCAGGCCGCCGGCGACGCCGTCCAGAGCCTGCTGCGCGACGCGACGCACGTCGATGCCCTTGCGGCGCGCGTTCTCTTCGATCTCGGTCAGGCGCGAATTCTTGCCGCCCGCCTCCACCAGCACTTCGCGCACGTTGTCGGCATCGTGTTCGACCGCCGCGGCGACCGCATTGATGCCGGCGATCCATTGGTTCTGTTTGCTCATGACGCTCTTTCGGATGTGGATGCATAAAGCCCCTCTCCCATCGGGAGAGGGGTTGGGGTGAGGGTACGGCGAAGTCGCGAGTGTTCGAACGTCCGCGACTTCGCCGAACCCTCATCCGCCCTTCGGGCACCTTCTCCCGGAGGGAGAAGGAAATCAGTATTTCTTCTTGGGCCGCTTCGCCGGCTGCCCGCGCGGCGGCAACGATTTTACGCCGGCTTCCTCCGCCAGCCTGAAATCGATCTTGCGCTCTTCCAGGCTCGCCTTCAGCACCACGATCCGCACCCGGTCCCCGAGCCGGAACACGCGCCCGGCGCGTTCGCCGCTCAGCGTTTTGCGGATCGGATCGAAGTGGTAATAGTCGTTCGGCAGCTGGGTGACGTGGATCAGGCCGTTGACCTTGGATTCGTCCAATTCGACGAACAGGCCGAAGCTGGTCACGCCGCTGATGATGCCGTCGAACTCGCTGCCGACGTGCTGTTCCATCCACGCAGCGCGATAGCGGTCGTCGACTTCGCGCTGCGCCTCGTCGGCGCGGCGCGAACGTTCCGAGCACTGCAGCGACAACGCCGCCATCGCGCTGGCCGAATACTGGTACGTGGCCGCCTTGCCTCCGGCGAGCGCGTGCTTGATCGCGCGGTGCACCAGCAGGTCCGGATAGCGCCGGATCGGCGAGGTGAAATGCGCGTAGGCCTCCAGCGCCAGGCCGAAGTGGCCGATGTTGTCCGGCGCATACACCGCCAGCGACTGGCTGCGCAGGATCACCGATTCCAGCAATGCCGCGTCCGGACGCTCGCGGATCTTCTCGAGCAGCGCGCGGAAATCCTTCGGCTGCACCTTGGACCACGGCGGCAGGCGCAGCTTGAATTCCTTCAGGAACTCTTCCAGATCGGCGTACTTGGCTTCCGGCGGCCGGTCGTGGTCGCGGTACGGCGCGGGTATGTGCTTGGCCAGCAGGTATTTCGCGGCCTCGACATTGGCCGCGATCATGCATTCCTCGATCAGCTTGTGCGCGTCGTTGCGCTGGAGCATGCCGGCCTGGGTCACCTCGCCTTGCGGCCCCAGCACGAAGCGCACTTCGGAGCTTTCGAATTCGATCGCGCCGCGTTTCTGCCGCGCCTTGTCCAGTATCTTGTACAGCTGGTGCAAGCGCTGCACCTGCGGCAATTGCGCGCCGACGAAGGCCAGCGCCTGCTGCTTGTCTTCTTCCGGAATGCCGTCGCCGACCGCGTTCCACACCTGGGTGTAGGTGAGCCGCGCGTGCGAATTCATCACCGCTTCGTAGAACTTCGAGCGCGTGATCTCGCCGTGCCGGTCGATCTGCATGTCGCAGACGAAGCACAGCCGGTCGACCTTGGGATTGAGCGAACAGATGCCGTTGGACAGCGTCTCGGGGAGCATCGGCACCACGAAACCGGGGAAATACACCGAAGTGGCGCGCTTCTGCGCCTCGTCGTCGAGCGGCGTGCCCGGGCGGACGTAATGCGAGACGTCGGCGATCGCCACGATCAACCGGAAGCCGTCGCGATTGGGCTCGCAATACACCGCGTCGTCGAAGTCCTTGGCGTCTTCGCCGTCGATGGTGACCAGCGGCGTATTGCGCAGATCCACGCGCGTCGATGCGGTGGCGACGTCGACCTGCAGCGGCACGGCCAGCGCCTGCGCCAGCGCTTCGGGCGGGAATTCGTGCGGAATTTCGTGACCGTGGATCGCAGCCTCCACGGCCAGCGACGCGGTCAGCTTGTCGCCCAGCACGGCCAGCACGCGGCCGATCGGCGGGCGGTGCGAATCGGCCGGCTGCACGATCTCGCAGACCACCAGTTGCCCGTGCTTGGCATCCAGCCGCGCATCGGAGGGGATTTGCACGTTGCGCTGGATGCGGCGGTCGTCGGGTACCACATAGCTGATGCCCGACTCCAGGGTGAACCGGCCGATCAGGCGATTGAGCCGGCGTTCCAGCACCTCGACGATGGCGCCCTCGCGGCGGCCGCGCCGGTCGACGCCGGTGACGCTGGCGAGCACGCGGTCGCCGTGCATGGCCTTGCGCATTTCCAGCGGCGGCAGGAACAGGTCGTCGCCTGCGCCGCTGTCCGGGCGCAGGAAGCCGAAGCCGTCGGGATTGGCGATCACCGTGCCGGCGATCAGGTCCATGCGCGCGGCCGGGGCATAGGCGCCCTTGCGGTTCTGCAGCAGTTGGCCGTCGCGCACCATCGCCGACAGGCGCTTGCCCAGCGCATCGAAGCGGTCCGGCGCGGTCAGTGCCAGTTGTTCGGCCAGCGCCTCGGCCGAGAGCGGGCCATCGGCCGCGGCGAGCAGTTGCAGGATCGCCTCGCGGCTGGCGATGGGGTTCTCGTAGCGTCCGGCTTCACGCGCCGCGTGCGGATCGTTGTAGCCGCCCGATGCGGGGCGCCGCTTGCCCGGCTGCGCGGATTTCGGAACCGGCTTGCCCGCCATCGATTCCGGCATCCAAGGCGGACGGGCCGGCTTGTTCCTGGCCTGGCCGCCGCCCGGCGACGGAGAGGTCTTGCCGCCGGCCTTGGGGCCGGCCTTGCCGGCGCTAGCCTTGCCGCCGCTGGTCTTGCCGCGGCCGGAGCCGCGCTTGCTGGGAGATTTCGCCATCGCGACGATGTTACACGGCCCGGCTCAAAGCCATGTCTTCGCCGACTGCGTTGACAAGTTTCGTCCCGCAACGCAACATACGCGCCCTGCACCCTGCCCGGGTGGCGGAATTGGTAGACGCACTAGCTTCAGGTGCTAGCGGGGGCAACTTCGTGGAGGTTCGAGTCCTCTCCCGGGCACCAGGTCAACAAGAACCCTCGCATCGCGGGGGTTTTTCGTTTTTGGCGCCGAGTAGAATCGCAGTGTTTTCTTTCCTGCGAATGCCTCTTCGATGACCGATCCCGTACGACCCGTCTTCCACGGCTTCGAGCAGATCCCCCTGCGCGAATACGCCGAACGCGCCTATCTCGACTACTCGATGTACGTGGTGCTGGACCGCGCCCTGCCCTTCCTCGGCGACGGGCTCAAGCCGGTGCAGCGCCGCATCATCTATGCGATGAGCGAACTGGGCCTCAATGCCGGGGCCAAGCCCAAGAAATCCGCGCGCACCGTCGGCGACGTGATCGGCAAATACCATCCGCACGGCGACAGCGCTTGCTACGAGGCGCTGGTGCTGATGGCGCAACCCTTTTCGTACCGCTATCCGCTGATCGAGGGCCAGGGCAACTTCGGCTCGCCCGACGATCCCAAGTCGTTCGCGGCGATGCGCTACACCGAATCCAAGCTGACCCCGATCGCCGAAGTGCTGCTCGGCGAACTGGGCCAGGGCACGGTGGACTGGACGCCCAATTTCGACGGCACGCTGGAAGAACCCACCTGGATGCCGGCGCGGCTGCCGCACCTGCTGCTCAACGGCACCACCGGCATCGCCGTCGGCATGGCCACCGACGTGCCGCCGCACAACTTGAACGAGATCGTCAGCGCCTGCGTGCGCCTGCTCGACGACCCGGACGCCAGCGTGCGCGACCTGTGCGAGCACGTGCGCGGGCCGGACTATCCGACCACGGCCGAGATCATCACTCCCGCCGCCGATCTGCTGTCGATGTACATGACCGGCAACGGCAGCGTTCGCGCGCGCGCCACGTTCGCCAAGGAAGGCGCGAACATCGTCGTGACCGCGCTGCCCTACCAGGTATCGCCTTCCAAAGTGATCGAACAGATCGCCGCGCAGATGCGGGCCAAGAAACTGCCCTGGCTGGAAGACATCCGCGACGAGTCCGATCACGCCAACCCGGTGCGCGTGGTGCTGGTGCCGCGTTCGAACCGCGTCGATGCCGAGCAGCTGATGGGCCATCTGTTCGCGACGACCGACCTGGAGAAGAGTTACCGCGTCAATCTCAACGTGATCGGTCTGGACGGCCGCCCGCAGGTCAAGAACCTGAAGACCATCCTGGCCGAATGGCTGGTGTTCCGCGGCGAAACGGTCACCAAACGCCTGAACCACCGTTTGGAGAAGGTCGAGCGCCGCCTGCATCTGTTGGAAGGCCTGCTGGTCGCCTTCCTGAATCTGGACGAAGTGATCCGCATCATCCGCACCGAGGACGAGCCGAAAGCGGCCTTGATCGCGCGCTTCGGACTCAGCGACGACCAGGCCGACTACATCCTCGACACCAAGCTGAAACAACTCGCGCGCCTGGAGGAAATGAAGATCCGCGGCGAGCAGGACGAGTTGGACAGCGAGCGCGACCGCCTGATGGCCACGCTCGGCAGCAAGGCCAAGCTGAAGAAACTGATCAAGGACGAACTGCTGGCCGACGCCAAGAAATTCGGCGACGCGCGCCGCTCGCCGCTGGTCGCGCGCGAAGCCGCACAGGCCCTGGCCGAGACCGAACTGGTCGCCAGCGAGCCGATGACCGTGGTGTTGAGCGAGAAAGGCTGGATCCGTGCGGCCAAGGGACACGACGTCGACGCTTCCTCGCTTTCGTACCGCGAGGGCGATTCGCTGCTGGCGGCGGTGAAGGGCCGCAGCACGCAGCAGGTCGCCTTCATCGACTCGGCCGGCCGCAGCTATTCGGCGCTGGCGCATTCGCTGCCGTCGGCGCGCGGCAACGGCGAGCCTTTGACGGGGCGTTTTTCCCCGGCGGCCGGCGCATCGTTCCAAGCCCTGGCTACGGGCGACAACGACACGCGCTTCGTGCTGGCTTCGTCGCACGGCTACGGCTTCGTCACCCGCTTCGAAAACCTCACCGGCCGGCAGAAGGCCGGCAAGGCGATGTTGTCGCTGACGCCGGGCGCGAAAGTCGTGCAGCCGGCCGCGGTGGCGGATGTGCAGAAGGACCGCATCGTCGCGGTCACCAGCGCCGGCCATCTGTTGGTGTTCCCGGTGTCGGAACTGCCGGAACTGGACAAGGGCAAAGGCAACAAGATCATCGAGATTCCCAAGGCCAAGCGCGGCACCGAGCGCGTGGTCTCGATCGCCGTGGTGTCGCCGGGCGGAACGCTGTCGGTGAAGTCGGGCGCGCGCACGATGTCGTTGTCGTTCAAGGATCTGGACGAGTACGTCGGCGCGCGGGCGAGCCGTGGCGGTTTGTTGCCGCGGGGTTGGCAGAAGGTGGATGGGCTAGCCGTCGAATGATTCGTAGCCCGGGTAAGCGCAGCGCACCCGGGACTGCGCGCCCCGGGTGCGCTGCGCTTACCCGGGCTACAACGTGGAGATGTCGTGGAAGCCGATTTCTGGCAACAACGCTGGCGCGACGGACAGATCGGCTTCCACCAGGATCGCGTCACGCCCTTGCTGGAGCAGTATTGGGACGCGCTGGCCCTGCCCTCCGGCAGCCGCGTGTTCGTGCCGCTGGCCGGGAAGTCGCTGGACATGCTGTGGCTGGCGGCGCGCGGCCATCGCGTGCTGGGCGTGGAGCTGTCGCGGATCGCGGTCGAGCAGTTTTTCGGCGAGCACAGGCTGCAGCCGCAAATCCATGAAACCCGCTTCGGCAAGCATTACGTCGCCGGTGAAATCGAACTGATCCTGGGGGATGCCTTTGCGCTGGACACCGACGCATTAGCCGCCTGCGCGGGCGTCTACGACCGCGCCGCGCTGATCGCGCTGCCGGCCGATATGCGGAAACGGTACGTCGCCGACCTCTATGCCCGGCTGCCCGCCGGCTGCCACGGGCTCCTGATCACGCTGGAATACCCGCAGCACGAGAAGCAAGGCCCGCCGTTCTCCGTGACCGAGGACGAGGTGCGCGCCCTCTACCAACCTGATTGGGGTGTCGAAACGCTCGAGCGCCGCGATATCCTCGCAGCGCAGCCGAGCTTCGTCGCCGAGGGCGTGACGGCTCTGCACACCTCGGTTTACCGGATCGTCCGAAAGACCTGACCGCGGCACCACGACATCGCAGGGGAGAACCATGGCGAAGTGGCTCAAACGCATCGGCTTGATGCTGCTCGTCCTGATCCTGTTGAGCGCGCTCGTCGCTTGGTGGCTGTTGCGCGGCAGCTTGCCGAAACTCGACGGCGAACTCGCATTGCGCGGCCTCTCCGCACCGGCGACGATCCGGCGCGATGAGCTCGGCGTCGTCACCATCGACGCCGCCAACGAAATGGACGCCATGCGCGCGCTCGGCTACGTGCATGCGCAAGAGCGCTATTTCGAGATGGATCTGCTGCGGCGCACCGCCGCAGGCGAACTGTCCGAGCTGTTCGGGCCGATCGCGATCGAAACCGACAAACGCCATCGCCTGCACCGGTTCCGCGCTCGTCTGAAGGAACACCTGGATGCCTTCGCCGGCAACAAAGCGCCGGTGCTGCAGGCGTACACGGACGGCGTCAACGCCGGCCTGCAAGACCTGGATGCGCGCCCGTGGCCCTATCTGCTGCTCGGCCAGGAACCCAAGCCGTGGACTCCGTCGGATTCCGCGCTCACCGGTTACGCCATGTACTTCGACCTGCAGGAATCGGACGGCAAGCGCGAAATGGCGCGCTGGCGCATCAAGCAATACGTTCCGGACGCGTTGTACGGGCTGATCTTTCGCGAAGGCACTTCCTGGGACGCGCCGCTCGTGGGCGAACCGCGAGGCGATGCCGTGCTGCCGCCGGCGACGGAGATCGACCTGCGCAAGCTGCCGGCGCCACGACGCACGCGCGATTTCGTCACCGACGAAAAGCCTTTCGACGGCAGCAACAATTTCGCCGTTTCCGGCAAGCTGACCGCGGATGGACGCGCGATCGTCGCCGACGACATGCACCTGGGCCTGCGCGCGCCCGGCATCTGGTTCCGCGCACGGCTGCGTTACGCCGATCCGCGCGCCGCGGGCGGCAAGGTCGACGTGTCGGGCTTCACGCTGCCTGGATTGCCGGCCGTCGTCGTCGGCAGCAACGGCCACGTGGCTTGGGCATTCACCAACAGCTACACGCGCACGTCGGCGGTCGCGCGATTGAGGGCCTGCGACAAGATCGGGCCTGAGGCGGGCTTGCTGGCGCCGCCCGCTTGCGCCACGTCCCACGCGGAGACAGAAACCATCCTCGTTGCCGGTGCGGACCCGGTTCGTTTCCGGGTCGAAGAAACCCAATGGGGCCCGGTTTTCTTCCGCACCGCCAGCGGCACCCGCTTCGCCCTGAAATGGACCGCGCACGAGCCCGGCAATCTCAACATGCATCTGTCGGAATTGGCGACTGCGACCGATGCGGCGGACGCCACGAGAATCGCATCGCGCGCCCGCATCCCGGCGCAGAATTTCGTGGTCGGCGACCGCAGCGGCAACATCGCATGGACACTGATCGGACGTCCCTTGCAGGCCGATTTCCTCTCTGGGCAACCCGCATTGGACTATCCGCTGTTCTATCGCGAGGCACGCATCGCCCACACATCGAGCACGGATTTCTCGGTCAGCGGGGCGATCATGGCCGACGATCCCGCCCTGCAACCGATCGTGCAGGATCGCCTTTGGACCGCCAACGCCAGGACCCTCGACGGCGAACTCCTCGCGCAAGCCGGAGACGGCGGCTACGACCTCGGCGCCCGCGCGAAACAGATACGCGACGGCCTGTTCGCCAAGGACCGCTTCACCGAGCGCGATCTGCTGGCGATCCAGCTCGACGACCGCGCGCTCTTTCTGCAACGTTGGCACGCACTGCTGCAGGCGCAATCGGCTCGCGCACGCACGCCCGCATTGCGCGAACTCGCCGCCGCCGCCGCGCAATGGCAGGGCCGGGCCAGTGCGGATTCGGCGAGCTATCGTATCGTCCGCGCCTGGCGCCTGGCCGTGCTGGCGCGCATCGCCGACGGCCTGACCGCGCCTGCTCAGGCTGCGTTGGGCGATCTGTTCGAGATGCCTTCGATGCCGCAGCTCGAAGGCACGGCGTGGCCGCTGGTCACGCAGCGCCCGGTTCATTTGCTGTCGCGCCGATATGCGTCGTGGGATGCCTTGCTCGAAGATGCAGCCAAGGAAGTCCGCGATGGGCTGCAGGCGCAGGGGCCGCTTTCCGGACGCACGTGGGGCGAACGCAATACCGCGGCGATCTGTCACCCGCTAGCCAGAGCGATTCCGTTGCTCGGCGAGAAGTTGTTGTGCATGCCACCCGACCCGCTGCCCGGCGACAGCGCGATGCCGCGCGTGCAGGGCCCGACGTTCGGCGCCTCGGAACGGATGGTGGTGTCGCCCGGGCACGAAGCGGATGGCATCGTGCACATGCCGGGCGGCCAGAGCGGACATTTTCTGTCGCCGTTCTGGGGGGCAGGCCATGAGAACTGGGTGCATGGGCGGCCGACGCCGTTCTTGCCGGGCGAGGCGGAATACACGTTGAAACTCGAACCTGCGCGCTGATCCCTCCCCTGTCATCCCGAACCGAAGGTGAGGGATCTGCTTTCCGTGAGAGTAGATCCCTCACTGTGTTCGGGATGACAGCCCAAAAGAAAACTCAGAGCGCGGCGTTGTGCACGCCGGCTATCGCGCGCCCGGATGGATCTGCCGCAGCGGCGAAACTCGCGTCCCAAGCAATCGCAGCCGGCGACGAGCAAGCGATCGACTTGCCGCCCGGCACCGTCTCCGCGCAAGCCGTGCCGGGAAACGCCTGATCGAACAGGCTGCGGTAGTAGTAGGCTTCCTTGGTCTGCGGCGGATTGATCGGAAAGCGCTTGTCGGCGGCTGCGAGCTCGCGATCGCTCACCTGTTTTTCCGCATGCGCCTTCAAGCCGTCGATCCAGCCGTAGCCGACGCCGTCGCTGAACTGCTCTTTTTGCCGCCACAGGATCGAATCGGGCAAATAGCCTTCGAAGGCTTCGCGCAACACGGCCTTTTCTATGCCTCGTTTGCCCGGGCTGGCCTTGTCTACCATCTTCGCCTGCGCATCCATCCTCATCGCCACATCGAGGAATTCCACGTCCAGGAACGGCACTCGCGGTTCCACGCCCCAGGCCATCATCGACTTGTTGGCGCGCAGGCAGTCGTAGTTGTGGAGCGCATCGAGCTTGCGCACCAGTTCCTCGTGGAATTCGCGCGCGTTCGGCGCCTTGTGGAAGTAGAGGTAGCCGCCGAAGATCTCGTCCGAACCCTCCCCCGACAGCACCATCTTCACGCCCATCGCCTTGATCCGCCGCGCCAGCAGATACATCGGCGTGGAAGCGCGGATGGTGGTGACGTCGTAGGTTTCGATGTGGCGGATCACTTCCGGCAACGCGTCCAGGCCTTCGTCGAAACTGTACTTGAAGCCGTGGTGAACGGTTCCGAGCGCCGCCGCGGCGACTTCGGCCGCCGCCAGGTCGGGCGAGCCTTCCAGTCCGATCGCGAACGAATGCAGCCGCGGCCACCAGGCTTCGGACACGTCGTCCTCTTCCACGCGATTGCGCGCGAAACGCGCGGCGCAAGCGGCGACCAGCGACGAGTCCAAGCCGCCCGACAGCAGCACGCCGTAGGGCACATCGGTCATCAGTTGCCGGTGCACGGCGCGCTCGAAGGCCTCGCGCAATTCCTGTGCCGACACCTGCACGCCCCGGGTGGCGTCGTAATCGCGCCACGGCTTCACGTAGTACTTCTGCAGCTTGCCGCTGGCGCTGTCGTACCAGTGGCCGGGCGGGAATTGGGCGACGTCGGCGCAGATGCCGGACAGGGCTTTCATTTCCGATGCGACGCACAACCGCCCTTCGCGGTCGTGGCCCCAGTACAGCGGGCAGACGCCGATCGGGTCGCGCGCGACGACCACCCGCTGCCGCGCCCTATCCCACAGCGCGAACGCGAAGATGCCGTTGAGGCGGTTGAGGAAGGACCCCGGCTCGTCCTCGCGATACAACGCGTTGATCACTTCGCAATCAGAGCCGGTCTGGAAGGCATACGGCTGCGCCAGTTCCTTCTTCAGCTCGCGGTGGTTGTAGATCTCGCCGTTGACCGCCAGCACCAGCTCGCCGTCGGACGAACGCAACGGCTGCGAACCGCCGGCGGGATCGACGATGGCCAGGCGCTCGTGCACCAGGATCGCGCCCTCGTCCAGATGGACGCCGCTCCAGTCCGGGCCGCGGTGGCGCTGTTTCTGCGAAAGCTCCAGCGCCTGCCGGCGCAGCGCGCCGACGTCGTCGCCCGGCTGCAGGCCGAAGATACCGAGGATGGAACACATGTCTGACTCCTGATTTCGCGAAAGTTCGGGATGGCCTGCCGGTTTGTTCTCTGACGCTGTTCGCAACAAAAAAACCCGCGCTTGCGGCGCGGGTTTTGGACGTTGGGCTTGGTGTTGCCTTGCCTAGTCGCAGACCCGCAGCGGCCGCGCACGATTATTCGCGCGCAGATTATTGCGGTTATTGGAATTGCGGTCGGCGTTGGCGGACGGACGATGCATGGCTGCAACCTAACCTGTTTCCCCGCGGGCTGGCAAGCCCTGTTTTCTGTCCAACGCAGACCGGCCCCAGATCCGGCCATGCAGCCTTCTTCCTCCTTGAAAAAGGGACCGAGGTTGCTCTTGATCCGCTTTTCGTAGGAGCGGCTTTAGCCGCGAGCTCTTGCTTTCGCCAAGATCAAGAGCTCGCGGCTAAAGCCCCTCCTACGAAAGCTCAGGGCAAACCCCGCTGCTAAAGCAGCAAACGCTCGACCAAGGCCAGGTAAAGGTCCGGCAAGGCTTCCAGGTCGGCCACCGCCACATGTTCGTCCACTTTATGGATGCTGGCATTGACCGGGCCGATCTCGACGCACTGCGCGCCCAGTGGCGCGATGAAGCGCGCGTCGGACGTGCCGCCGCCGGTGCTTTCCTCGGGCGGACCGCCTGCGAACCGCGCCAGCACGTCGCGGGCGGCCGCGCGCAACGGGCCTTCGGGCGTATAGAACGGCTCGCCGCCACGGTGCCAATGCACGGCGTACTCGAGCTCGTGCGCGCGCAGCACCGCTTCGCACTTCTGCTCGAGCTGCTCGGCGCGCCAGTGCGGGTTGTAGCGCAGGTTGAACAGCACCTGCAGCTCGCCCGGGATCACGTTGTTGGCGCCGGTGCCGGCATGCACGTTGCTGATCTGCAGGCTGGTGGGCGGGAAAGTTTCGTACCCCTCGTCCCAGCGTTGCGCGGCGAGTTCGGCCAGGGCCGGCATCGCCTGATGGATGGGGTTTCGCGCTTTTTCCGGATAAGCGACGTGGCCTTGCACGCCCTTGACGGTCAATGTCGCGGACAGGGTGCCGCGGCGGCCGACGCGGAGCAGATCGCCGAGCTTCCGTTGCGACGAGGGCTCGCCGGTAATGCACCAGTCGATCTTCTGTCCGCGTTCGCGAAAAACGTCGGCGACGCGGCGCACGCCGTCGATGGCATCGCCCTCTTCGTCCGAAGTCAGCAGCAGCGCCACCGTGCCGGCGTGGCCGGGGTGCGCGGCGACGAAGCGTTCCAGCGCGACCACGAACGCGGCGACGCTGCCCTTCATGTCGGCCGCACCGCGTCCGTACAGCACGCCGTCGCGGATTTCGGGAACGAACGGGTCGCTGGACCAGTTTTCGCGCGGACCCGCGGGCACCACGTCGGTATGGCCTAGCAGCGCGAGCACGGGGCCGCCGTTGCCGTGTGTGGCCCAGAGATTGTCGACGTCGCCGAAACGCAGGCTTTCGCACGCGAAACCGGCGCGCTGCAGGCGTTCGGCGACCAGCGACTGGCAGCCGGCGTCGTCCGGCGTCACCGACGGACGCATCAGCAATTCCTTCGTCAGCTCGACGACTTCCTTCACTTGCCGGCTCCGAAGCGCTGCTTGAAACCGTTGTCGCTGAAGCCTTGCGTCACCACGCCGTCGTCGGTGACGACGACCGGCCGGCGGATCAGCTGCGGGTATTCTTTCAGCAGCAGTTTCCATTCCGCATCGGAACTGGGCGTCTTGCGGTTCGGCGGCAGATTGCGCCAAGTAGTCGAGGACTTGTTGACGAGCGCGTCCCAGCCGCCGGCTTGCTTGGCCCACTCGGCCAGTGTTTCTGCGGATTGGCGTTCGTCGCGATAGTCGACGAACGCGTGCGCGACGCCGAAGCGGTCGAGCCACTTGCGGGCTTTCTTGCAGGTATCGCAGTTCGATAGGCCGTACAGAGTTGTCATGTCCCGCCTTTGCCTTTAGCCGTCATTCCCGCGAAGGCGGGGAATGACGGCTTTAAAGATTACGAATCAATCGGCCATACCGCGCAACAAATCGTTGATCGAAGTCTTGGCGCGCGTCTTCGCGTCCACCTGCTTCACGATCACTGCGCAGTACAGCGAATGCGTTCCGTCCTTGGCCGGCAGCGAGCCCGACACCACCACGCTGCCCGGCGGCACGAAGCCGTAGGAGATTTCGCCAGTGGCGCGGTTGTAGATGCGGGTGGACTGGCCGATGAACACGCCCATGCCGATCACGCTGTGGTGGCCGACCACCACGCCCTCGACCACTTCCGAACGCGCGCCGATGAAGCAATGGTCCTCGATGATGGTCGGACTGGCCTGCAGCGGCTCCAGCACGCCGCCGATGCCGGCGCCGCCGGAAATGTGGCAGTGCTTGCCGATTTGCGCGCAGGAACCCACCGTCGCCCAGGTATCGACCATCGTGCCGGCGCCGACGTACGCGCCGATGTTGACGAAGCTGGGCGTCAGCACCACGTCCTTGCCGATATAGGTGCCGCGCCGCACCACCGCGCCGGGCACCACGCGCGCGCCCAGCTTGCGGAACGCGGCCTCGTCGAAGTCGGCGAAACGCATCGGGATCTTGTCCCAGTACGGCGACGGGTAGGACTCCATCAGCTCCATGTCCTGCACCCGGAAATACAGCAGCACCGCCTTCTTCAGCCATTCGTTGACCGCCCAGCCGCCCTTGCCGTCCGGTTCGGCGACGCGGAATTCGCCGCTCTCCAGGCCCTCGATCACGCGTTCCACCGCCGGCCGCGTGGAGCCTTCCATTTCCTCGGGCGTGAGCATCGTGCGCCGTTCCCAGGCGCTGTCGATCATGAACCTGATCTCCTCGATGCCGGGGCCGGCCGGAACCTTCTTCTTGGCGGTCTTGCGTGGGGTCATGCGTCGTTTTCTCCATCGATGCGGGCCAGCAGCGCGTCGCGCAGGGCCTGTTGTTGGGTGTCGTCGAGCGCCTGGTCGTTGGCGTCGCCGATCAGGAAGACGTCTTCGGCGCGCTCGCCGAACGTGGCGATGCGCGCGTCGTGGACGCGCAGGCGTTGCTTGCGCAGCACGTGCGCGAGGTCGGCCAGCAGGCCCGGGCGGTCGGTGCAGACCACGCTGAGCATGCTGCGCCGGCCGTCTGGGCTGGCATCGAACGCGACTTGCGGCGCGATCCGGAAATGGCGCAGGTGGCGCGGCTGGGTGCGGCGCGATGGCCGGATACTTTCCAGCGGACCGGACAACGCGGCGGCCAGGCTGCGCTCGATTTGCGCCGCGCCGGGCGCGTAGCGCGGGTCGGCGTTGACCACTTCGAAGCTGTCGAAGATCGTGCCGCCAGGGCCGTCGAGCGCGCGCGCCTGCTGGATCGCCAGCCCCAGCAGGCGGTCCAGGGTGATGACGATCGATGCGAACAGGCCGTCGCGATCGGGCGAATGCACGAACACCTCGAACGCACCGGCATGTCCGGCGAGCTCGCGCACGCGCACCACCGTGGCGCCCGGCTCGGTGCCGCGCAGCGACATCGCCTGCCACGCCAGTTGTTCGGCGCGTTCGCGCAGGAAGCTCTCCGCGGGCATGCGCGCGAACAGCGCATCGCTTTCGGCCGCATCCACGCCCTGCGCGATCAGCAGGTCGGTGGCCGCGTCGCGGTTCTCGGCGATGCGTTCTGCGGCCGCGACCGGATGCTCCAGCCCGCGGCGAAGGGCCAGGCGCGTGGCCGTGTACAGGTCGGCGAGCAGCCGGTCCTTCCATGCGTTCCACAGCTTGGGCGAGGTGCCGGCGATATCCGCGCAGGTCAGCAGATACAGGTAATCCAGCCGCACGCGGTCGGCGACGATCGCAGCGAAGCGGTGGATCACCTCGGGATCGGCGATGTCCTGCTTCTGCGCGGTCACCGACATCAGCAGGTGCTTCTCCACCAGCCACGCGACCAGTTCGCCGTCGGCTTCGCTCAGGTCGTGCGCGGCGCAGAACTCGCGCGCGTCGACCGCACCGAGTTCGGAATGGTCGCCTCCGCGGCCTTTGGCGATGTCGTGGAACAAGCCCGCCAGCAACAGCAGCTCCGGCTTGCGCAGGCGCGGCCAGACCTCGTGCGCCATCGCGAAGCGCTCGTCCGCCGTGCCGGAAGCGAAGATGGCCAGGTTGCGCAGCACCGCGAGCGTGTGCTGGTCGACGGTATAGACGTGGAACAGGTCGAACTGCATGCGCCCGGATACCTGCGCGAAGGCGGGCAGCCAGCGGCCGAGCACGCCCAGGCGGGCCATGCGTTCCAGCGTTTTCACCGGCTGCGGGCCGCGCAGCAACGCCATGAAGCGCTCGCGCAGCTCCGGCGTCGCCGAGGCGTAGGCCGGCAACGACGGCAACGCCTCGGCCAGCGCCCGCGCCGTGTGCGAATGCAGGCCGCGCGCTTGCGGCTGCGCCGCCCACATCGCGAACAGCGCGAACACTTCGGCGATATCGGCATGCGGCCATGCGTTGTCGCGCGCGGCCAGGTAGCCGCGGCGCAATTCGAAGCGCCCGTCCAGCGGCTCGGGCGTCGCGGCGCCGTCGAACTGCTCCTCGAAGCGCTGCAGCAGGCGATCGTTGATCCGCCGCACGATCGCCGCGCTGCGATAGAAGCCTTGCATCATCTGTTCGACGCCCAGGTTCTGCGCGTCGTCGGCATAGCCCAGCCGCTGCGCCAGGGTTTTCTGGTGGTCGAAGCGCAGCCGCTCTTCGCCGCGGCCGGCGACCAGATGCAGACCGTAGCGCAGCTTGACCAGTACACGCCGCTCGCGCTCGAGCGCGGCGGCTTCGTCGGCGCCGAGGTGGCCCAGGCCGATCAGCGGCTGCAGCTCGCGCACGCCGAACGCGCGCAAGGCCATCCATGCCAGCGTGTGCAAGTCGCGCAGGCCGCCGGGGCCTTCCTTGAGGTTGGGTTCGAGATTGTCCGAGGTGTCGCCGAAACGCGCATGGCGCGCGCGTTGCTCTTCGCTTTTGGCGACGAAATAATCGCGCGCCGGCCAGACCTTGTCCGTGGCGATGGCGACGGCCAGGGCCGCCTGCGCGCGCTCGTCGGCCATCAATGGGCGCGCTTCGAGCATGGCGGTCAGCGCGGTCAGGTCGGCGGCGGCTTCGGTGCATTGCACCGGCGAACGCACCGCGTGGCTGGCGCGCAGGCCCGCATCCCACAACATCGCGAACAGCCGCGCCAGGGCGTCGTGACTCGCCTCTTGCGCGTCCGGCTCGGCCAGCACCAGCAGATCGATGTCCGAATGCGGGAACAATTCGCCGCGGCCGTAGCCGCCGACGGCGAACAGCGCCAGCGGCGCACCGGCGGGAACGCAACGCGTCCAGGCGGCTTTCAGCAGGTGATCGACCGACCGCGCGCGCAACGCGAGGAGACGGTCGACGTCCTCGCCCTGGTCGAAGCGCTTGGCCAGGCGCGCATCGGATTGCGCCAGCGCCGTGCGCGCTTCGGCCGACCAGGCCGCATCGTCCGCCGCGTCGTTCAGCGGCGCCGCGATCGGATCGGCGGCACCCGGATCGCTCACGGGTGCGGGTCTGCGCCCGGCAATTGCGTCAGAACTTCGTAACCGTCGTCGGTGACGGCGATGGTGTGTTCCCACTGCGCCGACAGCTTGCGGTCCTTGGTGACCACGGTCCAACCGTCCGGCAGCACTTTGGTGTGGCGCGCGCCTTCGTTGATCATCGGTTCGATGGTGAAGGTCATGCCTTTCTGCAGCACCAGTCCTTCGCCCGGACGGCCGTAATGCAGCACCTGCGGGTCTTCGTGATAGACGCGGCCGATGCCGTGGCCGCAATACTCGCGCACCACGCTGAAGCGTTCGGATTCGGCCAAGCCCTGGATGGCGGCGCCGATGTCGCCCAGCGTCGCGCCCGGCTTCACCATCCGGATCCCGCGCCACATCGCTTCGTACGTGGTTTCCACCAGGCGCTTCGCCATCACCGACGGCGCGCCGACGTAATACATGCGGCTGGTGTCGCCGTGCCAGCCGTCCTTGATCACGGTGACGTCGATATTGACGATGTCGCCGTCCTTCAGGACCTTGGATTCGCTGGGGATGCCGTGGCAGATCACGTTGTTCACCGACGTGCACACGGTCTTGGGGAAGCCGCGGTAGCCGACGTTGGCCGGCACGGCCTGCTGCACGTTGACGATGTGGTCGTGCGCGATGCGGTCCAGCTGCTCGGTAGTCACGCCGGGTTTGACGTGCGGCACCAGGATTTCCAGCACTTCGGCGGCCAAACGGCCGGCGATGCGCATCTTTTCGATGTCTTCGGGGGTTTTGATGGTCATGCCCATCCAGTCATTATCGCCCATTCCCCGGCGCGCCTGAACGGCCCCAAGGCGCCTTTCGGGACCCGGCGCGCGGTTTGCCAGCAAACACCATCCTCCGCTATAATTCCGCGGCTTTGCTGGGCTAGGCCCTGCGAGACCGCCCACGACGGGCGTCACCGTCGAATCCACACCCGCTGCAACCATCCGTGCCGGGGTGTCCCGAAGTCCGCAAGGACGAGGGATCTGGCCACGGAGCAGCGGGGAGGCCCAACCCCGGAACCTCTCGTCCCTCGCCGGACGAGCCGCCATCACTATCCCCGGCGGCCGGTTCCCCATTCGGAGTTTTAGCGATGTCCCAGATCACCATGCGCCAGATGCTGGAAGCCGGCGTGCACTTCGGCCACCAGACCCGCTACTGGAATCCCAAGATGGGCCCGTACATCTTCGGCGCCCGCGGCAAGATCCACATCATCAACCTCGAGAAGACGCTGCCGCTGTTCGTCGATGCGATGAATTTCATCTCGGCGATCGCGCAGAAGCGCGGCACCGTGCTGTTCGTCGGCACCAAGCGCAGCGCGCGCGACTCGATCAAGGAAGAAGCCACCCGTTGCGGCATGCCGTACATGACCCAGCGCTGGCTGGGCGGAACGCTGACCAACTTCCGCACCGTGAAGGCCTCGGTCTCGCGCCTGAAGGAGCTGGAAGCCGGCGAAACCGACGGCACCTTCCAGAAGCTGGTCAAGCACGAAGTGCTGGGCCTGCGCCGCGAGCGCGACAAGCTGGAAGCCTCGCTGGGCGGCATCAAGGAAATGAACCGCCTGCCCGACGCGCTGTTCGTGATCGACATCGGCCATGAAGACATCGCCATCAAGGAAGCCAAGAAGCTCGGCATCCCGGTGATCGCGGTGGTCGACACCAATTACGACCCGGCCCTGGTCGACTACGCCATCCCGGGCAACGACGACGCCATCCGCGCCGTGCAGCTGTACGCCCGCGCCGCCGCCGACGCCGTGCTGGAAGGCAAGGCCGCAGCGCCCGCCGCCGGCGTGCGCGAAGACGAGTTCGTCGAGCTCGACGCCGAAGGCAACCCGGTCACCGACAAGCGCGGTCCGCGCGGTCGCGGCGCGCCGGCCAAGAAGGCCGCGCCGGCCAAGAAGGGCGCGGCTCCGAAGGCTGACGGCGCTGCCGACGAAGGCGTCGCCAATGCCGAAGCCGAAGTGGCCGAGAACGAAGCCGTCGAAGCCAAGGCTGCCGAGTAATTTTCGCGTCACGCAGCCGCGCCATGCTGCGCGGCTGCTTTTAGCCGTCATTCCCGCGAAGGCGGGAATCCAGTGACTTGGTTCTTCGCACGGTTGCAAGCGTCCTAGCCTGGATCCCGGCTTTCGCCGGGATGACGATACTTTTTGAGATCACCGAGGTAACACCCATGGCAGAAATCACCGCATCCCTGGTCAAGGAACTGCGCGAGCGCACCGGCGCCGGCATGATGGAGTGCAAGAAGGCGCTCACCGAAAACAACGGCGACATCGAAGCCGCCGCCGACTGGCTGCGCAAGACCGGCCTGGCCAAGGCCGACAAGAAGGCCGACCGCGTCGCCGCCGAAGGCCGCATCGCGATGGCCCAGGCCGACGGCAAGGCCGTGCTGGCCGAGATCAATTCCGAAACCGACTTCGTCGCCAAGGACGCCAACTTCCTGGCCTTCACCGACGCCGTGGCCCAGGCCGCGCTGAACGCGAAGGACGTCGAGGCGTTGAAGACCGCGACGATCGTTTCGGGCGAGACCGTGGATGCCGCCCGCACCGCGCTGATCGCCAAGGTCGGCGAGAACGTGCAGGTGCGCCGCATGGCGCGCATGGAAAGCGCGAACACCATCGGCGCCTACGTGCATGGCGGCCGCATCGGCGTGCTGGTCGAGGTCAAGGGCGGCAATGCCGACCTCGCCCGCGGCCTGGCGATGCACATCGCGGCGATGAATCCGCCGCACATCTCGCCGGCGCACGTGCCGGCCGAGTTCGTCGCGCGCGAGAAGGAAATCGCGTTGGCCCAGGTCAAGGATTCGGGCAAGCCTGCCGAGATCCTCGAAAAAATGATCTCGGGCAAAGTCGCCAAGACCATCAGCGAGATCACCCTGACCGGCCAGCCGTATGTGCTGAACACCGATCAGACTGTCGAGGCCGCGCTAAAAGCCGCCGGCAACGCCGAAGTGTTGAGCTTCGTGCGCCTGGCCGTGGGCGAAGGCATCGAGAAGAAGGAAGACGACTTCGCCGCCGAAGTGATGAAGCAGGCGGGTCTGGCGTAATTCTCTCTTCACCGGAAGCCATGAAAAAGCCGCGGCCAACCGCGGCTTTTTCTTTTTAACGGATCGCTTTCAAGCCGATGCCTGCGATTTGTCTCCGGCCCTGTAAAGCGGGGCTTGCCCCGCTGCTCGCTGCTCTTGCCCCTCAGCCGTCATCCCGGCGAAGGCCGGGATCCAGGCCCGCGACCTGGCCAGTGGCGCTGCGACTCGCGCCATGGAAAAAAGCTTCCGGGCTGCGCCCGGGTCACTTTCTTTGCTGGCCCAAAGAAAGTAACCCAAGAAAGGGCCTGAACTGCGGTGCGATGCGTCGCACCTGAAGTCCGCCAGCGGCCTAAGCTTTCGTCGTGGGTGACCTTCTTACGCAGGTACTAGATTTTGATTCGTAGCCTATGGGTGACGTGGCTTTTGCGGAGTTGCGCTAAGGAGGCGTTCTGATCGATCGCCCCGAATCTGAATGTCGAAGCGACGGAGGAATCCCGAGGGCCGGCGAGCGGTGGCCAAGCACACGGGGTAACCCCATCGCCGGGATCCCTTCCAAAGGCCCTTTTTCTTTGGTTACTTCTCTTTTTGGGCCCCACAATAAAGAAAGTAACTCGGCCGCGTTTTTAGCGGACGAAACCCCGGCCTGAAAGGCCGGCAGAGCCGACAAACCCAACCGCAAAGGCAGCGGAGCAAGCTCCGCTTTACAAGAGCAAGTGCAAATCTCCACCGACCCCTCATTTTTCAAGAGGGGAGACATGCCAAAGCGCTGGATCCCGGCTTTCGCCGGGATGACGGCTTCAAGGCAACAGCAGGGCTAGCCCCGCTCTACGAAGCCAAAAAGCGGGCTATTCCTTCGCCTGCAGCACGACTTCCTCATAAGGCTGCACCACTACCCAACCCTCGCCGGCGAACTTGAGCTGGATGCTCTCGCCCGAACCGCGCCCCAGCAGCGTGCCGAACGAAATGTCGGTCACGATTTCCGGCGACAGCCCGCCCGACCAGGCGACGGTGGCGTTCGGATCGGTGAACACCGGCCCGCTCTGCGCGTTCACCGGCAGGGTGAGCGGCTGGTAGTGCGAGGTGATCGCGACGATGCCGCTGCCGCTGAGGCGCACGTTGAACAAGCCGCCGGACAGCATGCCGGCCGCCTTGCGCATCATCGTGATTTTGTTCTCGATGCCCGCCTCGAACGCCAGCACATCGTTGCCGTTGACGAAGATCGACTCGCCGGCCAGGCGCAGCAGCGTGATTTTCTTGCCCTCGTCGGCCAGATAGACGCGGCCCTGGCCTTCCATCTTCATCAGCTGCATGCCCTCGCCGCTCACCGCTTTCTTCAGCAGATTGCCCAGGCCCTGCTCCAGCACGCCCTGGCGGGTGAACTTCACGCCGCCCTTGCGTGCCACCATCGCCCCGCTCTTGGCCCAGACCAAGCCGTCGACGCGTACTTCGAGGAGATGCGGATTCTCGAGCTCGAACGCCTCCGAGCTCACGTCCTTTTCCTTGGACGCCGCCAGGAATTCCTGCAGGGACTGCACCGCCATTGCCGACTCCTCCGATGGATGAGGCGCGATGGTATACCGGCGCCGCTGCGCGGAAATGACGGTCGACGGCGCCGATTCGGCTAGAATCGACGCGTTTGCATGCCCGGAGCCGCCCATGTCGCCACTCGCCTATCGCCGCGTCTTGTTGAAACTGTCCGGCGAGGCCCTGATGGGCGACGAGGATTACGGCATCGACCCCAAAGTGATCGGGCGCCTGGCGCGCGAAGTGATCGAAGCGCGCGAGGCCGGGGCCGAGATCGCGCTGGTGATCGGCGGCGGCAACATCTTCCGCGGCGCCGGTTTGGCCGCCGCCGGCATGGACCGCGTCACCGGCGACCAGATGGGCATGCTGGCCACCGTGATCAACGCGCTGGCCATGCAGGATGCGCTGGAGAAGCTCGGCGCCAAAGTGCGGGTGATGAGCGCGATCAAGATCAACGACGTCTGCGAGGACTACATCCGCCGCCGCGCGATCCGGCACCTGGAGAAAGGCCGCATCGCGATCTTCGCGGCGGGCACCGGCAACCCGTTCTTCACCACCGACTCGGGTGCCGCGCTGCGCGCGATCGAAATTGGCGCCGACCTGCTGCTGAAAGCAACCAAGGTGGACGGCGTGTACGACGCCGATCCGAAGAAGAACCCGAACGCCAAGCGCTTCGACAGCCTCACCTACGACCAG
Organism: Luteimonas galliterrae; assembly: GCF_023374055.1. Taxonomy (NCBI): domain Bacteria; kingdom Pseudomonadati; phylum Pseudomonadota; class Gammaproteobacteria; order Lysobacterales; family Lysobacteraceae; genus Luteimonas; species Luteimonas galliterrae. The sequence goes on along the minus strand of NZ_JAMBEP010000001.1, from coordinate 155,775 downwards.
GTGATCTCGCGCGACCTCAACGTGATGGATACCGCCGCCTTCGCGCTGTGCCGCGACAGCGACCTGCCGCTGCGCATCTTCGACATGGGCCAGCCAGGCGTGCTGCTGCGGGTGCTGCGCGGCGAGCAGATCGGCACGCTGGTGCAAGGCCGCGACTGACCCGTTTTTTGTAGAGCGGCTTTAGCCGCGAGCTCTTCCGATACGCTCGCGCGAACGTGCGGGAAAGAGCTCGCGGCTAAAGCCGCTCCTACGAAGAGCAAATGCGGGTGAAATAGTGTCCGCATCCGGCCGATGGCAGGATAAGCACATGCATTCACACGGCCACTCGCACGACTCCAGCACCCGCGCCTTCGCTGCGGTCACGCTGATCAACCTGGCGTACACGGCGCTGGAAGCCGGTTACGGCTTCGCCACCAATTCGCTGGCGCTGCTGTCCGACGCGTTGCACAACCTGGGCGACGTGCTCGGCCTGGGCCTGGCCTGGGGTGCGGCGGTCATCGCCAAGAGGCCGCCGACCGAACGCCATACCTACGGCTATCGACGCGCCACGTTGTTATCGCCGCTGGCCAATGCGCTGCTGCTGGTCGCCTTCGCCGGCGCGCTGAGCTGGGAGGCGGTGCGGCGCTTCAGCGCGCCGCCGCAGATCCCGGCGCTGCCGGTGGTGGTGGTGGCGGCGATCGGCATCGCAGTCAATCTTGGCGCCGCATGGTTCGTGCGCGACGGACACGCCCAGGACCTGAATCGCCGCGGCGCCTTTCTGCACCTGATCGCCGACGCCGCAGTGTCGCTGGCCGCGGTGCTGGCCGGCATCGGCATGCTCGCCCTGGGCTGGGCCTGGCTGGATCCGCTGACCGCGCTGCTGGTCGGCGCGGTGGTCGCCGCGGGCGCTTTCGGCCTGCTGCGCGACGCTTTCAACGCGGCCATGGACGCGGTGCCGCGCGACATCGACCACGCCGAGGTCAGCGCCTTCCTGGCCTCGCAGCCCGGCGTTAGTGCGGTGCATCATCTGCATATCTGGTCGCTGGGCGCCGGCGAGATCGCCATGACGGCGCATCTGGTGCGCCCGGACGACGGCGACCACGACGGCTTCATCGACCGCCTCAACCATGCCCTGGACCACCGTTTCGGGATCAACCACCCGACCCTCCAGATCGAGCACGGCAAGGCCTGCGAACACGACCTGCACGACCGCGCCCCGCACGCCCATTAAGGCTCTTGTGGGAGCGGCTTCAGCCGCGAGCTTTCGCCCGAACGCCATAATTTTGACAAAGAGCTCGCGGCTGAAGCCGCTCCCACAAGGGCCAGAGGCCGGCCATCGCCTATAATCTCGCGATTAGGCAATCGCTACGGAGCCGGCATGATCAACGACATCAAGAAGGACACGCAGGCCCGTATGGCCAAGAGCGTCGAGGCCCTGCGCCACGACCTGACCAAGGTCCGCACCGGCCGCGCCTCGGCCGCGCTGGTCGACCATCTGAAGGTCAACTATTACGGCTCGGACACCCCCTTGTCGCAGGTCGCCAGCATCGCCGTCAGCGATGCGCGCACGCTGACCATCAGCCCGTACGAAAAGCAGATGGTGGGCCCGGTGGAAAAGGCCATCCTCGCTTCCGATCTGGGCCTGACGCCCAATACCGCCGGCACGACGATCCGCATCAACCTGCCGGCGCTCACCGAGGAGCGCCGCAGGGATCTGTCCAAGCACGTCCACGCCGAGGGCGAGAACGCCAAGGTGGCGATCCGCAACATCCGCCGCGACGCCAACCAGCAAGTCAAGGACCTGTTGAAAGACAAGAAGATCACCGAGGACGACGAACGCCGCAGCGAGGACGAGATCCAGAAGCTGACCGACAAGGCGATCAAGGATGTCGACGAGGTGGTCAAGGCCAAGGAACAGGAGCTGATGGCGGTTTGAAGGGCCGGGATTGGAGATTAGAGATTAGGGATTCGATCCAGCAACCTTCGACGCGACCCGATGCAGCCTACTGAACCGCCAAACCCGGTCGGATCCGCTTTTCCGAATCCCGAATCCCGAATCCCGAATCCCGGCCTGCCGCGCCACCTCGCCGTGATCATGGACGGCAACGGCCGCTGGGCCGAGCGTCGCAAGCGGCCGCGCGTAATCGGCCACCGCGCCGGCGCCCGTTCCGTGAACCTGTGCATCGACTTCTGCCTGGACCATGGCATCGAGGCGCTGACGCTGTTCGCGTTCTCCAGCGAGAACTGGGGCCGGCCCGAAGAAGAAGTCGGCGCGCTGATGAAACTCTTCCTCAACGCGCTCGAGCGCGAAGTGGAGGAATTGGGGCGTCGCGGCGTGCGCATCCGCTTCATCGGCGAACGCGAGCGCTTCGCGCCGGCGATCCAGGACAAGATGGCGGCGGCCGAAGCGTCCACCCGCAGCAACCGCCGGTTGACGCTGTCGATCGCGGCCAGCTACGGCGGCCGCCAGGACATCGCCGCCGCAGCGCGTGCCCTGGCCCAGGATGTGGCCGACGGCAAGCTGCGCCCGCAGGATATCGACGAGGCCGCCATGGCCGCCCGGGTGGCGCTGGCCGACCTGCCGCTGCCGGACTTGTTCATCCGTACCGGCGGGGATCACCGCATCAGCAATTTCCTGCTCTGGCAACTGGCCTATACCGAGCTGTGGTTCACCGAGACGTTGTGGCCAGAGCTGGATGCGGCGACACTGCGCCGCGCGCTGGACGATTACGCCCAACGCGAGCGCCGTTTCGGCCTGACCGGGGCGCAAGTGGCAGCCCCTTCCGACCCGAGCGCCGAATGACCAAAGTCCGCACCTTGACCGCCCTGATCCTGACCCCGCTGGCGGTCGCTGCGATCTTGCTGCTGCAGACCCCCTGGCTGGTCGCGCTGACCGCGGTGGTGTTCCTGGCCGGCCTGTGGGAATGGTTCCGCCTGGCCGAGATCGACGACACGCTGTCGCGCACCGTGCTGCTGCTGGTCAACCTGCTCTTGATGGTGGCCTTGGTCTGGGCTTCGCGCTCGTCGACGGGCGGCTCGCTGGTCCTGTTCCAACTGGCCACCGTGGTCGGCGTGATCTGGTGGCTGCTGGCCGCGCTATGGCTGAAGCATTATTCGTTCGCCTCCGACCACGACACGCATGCGCGCATGTTCAAGCTGGCCGCAGGCACGCTGGCGGTGGTGCCGGCCTGGTGCGCGCTGGCGCTGATCCACGCCGGCCAGCCCAACGGCCACCGTTGGCTGCTGGTCGCGCTGGTGGTCGTGTGGGCCGCCGACAGCGGCGCTTATTTCGTCGGCCGCCAGTTCGGCAAGCGCAAGCTCAGCCCGCGCATCAGCCCGAACAAAACGGTCGAAGGCCTGTTCGGCGGCTTGGCCGCCGGCCTGGCGGTCGGCATCGCCGGCGCGCTGTTCGCCGGCGCGCAAGTCGCGCAATTGCCGGCGGTGGCGCTGATCGTCGTGCTGGCCATCGGCGCTTCGGTGATCGGCGATCTGTACGAAAGCCTGCTCAAGCGCCACGTCGGCGCCAAAGACTCCAGCAACCTGCTGCCCGGGCATGGCGGCATCCTCGACCGCCTCGACGGCGTGTTGGCGGCCCTGCCCGTATTCGCGCTGGGGAAGGCCTGGCTGGGCTTCTGAGTCGACGCGATGTTCAACGACTCCACTGCCCTGCGCAACGTCGCCGTCCTCGGCGCCACCGGTTCCATCGGCACTTCGGCGCTGGACGTGATCGCACGCCACCCCGACCGCCTGCGCGCCACCGTGCTCGCCGGCGGCAGCAACGTGGACGCGCTGCTCGCGCTGTGCGTGCGCCATCGTCCCACGCATGCGGTGATCGCCGAAACGTCGCGCTACGCCGCGCTGCGCGACGGCCTGAGCGCGGCCGGACTGGACACGCAGGCCCACGCAGGCAACGAAGCCATCGACGCGCTGGCCGCGGGCGACGACTGCGACACGGTGATCGCCGCGATCGTCGGCGCAGCCGGGCTGTCGTCGACGCTCGCCGCCGCGCGCGCCGGCAAGCGCCTGCTGCTGGCCAACAAGGAATCGCTGGTGCTCGCCGGCGAGCTTTTGATGCGGGCGGCGCGCGAATCCGGCGCGCGCATCATCCCGATCGACAGCGAGCACAACGCGATCTTCCAATGCCTGCCCGACGAGGCGAACCGGGAAACGTTGCGGCGCATCGTGCTGACCGCCTCGGGCGGCCCATTCCGCGGCTGGTGCCGCGAGGACCTGGCGGCGGTCACGCCGGCGCAGGCGGTGGCGCATCCGCGCTGGTCGATGGGCCCTAAGATTTCCGCCGATTCGGCCACGCTGATGAACAAGGGCCTGGAGGTGATCGAAGCGCATCACCTGTTCGGCATGCCGCCGGACCGCATCGAGGTGCTGGTGCATCCGCAGAGCCTGGTGCATTCGCTGGTCGAATTCGTCGACGGCTCCACGCTGGCTCAGCTGGGCCTGCCCGACATGCGCACCGCGCTCGCGGTCGGCCTGGCCTGGCCGCAGCGGATCGAATCGGGCGTCGAGCGGTTGGACCTGCTGACGCAGCGACGGCTGGATTTCGAGGCGCCGGACCTGGACGCCTTCCCCTGCCTGGCGCTGGCGTTTCGCGCATTGCGCGCCGGCGGCACCGCGCCGGCGGTGCTGAACGCCGCCAACGAAATCGCCGTTTCAGCCTTTCTTCAGGGCCGGGTGGGTTTCCTAGCCATACCTGCGCTGGTCGAGGAGGTTCTCGCCGCGCTCCCTCCGCAAACCGCCGATACGCTGGACACGCTGCTGGATGCCGATGCGCAAGCGCGGCGGATCGCGTCGAAGGTGGCGGCCACGATGACGATCGGCGCATGAGCGACTTGCTGGGCTCGGTTTGGTGGTTGATCGTCAGCATCGGCGTGCTGGTGACCTTCCATGAGTTCGGCCACTTCTGGGTGGCGCGCCGCTGCGGCGTGAAAGTGCTGCGGTTCTCGGTGGGCTTCGGCAACGCGCTATGGTCGCGCTACGGCCGCGACGGCACCGAATACCGGATCGCGGCGATACCGCTCGGCGGCTACGTCAAGATGCTCGACGAACGCGAAGCCGATGTGCCCGCGGCCGACCTGGACGGCGCGTTCAACCGCAAGAACGTGTGGCAGCGGATCGCGATCGTCGCAGCGGGACCGCTCGCCAATCTGCTGCTTTGCGTTGCGTTGCTCTGGGCGATGTTCGTGATCGGCCGCAACGACTACTCACCCACTTTGGGCTTCGTGGAAGGCATCGCAGCGCAATCGGGTTTCCGCGCCGGCGACACGCTGCTGAAGGTCGGCGAGCGCGATACGCCGACCTGGAGCGAGGCGGCGATGGCGCTGACCACCGCGGCGCTGGACCGCGCGCCGGTCGACGTGCAGGTGCGCGAGGCCGACGGCGATCAAGTCGTGCGCAAGCTCGACCTGTCCAAGCTGCCCGCTTCGTTCGAAGAACCGCGGGCCGTGCAATTGGCAGGAATGACGCCGCGCCATCGTCTGATGCCACCCGTCGTCGGCCAGATCGCGCCCGGCACGCCGGCCTATGGCGTGCTCGCCGAGGGCGATCGCCTGACCGCTATCGACGGCACGGCGATCGTCGCTTTCGACGACATCCGTCCGCTGGTGCAGAAACTGGGCGACCGCGGCGGCACGGGCATGGTCGAGGTGCAGCGCGACGGCGAACGGCTCGCGCTGGAACTCAAGCCTGCGCGAAGCACCGATCCCGACGGCAAGGCCTACTGGGCCCTGGGTGTCGCGCCGCCGAAAACGCAGCAGATGCCGGCCTACGACGCCAAGCTCCGCTACGGCCCGCTGGCGGCCATACCGGCGGCGTTCAGCGAGACCTGGAAACTGACCACGGACTCCTTCGCAATGATCGGCCGTCTGCTCGGCGGCCGCGCCTCGGTCGAAAACGTATCCGGCCCGATCACCATCGCCCGCTACGCCAACGCGTCCGCGCAACTGGGGCCGGCCTGGTTTTTGAACTTTCTGGCCCTGTTGTCGCTCAGTCTGGCCATCATCAACCTGCTGCCGATCCCGGTTTTGGACGGCGGGCACCTGCTGTATTACCTTATAGAGTTGGTCAAGGGCAGTCCGCTAAGCGAACGCGCCATGGCCGCCGGCCAGTACGTCGGCCTGGCCTTGCTGGCCAGCCTGATGGGACTGGCGTTCTACAATGACATTCTGGGTCTGGTGCGCTGATGGCCGTTATCCGCGTTTTCGTAGCGAATAACCGCCGTCGCACTGGCCATCCGGCCCTTCGATCCCCTCAACGGACGTAACGATGACGCGAAGCCCCACTCGCCGCCTGCTTGCCCTCGCCCTCGCCTCGGCGCTGTCCGCGCCCGCCTGGGCGCAATTCTCCGCGACGCCGCAAACGTCGCCGGTCCCGCAGAGCGCAGACGCCTTCACCGTCACCGACATCCGCATCGACGGCCTGCAGCGCATTTCGGCCGGCACCGTGTTCACCTACCTGCCGATCGAACGCGGCGACACCATCGACCAGGCGCGCAGCGCCGCGGCGATCCGCGCCCTGTACAAGACCGGCTTCTTCGAAGACGTCAGCCTCGGCCGCCAGGACGGCATCCTGGTGGTGACCGTGGTCGAGCGCCCGGCGATCAACAAGTTGACCTTCACCGGCAACAAGGACATCAAGACCGAAGACCTGATGAAGGGCCTGAAGGACATCGGCCTGGCCGAAGGCGAAACCTTCGACCGCATGGACCTGGACGGCGTCACCAAGGAGCTGGTGCGGCAGTACAACAACCGCGGCAAGTACAACGTCGAAGTCACCCCCACGGTCAGCAAGCTCGACCGCAACCGCGTCGACGTGACCGTGGCGATCAAGGAAGGCAAGGCCGCCAAGATCCGCCACATCAACCTGATCGGCAACGAGCTGTTCCCCGAAGAGGACATCCGCGAGAGCTGGGAATCGCGCGAGCACAACTGGCTGAGCTGGTACAAGCGCGACGACCAGTATTCGCGCGAAAAGCTCGACGGCGATTTCGAGAAGCTCGACCAGTGGTACCTGGACCGCGGCTACGTCGATTTCAGCCGCGATTCGGCGCAGGTGTCGATCAGCCCGGACAAGCGCGACATGTTCGTCACCGCCGGCATCACCGAAGGCGAGCAGTACAAGATTTCCGACGTGAAGGTCAGCGGCGACACCGTGCTGCCGCGCGAGCAGATCGACAAGATGGTGTACGTCAAGCCCGGCCAGATCTTCTCGCGGCGCGTGCTGCAGGCCACTACCGATTCCATCACCTCGGTGCTCGGCAACATCGGCTACGCGTTCGCGCAGGTCAATCCGGTGCCGGACGTGAACCGTGAGAACCGCACCGTCGGCATCGACATGCAGATCGTGCCCGGCCCGCGCGTCAACGTGCGCCGCATCGTGTTCAAGGGCAACACCCGCACCGCCGACGAAGTGCTGCGCCGGCAGATGCGCCAGTTCGAAGGCGCCTGGTATTCGCAGGCCGCGATCGACCGCTCCAAGATCCGCCTGCAGCAGCTCGGCTACTTCGAGACCGTGGACATCGAGACGCCCGAAGTGCCTGGCAGCAGCGACCAGGTCGACGTGGTCGTCAACGTCAAGGAAACCACCTCGGGCAGTTTCCTGTTCGGCGTGGGCTATTCGCAGTTGAGCGGCATCACCACCTCGATCCAATTGACCGAAAGCAACTTCCTGGGCAACGGCAACCGGGTGTCGGTGGCCGCGCAGCGCAGCTCCTACCAGGACCGCTACGACTTCTCGTTCATGAACCCGTACTTCAGCGACAACGGCATGGCGCTGGGCTACAACCTGTGGTGGCGCGAATTCGACTACTCCGACTTCAACGTCGCGCAGTATTCGTCCAAGAGCGGCGCCGCTCAGGCGATCGTCAGCCTGCCGATCACAGAATACGATTCGGTGTCCGGGCTGCTGGGCATCGACAGCAACGAAATCCTGGTGGACAGGGTCTTCGGCAGCACGCCGCAGGAAATCATCGACTACGTGGACGCGGTCGGCCATAGCACCTTCCACGCCTGGCGCGCGCAGATCGGATTCGCCCGCGACACGCGCAACAACGCGATCTTCCCCAGCTCGGGCACATCGCAGCGGATCGTGCTGGAAGCCACGCTGCCGGGTTCGACGGTCGAGTACTACAAGATCGAGTACGACTTCTCCAAGTTCTGGCCGATCAGCCAATCGCTGATCCTCAATACCCGCCTGGACCTGGGCTACGGCGACAGCTACGGCGACGACTTCACCCGTACCCTGCCCGGCGGGCGCGTGGTCACGGCCACCGGCCTGCCGTTCTTCGAGAACTTCTACGCAGGCGGCGTGAGCTCGCAAGGCCGCGTGCGCGGCTATACCGACAACACCTTGGGCCCGCGCGCGCGCAGCTTCTTCGGCACGGGCTTTCCGCAGCCGATCGGCGGTTCGGTGAAGACCGTCGGCTCGCTCGAGCTGTATTTCCCGAAGCTGTTCGACAGCAACGCGGCGCGCATCTCCGCGTTCCTCGACTTCGGCAACGTGTACCGCGACGTCGACAGTTTCGACGCCAGCGAGTTGCGCGCATCGACGGGCATCGCGCTGTTGTGGCGCTCGCCGATGGGCCCGATCTCGATCAGCTACGCGTTCCCGCTGCGCGACAAGCCCGCCGATCCGATCACCGGCTTCCCGGCCGACGAAACCGAACGTCTGCAGTTCACCTTCTCGGGCGGCCTGTAAGCGTTTTTCGCGCCGTTCGTGGTGCCGATTCCCGCCCCGCAGGCACGTGAAAACGTGCCTGCTCCGGCGGGCTCTGGCAACATAGCCGGATGAACAGCTATACCGTCGCCAACCTGGCCGAACGTTTCGGGCTGCGCCTGCAGGGCGACGGCGCGACGCGCATCGACGGCGTGGCCACGCTGGCCGGCGGCGGCGCGGGCAAACTCGCCTTCCTGGCCAATCCGCGCTACCGCCCGATGCTGGCCGGCACACCGGCCGCGGCCGTGGTCCTGCGCGAGGCCGATGCGGCCGGCAGCCCGGTGACGGCCCTGATCGCCGACGATCCTTACGCCGCCTTCGTCAAGATCGCCTCCTTGTTCGAAACGCGCCGCGCCGCGGCGCCCGGCATCCATCCCAGCGCCAGCATCGATCCTTCGGCCACGATCGATCCGGGGGCTTCGGTGGGCGCGTTCGTGTCGATCGGCGCACGCAGCACCGTCGCCGCAGGCGCCGTCGTCGGCTCCGGGTGCGTGATCGGCGAGGACTGCCATATCGGCGCCGACTGCGAGCTGGTCGCGCGCGTCACGCTGGTGGTCCGGGTGAAACTGGGCAAACGCGTGCTGGTGCACCCGGGCGCGGTGCTCGGCGCCGACGGCTTCGGCCTGGCGATGGAACACGGCCATTGGATGAAGGTCCCGCAGTTGGGCGGGGTGGACATCGGCGACGACTGCGAGATCGGGGCCAATACCACCATCGATCGCGGCGCCATCGACGATACCGTGCTCGAAGAAGACGTGCGCCTGGACAACCAGATCCAGATCGGCCACAACGTCCGCATCGGCGCTCACACCGCCATGGCCGGCTGCGCGGCGGTCGCCGGCAGCGCCACCATCGGCCGCTACTGCCTGATCGGCGGCGCCGCGGGCATCCTCGGACACCTGGAAATATGCGACCGGGTGATGGTGACCGCAATGAGCCTGGTCACCCACTCGATCCGCGAACCGGGCGAATACTCGTCCGGCACGCCGTTGATGGACAATCGCAGCTGGCGCAAGAACGCGGCGCGTTTCAAGCAACTCGATTCGATCGCCCGGCAGGTCCAGGCAAGCAACAAGGAAAAAGGATGAGCGCTTCCCCCGCCCTGCCCCTCGACGCCGTCGGCATCCAGAAGCTGCTGCCGCATCGCTACCCGTTCCTGCTGGTCGACCGAGTGGTCGAACTGGAACCGTTCAAACGCGTGCTGGCGTACAAGAGCGTGACCATGAACGAGCCTTTCTTCCAAGGCCATTTCCCGGGCCATCCGGTGATGCCGGGCGTATTGGTGATCGAGGCGCTGGCGCAAGCCGGCGGACTGCTCTCGCAGCTGTCGCACGGCACCAGCGCGGACGGAAAGTTGTTCTATCTGGTCAAGATCGACAACGCCAAGTTCTCCAAGATGGTGGTGCCCGGCGACCGCCTGGAACTGGAAGTCACGCTCAAGCGCACGATCCGCAACATGGCCATGTACCAGGGCATCGCGCGCGTGGACGGCGAACAGGCCGCCTGCGCCGAGATCCTCTGCGCCGAGGTCAAGGACTGACGTGGCCGACGCTTCCATCCACCCCAGCGCCGCGGTCGATCCCGGCGCACGCATCGGCCGCGACGTCAGCATCGGCGCCTTCACCGTCATCGGCCCTGAAGTGGAGATAGGCGACGGCACGCGTATCGGACCGCACTGCAGCGTGCACGGGCCGACGCGGATCGGTCGCGACAACCGCATCGTCGGCCACGCCGCGATCGGCGGCGAGCCGCAGGACAAGAAGTTCAAGGGCGAACGCACCGAACTGATCGTCGGCGACCGCAACACCATCCGCGAATTCGTCACCCTCAACCGCGGCACCGGCGACGGCGGCGGCACGACCCGGATCGGCGACGACAACTGGATACTGGCCTACAGCCACGTCGCCCACGACTGCATCGTCGGCAACTTCTGCATCTTCTCCAACAATTCCACGCTGGCCGGCCACGTCGAAATCGGCGATTACGTGATCCTCAGCGGCTTCGCCGGCATCCACCAGTTCTGCCGCATCGGCGCGCACGCCTTCATCGGCATGGGCGCACTGGTGAACGGCGACGTGCCGCCGTTCGTGATGGTGGCCGCGGACGAGTACGGCCGGCCGCGCGGCATCAACAGCGAGGGCCTCAAGCGCCGCGGCTTCGACGGCGAGCGGATCGCGGCGATCAAGCGCGCCTACCGCACCTTGTACATGTCCGGCGCCAATCTGGCCGATGCGCGCAAGCAGTTGGCCGACATGGCGCGAGAGAGCGAAGACGTACGCGCGTTTTCGGAGTTCATCGAGCGAGGCGAGCGACCGTTGCTGCGCTGATCCGCTCCAATCTCCGTAAGAGCGGCTTCAGCCGCGAGCTCTTGGCCAGCCCTGTCGTGCGTGGAAAAGCTCGCGGCTGAAGCCGCTCTTACGAAGATCGAGAGCAAGAGCAAATCTCCGCCAACCCCTCTTTTTTCAAAGAGGGGGGCAAATGCGGCAAACTAATGTTTCGCCGCCCGCACCGAGAGCGCCTTGCCAAGTTCAGAGCCAACAAGCCCTATTCATGGCGGAAAGCGTTTCGCCCTGGTCGCCGGCGAAGCCTCCGGCGACCTGCTCGGCGCCGGCCTGATCGAACAACTGCGCGCGCGCTATCCGGACGCGGAATTCGCCGGCGTGGGCGGCGACGCGATGCGCGCAGCCGGATTGGACGCCTGGTACGACGCGCAGGAGCTGGCGGTGATGGGCCTGGCCGAAGTGCTGCGCCATCTACCGCGATTGATGAAACTGCGCCGCGAATTGCGCGAACGCCTGCTCGCATGGAAACCCGACGTTTTCGTCGGCATCGATGCGCCCGACTTCAACCTCGGCCTCGAACGCTGGCTCAAACAGCGCGGCGTGCGCACCGTGCATTACGTCAGCCCGTCGGTCTGGGCTTGGCGCGAAAAGCGTGCGGAAAAGATCGGTCGCAGCGCCGATCGCGTGCTCTGCCTGTTCCCGATGGAACCGGCGATCTACGCGCGCCACGGCGTCGACGCGCGCTTCGTCGGCCACCCGCTGGCGGACGAAATGCCGCTCGACCCCGATCGCCACGCCGCCCGCGACGCGCTGGCGCTGACCGCGGACACGCCGATGCTGGCGCTGTTGCCGGGCTCGCGCCTGGGCGAGATCCATCGGCTCAGCGGCGACTTCCTGTCGGCCGCCTTGCTGACGCTGCGCTCGCAGCCGAACCTGCGCATCGTCGCGCCGATGGCGAACGCGGCGGCGCGCGCCGCCTTCGAGCGCGAGCTCGAAGCCCACCCCGATGCGGCGGCGCTGAAGCCGGCATTGCGCATCACCGAAGGCAACGCGCGCACGGCGATGACCGCCGCCGACGTGGTGCTATTGGCCTCGGGCACCGCGACTTTGGAAGGCATGCTGGCCAAGCGGCCGATGGTGGTGGCCTACAAGATCGCGCCGCTCACCTATTCGATCGTCAAGGGCCTGCGCATGCTAAAGGTCGACCACTATTCGTTGCCCAACGTGCTGGCCAACGAAGCGCTGGTGCCGGAGCTGATGCAGTACGACTGCACGCCGGAAAACCTGGCCGCGGCGATCTCCAGCTGGCTGCGCAACCCGACTTCGATGGCGGCGCTGCCGCTGCGCTTCCGCGAGCTGCACCAAGCGCTGCGGCGCAACGCGTCGTTGCGCGCCGCAGAGGCCGTGGCAGAATTGGCGGAACAGCCGAGATTCGGGATTCGGGATTCGGGATTCGCAGCCAAGCCATGAACCTAGCCATCGAATCCCGAATCCCGAATCCCGAATCCCGGCTCCTGGTCGCCGGCGTCGACGAAGCCGGCCGCGGACCGCTGGCCGGACCGCTCGTGGTGGCCGCGGTGGTGTTCGATCCGTCCCGACCGCGCATCAACGGCCTCGACGATTCCAAGCAGCTCGCCGCCGCGCGCCGCGAAACGCTGTATGCGCGGATCGTGGAACGCGCGCTGGCCTGGCAGGTCGTATTCATCGAAGTCGAAGAGATCGACCGCATCAACATCTTCCAGGCCACGATGCGCGGCATGCGCCTGGCGCTGGAAGGCGTATCGCATGCGGCCGGCATCGCCCGCATCGACGGCAACCACTTGCCGCCGGCATTGCCCTGTCCTGCCGAAGCGTGGATCGGCGGCGATGCGCGCGACCGTTCGATCATGGCCGCATCGATCCTGGCCAAAGTCTCGCGCGACCGCGCGATGCTGGAACTGCACGAAACCCATCCCCAATACGGCTTCGACGAGCACAAGGGCTATTCCACGCCCGCGCACTTGGCCGCCCTGCGCGCGCACGGGCCTTGCACGCACCATCGCCGCAGCTTCGCGCCGGTGGCGCAGGCTTTCGAACGCCAGTTGGAACTGCCGCAAATCTGATCGAAGGCTGAATTAGGCCCAAGGTCACTCCCACTTCCGCCTCACGACAAATCGATCGCAACCCCGCAAGCTTTTCGCGCATCCATAGAAAGGCATGGTCGCGCGACTGCCGGCCGATCCCGCGACTTCCCTTCGCAGGCCGGACTGGCAGGAGGTGCGCGATGCGTCCGCAATCCATATATCCGACCGACCGACCGTTGCCGCGCCCCAATGGCGCCGATGGCCGCAGCCACCTTTCCGACAGCCTGAATATCGACGCTGCGCAATTCGCGGCGTTCGATGCGCTACTGCGCGACATCTACCCCGAGGCCGAGCAGGTGGACGCCGCACGCGTGTCGCAACTCGCCGCCTGGCTGCTGTCGCTGCCCGAGGCCGAAGCGCGCGACGTGCTGGACGAACGCCTGTCGCGCATCGAGGAACTGCGCGCCATGGTCGAAGATCCCGACTGGGACTGCGCCGAGGCGGACTGCGCCAGCGTGCGCAAACTGCTGCGTTACCTGGACCAGCCCGACGACCTGATCACCGACACGATCCCGCTATTGGGACAGCTGGACGATGTATTGCTGCTGGAACTGGCTTGGCCGGCGGTTGCCGCCGAGGCCGAGGAGTACCGCGACTTCAGGCTGTACCGCGATACGCTGCATCCGGACGGCGACGGCGCCCAGCGGCGCGCCGCCTGGATCGGGGATCGCATGGCCGCGATCTCGATCCTGCACCGGCGGATGCGGCCCAACGACGGGCTGCATCTGGACGATAGGCAGCGCGGGCAGCGTTTCCGGGTCGCGTAGCAGTGCCTTTCCCTTCTCCCACCGGGAGAAGGTGGCGCATAGCGCCGGATGAGGGTTCGGTGAAACCACGGACGGCCCGACAGCAGCATCGGACTCAAGCCGGCGGCTTCATCGGAATCCTGAACTGCCTCGCTTCGCCGAACCCTCACCCCAACCCCTCTCCCGACGAGAGAGGGGCTTAAACTGTCAAGCCTTGTCCCTGCCCCCGCAGCGGCCTAACCTGCGGGTTCGCCCGCCGGCCCGCCGATGTCCGCACGTTTCGCCCACCTCCACCTGCACAGCGAGTATTCGCTTGCCGATTCGACGATCCGCGTGCCGGAGCTCGTCGCGCGCTGCGTCGCCCTGCAGCAGCCGGCGGTGGCCATCACCGACCGCAACAACCTGTTCGCGCTGGTCAAGTTCTACAAGGCCGCCGAAGCCGCCGGGGTGAAACCCATCGCCGGCGCCGACATCAGCATCGCCGAGGGCGACGAGGCGCCCTCGCGCCTCACCCTGCTGTGCCGCGATCGCGCCGGCTACCTGGCCCTGTCGCGGCTGCTCAGCCGGGCCTGGCTCGAAGGCCATCGCCACGACGGCGTCGTGGTGCGCCCGGATTGGCTGCGCGAAGAAGAATGCACCGGCCTGTTCGCGCTGGCCGGGCGCCACAGCCAGGCCGGACGCCTGGTGGCCGCGCACCGCCAGGACCACGCCGAGCAATGGCTGGCCGATGCGCAACGGCTGTTCCCCGACCGGCTGCATCTTGAACTGACCCGCTGCGATCTCGACGGCGAAGCCGCGTTCAACGAATTCGCGCTGTACGCGGCCGCTGCGCGCGGCATTCCTGTCGTGGCCAGCAACGACGCGCGCTTCCTCGACGCGGAAGGCTTCGAAGCGCACGAGGCGCGCGTTTGCATCGCTTCCGGCCGCGTGCTGGACGATCCCAAGCGCCCGCGCGACTACAGCCGCGAGCAATACCTCAAATCCAGCGAACAGATGGCCGAACTGTTCGCCGACGCGCCCGACGCGATCGACAACGCCATCGATCTGGCGCGGCGCTGCAATTTCGAACTCAGCCTGGGCAAATACTACCTGCCCGCCTTCCCGGTGCCCGACGATCACACCCTGGAAAGCTGGATCCGCACGCAGGCGCGCGAAGGCCTCGCGCAGCGCCTGGAGAAGACGCCGCTGGCCGAAGGCAAGACGCGCGCGGACTACGAGGCGCGGCTGGAACTGGAACTGGACGTCATCATCAAGATGGGGTTCCCGGGCTACTTCCTGATCGTGGCCGACTTCATCAACTGGGCCAAGCAGCACGACATTCCGGTCGGGCCCGGGCGCGGTTCGGGCGCGGGTTCGCTGGTGGCCTGGGCCTTGGGCATCACCGACCTGGATCCGATTCCGTACGACCTGCTGTTCGAGCGCTTCCTCAATCCCGAACGCGTGTCGATGCCGGACTTCGACATCGACTTCTGCATGGACCGGCGCGACGAAGTGATCGATTACGTCGCCGCCAAATACGGCCGCGACCGGGTCAGCCAGATCATCACCTACGGCACGATGGCGGCGAAGGCCGTGTTGCGCGACGCCGGCCGCGTGCTCGGCTTCCCGTACGGCTTCGTCGATGGTTTGGCGAAGCTGATCCCGCTGCAGCCGACCGACCCGATGACGCTGGAAGACGCCATCGGCCGCGGCGAGCGCGCGCGCAAGGATCCGGGCCGCATCGTCGCCGAATTCAAGGAGCGCTACGAGGCGGAGGACGACGTGCGCGACCTCGTCGATCTCGCGCTGGAGCTGGAAGACCTCACCCGCAACGCCGGCAAGCACGCCGGCGGCGTGGTGATCGCGCCCGCGCCGCTGTCCGAGTTCTGCCCGCTGTTCGCCGAACACGACGGCCACGGTCTGGGCCGCAGCCCGGTGACGCAGTTCGACAAGGACGACGTCGAAGCGATCGGCCTGGTCAAGTTCGACTTCCTCGGCCTGCGCACGCTGACCATCATCGACTGGGCGGTGAAGGCGATCAACGCGCGCCGCGCAGCCGCGGGCGAAGCACCGCTGGATATTTCGGCGCTGCCGCTGGACGATGCGAAATCCTACGAACTGTTCGCGCGCGGCGAAACGGTCGCAGTGTTCCAGTTCGAATCGCGCGGCATGCGCGAACTGGTCAAGCGCGCGCGGCCGGACAGGTTCGAAGACATCATCGCGCTGGCGGCGCTGTTCCGCCCCGGCCCGCTCGGTTCGGGCATGGACCGCGACTGGGTGGACCGCAAGCACGGCAACGCCGAAGTCAGCTATCCGCATCCTTCGCTGGAACCGGTGCTGTCGCCGACCTACGGCGTGATCGTGTACCAGGAACAGGTGATGCAGATCGCCCAGGTGCTGGCCGGCTATTCGCTGGGCGGCGCCGACCTGCTGCGCCGCGCGATGGGCAAGAAGAAGCCCGAGGAAATGGCCAAGGAGCGCGCCAAGTTCGAAGCCGGAGCCGCCGAGCGCGGCGTCGATCCGCGCCGCGCCACGCAGATCTTCGACTTGATGGAGAAATTCGCCGAGTACGGCTTCAACAAGTCGCACTCGGCCGCCTATGCGCTGGTCGCCTACCAGACCGCGTGGCTGAAGGCGCACTACCCGGCCGAATTCATGGCCGCGGTGCTGTCCAGCGACATGGACAACACCGACAAGGTGGTCGGCTTCCTCGACGAGGCGCGCGCGCTCAAGCTCAGCGTGCTGCCGCCGGACGTCAACGCGTCCAACTACATGTTCGAGGCGATCGACGATCGCACGGTGCGCTACGGCCTGGGCGCGGTGAAAGGGGTCGGCCGCGGCGCCTGCGAGGCGATCTCGCACGAGCGGCTGCGCGGCGGGGTGTATGCGGACCTGCTCGATTTCTGCAAACGGATCGACTCGACCAAGTTGAACAAGCGCGTGCTGGAAGCGCTGGTGCATTCCGGCGCGCTCGACGCGCTGGGCAGCAACCGCGCCTCGCTGATGCTGCAACTGCCCGAGGTGCTCAAGGCCACCGAACAGCTGGCGCGCGAGCGCGAAGCCGGACAGGTATCGCTGTTCGGCGGCGCCAGCGCCGAACCGCACATCGACGTGGCATTGCCCAATGTCGAAGATTGGCCGCTGACGCAGAAGCTCAACGGCGAACGCGAAACGCTGGGCCATTACCTCAGCGGCCATCCGCTGGATCCGTACCGCGACGAGCTGCGCAGCCTGGTCGGTTACGACCTGGGCGAGCTCGACCGGATCTGGAGCGAGCGCCCGGACGAAGACCGCCGCAGCTGGCGCCCGGAAAAAACCGTGGTGATCGCCGGTCAGGTCGTCGCCCTGCGCAAGAAAGGCGACAGCCAGGCCTTCGTCCAGATCGACGACGGCCGCGGCCGGCTGGAATGCGCCTTCTTCGCCGAAACCTATCTCGAATTCGCGCAACTGCTGACCCGCGACCGCATCCTGGTGATCGAAGGCGGCTTGCGCGAGGACGAATTCAGCGGCGGCTTCTCGCTGCGCGCGCGGCGTTGCTGGGATTTCCAGCAGATCTGCCCGCAAGTGGCGCAACGGCTGTCGCTGCGCCTGGATCTGCGCGTGCCCGGCGCCTTCGAACGTATCGATGCGCTGCTGGCGCGGCACCGGCCCGGCGCTACGCCGATCCGTTTCGACCTGTTGCGCGACGGCGCCGCCGGCACGCTGGACCTCAACGGCAGCCAAGGCGTGCGCGTCGACGCGGACCTGCCTTCCGCGCTGCGCGAGCAGCCGGGCGTGCGGACGGTGAAGCTCACCATGTCGCGGCCCTGGGCGGGCTGAGCTTCAAACCCCTGTCCTGCCGTCTTTAGCCCTCTCCCGCTTGCGGGAGAGGGTTGGGTGAGGGCGCGCGCCAAAGCATCTACGACGAATACTGCTATCGGGACGAATCAACACGCTAAGCATTTTTTGACGCGATCTGGAACTTCGCGCGCCCTCACCCCAGCCCTCTCCCGCAAGCGGGAGAGGGGGGTGAAGCAATGCCGTCCCTTCCACACGGCTGAGTATGGCCCGCTCAGGTAGACTGCCCGCCTCGCCGTTCCATCCGTACCGATGAATCCCAACTACCTCGACTTCGAACAGCCGATCGCCGACCTGGAAGCCAAGATCCAGGAAATGCGGCATGCCAGCACCGGCCCCGCGGTCAACGTCGATGCCGAAGTGCACGCGCTGCAGGACAAATTGCGCCTGCGCACCGCGCAGATCTTCCGCGATCTGACGCCATGGCAGGTGTCGCAACTGGCGCGCCATCCGGCGCGGCCGTACACGCTCGACTACCTGCGCGTGATCTGCGACGAATTCCAGGAACTCGCAGGCGATCGCGCCTTCGCCAACGACAACGCCATCGTCGGCGGCCTGGCGCGCATCGACGGCCGCAGCGTGGTGGTGATCGGCCACGAAAAGGGCCGCGACACCAAGGCCAAGATCCGCCGCAATTTCGGCATGCCCAAGCCCGAAGGCTATCGCAAGGCGCTGCGGCTGATGAAACTGGCCGAGCGCTTCAAACTGCCGCTGCTCACGTTCATCGACACCGCCGGCGCCTGGCCGGGCATCGATGCCGAGGAGCGGGGCCAATCCGAAGCGATCGCGCGCAACCTGCTGGAAATGGCGGAGCTGAAGATTCCCGTCATCTGCACCGTGATCGGCGAAGGCGGCAGCGGCGGCGCGCTGGCGATCGGCGTCGGCGACCGCACCCTGATGCTGGAATACAGCACGTATTCCGTCATCACCCCGGAAGGTTGCGCCTCGATCCTGTGGAAAACCGCGGAGAAAGCCAAGGATGCCGCCGAGCAGCTCGGCCTGACCGCCAAGCGCCTGCACGAGCTGGGCCTGATCGACAAGGTGATCCGCGAACCGATCGGCGGCGCGCACCGCAATCCCAAGCAGATGGCGACGCGCCTGAAAGCGGTATTGCTCAACGAACTGGATGCGCTCGAGCAAATACCGGTGGAACAGCTGCTGCAGCGGCGTTATCAGCGCTTGCGCGGCTACGGCGCCTACGAAGCCGCCTGAGCCCCGGCTTTTGTAGGAGCGGCTTCAGCCGCGAGCTTTTCCCGCAAGAAAAAAATGTGCGGCCGTGGCACCATCCACGCATGCCTTCCCCGCTGCGCACGCACCTCGAACACGCCTTGCGCGGCATGCCGCCGCGGCCGCTGCACATCGGCTTCAGCGGCGGCGTCGATTCGACCGCATTGCTGCACCTGCTCTCCGGCATCGCCGCCGCCCGCGACGCCGGCCTGCGCGCGATCCACGTGCACCACGGTCTGAGCCCGCAGGCGGACGCCTGGGCCGCGCATTGCCGGCGCGTCTGCGATGCGCTCGCCATTCCGCTGACGGTGCTGCGGGTGGAGGTGGCGCGCGACGGCGGCGAAGGCCCCGAGGCCGCGGCGCGCAAAGCACGCCATGCCGCGTTCGGCAGCGTGTTGGGCGAGGACGAAGTGCTGGTCACCGCGCACCATCGCGACGACCAGGCCGAGACTTTCCTGCTGCGCGCATTGCGCGCATCCGGACCCGACGGCCTGGGCGCGATGCGGCCGCTGCGCAAGTTCGGCCGCTGCTGGCTGTGGCGTCCGCTGCTCGGCATTCCGCGTTCCGCTTTGTCCGCTTACGCACGGGAACAGGACCTGAGCTGGATCGAAGACGCCAGCAACGACGACGTATCGCTCGACCGCAACTACCTGCGTCACCGTGTGCTGCCGCTGCTGCGCGAACGCTGGCCGCATGCCGATCCGGCATTCGCGCTAAGCGCGGCGCTGTGCGCGGAATCGAGCGCGCTCTTGGCCGACGGCGACGTCGCGGCGCTCGCCGATGTGCGCAGCCTCGACCCGAACGCATTGGACGCGGAGAGGCTCGAGCGTATCCCGATGGCGCGCCGCGCGCGCGTGTTGCGGCATTGGATCGAAGAACTCGCATTGCCGCCGCTGCCCGCGCAGGGTATCGCTGCGATCGAACAAGACCTTATCGAAGCGGAACCGGATGCGGAAGCCGCCTTCGCCTGGTCCGGCGCCGTCGTCCGGCGCTGGCGCGGCCTTCTTCATGCCGACTGGCAACGCCCCGCATTGCCTGTGGACTGGTCGACCGAATGGGACGGCCGCACGCCGTTGACCTTGCCGGATGGCGGCGAGTTGGCGCTGGAAGGCGCGGATAGGTTCGACCGACCGCTGCGGGCACACGCGCGCCAAGGCGGCGAACGCATCGCCCTGCCCGGCCGCGATCACAGCCATGCGCTGAAGCATGTCCTGCAGGACCTGGGCGTGCCGCCATGGGAACGCACGCGCCTGCCGCTGTTATCGGATGGCGTCGATGTGTTCGCCGCCGGCGACCTGGTCTATTCGGCCGCCTTCGACACCTGGTTGCGCGAGCGCGGCGCACGCCTGGTCTGGCGCATCGCTGCGTCTTCTCTATAACGCGAATTCGCCTCACTGCTTTTGCTCTTGCTTTCATGCCGCCGTCCCCGCGAAGACGGTCATCCAGCGCCTTTGCTTGTTCCCCCTCTTTGAAAGTAGGGGCCGGAGGAGATTTGCTCTTGCTCTGTAGAGCGGAGCTTGCTCCGCTGCCTTTGCTGTTGGGTTCTGGCGATCTGCCGGCCTTCCAGGCCGGCGTTTCGTCCGCTAAAACCGCGGCCGAGTTACTTTCTTTTTGTGGGGCCCAAAAAGAGAAGTAACCAAAGAAAAGGGGCCTTTGGAAGGGATTACGGCGATGGGCTACCCCCGTGTTCTTGGCCACCGCTCGCCAGCCCTCGGGATTCCTCCGTCGCTTCGACATTCAGATGCGAGGCGATCGATCAGAACGACTCCTTAGCGCAAATCCGCAAAAGCCACGTCACCCATACGCTGCGAATCAAAATCTAGTACCTGCGTAAGAAGGTCACCCACGACGAAAGCAGGTCCGCTGGCGAACTTTCAGGTGCGACCCATCGCACCGCAGTTCAGGCCCTTTCTTGGGTTACTTTCTTTGGGCCAGCAAAGAAAGTGACCCGCGCGCAGCGCGGAAGCCTTTTCCCATGGTGCGAGTCGCAGCGCACCCGCAAGGACGCCGGCCTGGATCCCGGCCTTCGCCGGGATGACGGCTTTAAGGGGCAAGAGCGAAAGCAACATGGGTCCCAGCGTTCGCTGGGATGACGGCTTAAGAGCGAACGGCATAAGAGCGAAGAGCAGCGGAGCAATCTCCGCTCTACAGAGCCGGAGCAAGAGTGGCAGAGCTGCGGGGCAGGCCCCGCTCCACAAAGGCGGAGCGAAGGCAGCGGGCGATCCGTGCTTCGCGGACCTGAAAGCGCTCGGACAGCGGCCCGTTCCTGCGGGCCGTTACATGGCTTAAACTGCCCCCATGGCCCGCAAACCCGCCGCCGAAATTTCGCCCGTCGCCGATTTCGAAAGTTCACTCGACGCGCTCGAGCAACTGGTCGAGAGAATGGAGCACGGCGAGATGAGCCTGGAAGAATCGCTGGCCGCCTACGAACGCGGCGTCGGCCTCTACCGCCGCTGCCAGCAAGCCCTCGAACAAGCCGAACTACGCGTGCGCCTGCTCAGCGACCCGGCCGATCCGGCTTCGGCGGAACCTTTTCAGCCGGATGCCTGAGTCCGATTACGCCGCCTGGCGCGCGCGGGTCGAAAGCGCGCTGGACCGCGCATTGCCTGGCGCCGACGAAGCCCCGCAACGCCTCCACGCCGCCATGCGCCACGCCGCGCTCGACGGCGGCAAACGCATGCGGCCGCTGCTGGTCTACGCCTCCGGCACCGCTTTCGGCGCCGACGCCGCGGCGCTGGACGTGCCCGCCGCCGCAGTCGAACTGATCCATGCCTATTCGCTGGTGCACGACGACCTGCCGGCGATGGACGACGACGCGCTGCGCCGCGGCAAACCCACCGTGCACGTCGCCTTCGACGAAGCCACCGCGATCCTGGCCGGCGACGCGCTGCAATCGCTGGCCTTCGAATTGCTGGCCGACGCGCCTTTCGCCGATGGCGTGCGCGTCGCGCTGCTGCGCGAGCTGTCGATCGCCGCCGGCGCGCGCGGCATGTGCGGCGGACAGGCGCTGGACATCGACGCCACGGGCGGAAAATCCGTATCGCTCGCCGATCTCGAAAGGCTGCATGCGATGAAAACCGGGGCCTTGCTGCGCGCCTCGGTGCGGATGGGCGCGATCGCAGCCGCCGCCGACGCCGGGCAACGCGCGCAACTCGATCGCTATGCCGATGCGCTCGGCCTGGCCTTCCAGATCCGCGACGACCTGCTCGACATCGAAAGCGACAGCGCCACACTGGGCAAGACCGCAGGCAAGGACGCGGCCCAGGCCAAGGCGACCTTCCCTGCGCTGCTGGGCATCGACGGCTCGCGCGCGCGGCTGCAGGCGCTGGCCACGGCCATGGCGGATGCGCTGGCGCCGTTCGGCGAACGCACCGCGCGCCTGGCGGCGCTCGGCCGCGAAGCGATCGAGCGCCGCCGCTGATCCCAGGCGGCAAGCCTGACCCGGACGGCACGCTTTTCGCGTTGATCCGTCGATGGGACCGGAATCGCGCATGGAAGAGGACAGGGGCTGATGCGGATCTTTCGGCGGCTGCTGGCGTGGGTCGACGCCGCGATGGCCAAGTCGGCGATCCTGTTCATGGACAACTGGTCCAGGGTCGAGCGCGCCTACCGCCGCCCGTTCTCGCGGCTCAGCTTCCGGCTGAAATTCGCTTACTACCCGCTGCTGGCCTGCGCCGCGCTCGGCTGGCTGGCGTGGGATTGGACGCATACGCGCTCGCTCGACGCGGCCGAAGACGCGATCTTCGACAAAGTCGTGCGCTGGCGGCCATGGGAACCGGCGCCGTCGGGCCGCGTGATCGTGGTCGAGATCGACGAATGCTCGATCGACCATTTCCGTTCGCGCGGAGAAGGCGGCTGGCCATGGAGCCGGCAACGCCACGCCGACCTGCTCGATGCGCTCGACCGCGGCGGCATCGCCGCGGTCGGTTACGACGTACTGTTCGTCGATCCATCGCCCGACGACCCGCAGGGCGATGCGATGCTCGATGCGATGGCCGAAGGCGGCGCCGGCCGCTTCGTGTTCGCATCGGACCGGTTGCATCGCGATTACGACGAAGCCGCGTTGCTGCGCATGATCGATGCGCCATCGGCTTTCGCGGTGGTGCGCCCGCCGCGCGACAACCCGCAAGTGGCGATGCAGTTGCCTTACGGCAAGAACATGCGCCGCTACAGCGCATTGGCCAACGTCACCCGCAACCAGGACGGCGTGCTGCGCGACATACCGCTGCGCGAGGACGTCGGCGACTGGGCGCTGGCGTCGCTGCCGCTGCAGACCGCGATCGCCGCCCGCAAGCGCATCGCGCAGCCGCCTGCCGCCACGGTGCGCCCCAACTGGCGCCGCGACAGCCGTTTGCCGCACGTCAGCGCCGCGGACCTGCTCACGGGCGAGGCGATCTGCCGCGAAAAGGACCGCCCGGCGCTGCCGCTGCGCGGCAGGATCGCGATGGTGGGCTACACCGCGTCGGGGCTCAACGACGCCAAGCCGACGCCGGTGGATCCGATCATGCCCGGCGTCGACGTGCTCGCCGAAGCCACCGAAGCGCTGGTCGCCGGCAGCGCCATCCGCATGCCGCCGACCTGGCTGAAATACCTGCTGGCGGGCGTGCTGGTGGTGCTGACCGCATTCGCGTTCTGGCGCGGCGAGCCGCACGAAGACGTCGACTCGGTGTTCGTGGCCACCAACCTGTTGCTGCTGCTGATCGCCTTCGTCGGGTTGAGTTTCTTCGGCGCCTTCTTCGATATTTTCGCCAGCCTGGGCTTCGTCAGCCTGAACTTCGGCTTGTGCCGGCTGTACGCCGGCGTGCAGCGCGGCCGCGCGGTCGGCAACGCCGACTACCTGCCCGAATACGACGCCGGCGACTATCCATGGTTGGCGATGGCGCGGTTGCGCTTCGTACCCGATCCGCGGCTCGACGGCCGCGCCGCCAAGCGCAGGCGCCGCGAATACCGCCGCCGCCTGCGCCGGTTCCTGTACGCGGGCTGCGATGCGGTGATGATCGAAGGCGTGGTCGAACGCAAGAGCTGGCTGCACGACATTCTCGACGACCTGATGCTGCTGGTTTGGAAGGGCCGCGACCGGGCCCAGGCGTTCGCGCTCGCGCAGCGCGATCTGGACGCGCTCTACAGGCACTTCAACGAGCAGGACGAAAGGCTCGACGACGACGGCAGCGTGCTGATCTGCGTGGTCGCCGCCGAGATCGACGACGGCCGCGACGACAGCCAACGCGGCGAGCGCATGCGCCTGCGCGAGCTGCTCGGCCAGGACCTGAACGAGCCGCTGGAATGGCCGTTGTCGGCCTCGAATACGTTCTTCAAGACAGAGCCCCAGCCACGATGAGAGAGCCCATGCGCTACGTCCTGATCCTGTTCGCCTGCTGCGGCGTGGCCACGGCCGCAGGCCAAAATGCCGAGATCGCCGCGGTCGTCAGCAAACCCAACATCGACGTCTATAGCGGTCCGGATTTTTCGGCGGCGCGCGTCGCCAAGCTCAAGCGCAACGCACCGGTGCGGATTTCCTCGCAGAAAGGGTTGTGGTACCAGCTCAAGCTAGCCGACAAGCCCGGCTACGTGCGCGTCAACGACGTGCGCATGGCCTCGGCGGGCGTCGACAACGCCGGCGCCGGGGTGCTGTTCGCCGGCAAGTCCGGCGCCGGCCGCGCCAGCGAGACCGCGGGCGTGCGCGGCCTGGACGAGAACGATCTGCGCACCGCTTACGCCAACAACGCGCAGCTGTCCAAGATGGAGTCGTATCGCACGACGCCTGCGGCGGCCGCGAGCTACGCCCGTTCGCAGAACCTCGCCGATACGGTCGTGCCTTACGCCACCGAAGCCAGGCCCGCAGCCGGCAAGGGCGGCGCCACGCAGGCGCAGAAGCGGTCCGGGTTGTCGCTGGCGCGCGGCCTGCTGTCGCAGCTCGGCGGCGGCCTGGGAGGCAAAGTCGACAGTGCGGCAGAGGTCGCCGACGCGTCCATCGGCAAATCGGAAGCCGAGCAGTCGGCCGAAGAATTGGCGTTGGGCCCGCTGCTGGCCGCGCGCATTCTCGGCGCGCGGCCGTTGTGGCAAGACGATGCCGCGCAGCGCCGCGTCAACACGATCGGACGCTGGGTCGCTTCGCACAGCAGCCGGCCCGAATTGCCGTGGACTTTCGGCGTGATCGATTCCACCGACGTCAACGCTTTCGCCGCACCCGGCGGCTATGTGCTGGTCACGCGGGGCCTGTACCAACTGCTCGACAGCGACGCCGAAGTGGCCGCCGTGCTAGGCCATGAGATCAGCCACATCGTCCAGCGCGACCACTACAACGTGATCCACAAGCAGGAAATGGCCACCGCCGGCAAGAACGTCGCGCTGCGCCAAGTGAACACCGGCGGCGGCATCGCCGGCAGCTACGCGCGCGATTTCGTCGAGAGGAACGGCGCGGCGATCATGTTGACCAGCCTGGATCGCGGCGCCGAATACCGTTCCGACGAAGCGGCGCAGATTTATCTGGCGCGTTCGGGCTACAACCCGCTGGCCTTGTATTCGGTGCTACAGAAGATGGCGTCGCTGGGCACGCAGTCGTCGCGCATGGCGCAGTTGTACAAGACGCATCCGGCCTTGGGCGACCGGCTGGATCAGATCGACCGCCGCGGCTACGGCGCGCTCGAGAATTACACCGAGCGGCAATGAGGGGGAGGCGGCGGATGCGGGCGGCGAATTCGCCGTCCGCATCCGGGGGACCGCTTCCAACCGACGGCGCTTATCGGAACAGGCGGATCGTCAGCGGGTAACGGTAATGCTGCCCGTCGTAAGCCTTGAACGCCGCGATCAAGCTGCATATCAGCCACATCAGGGCCAGAACCAGCCACACCGGCAGCGCGACGATGACGCCGATGCCGAGCGTGAAGATCACCAGCAATACCGCGATGGCCGCATACAGGAACATGCTCAGGTTGAAGTTGAGCGCTTCCTTGGCGTGCTCGGCGGCGAACTCGGATTTGTCGCGCACCAGCATCCACACCGCCAGGGCGCCGAGCGCGCCGGCGATGCCCACGACCCAGCTGGTGAGCAATGCGAGGGTCAACGCAGCCACATGCGCGCCTGCCGCCCATTGGCGATCGCTCAGGCTGGGGATGACGGTCTGTACGTTGCTGTTCATGATCGACTCCCGCCGGAAACGCTCCGGTCTGAGACCAATAATGGGGTCGCCACCCTCGCGCGCAAGCCAACTTTCGACACCCCTGGCGTCGTCTGCAGTAGGAGCCGGCTGTTGAGCTTTAGCCGCGAGCTTTTCCCTGATCGCGGCTGGCTCTGCCCTTGTAGGTGCGAATTTATTCGCACGCTTTTCCCCCACAAATCAAGAGCGTGCGAATAAATTCGCACCTACTTTAGGAGCGGCGGAACAGCCCGCTCTGCAAAGCCGGTCAAGAGAACAGGCCGTCGAACGGCTTCACGCCGCGGCTGTCGGGAAATACGCGCGTATCCAGCGCGGATTCCGACAACCGCAACTGCGTCGCCAGCACGCCCTTGAACACGGCACGCAAATCGCCGGTAGCGCGCAAATCGCGGCCTTCGTTGAGGTCGCCCGCACCCAGACCCGGCCAGTCACCGGCGACGCGGCCGCCGCGCACGTTGCCGCCGGCCAGGAAGGCCACGCCGCCGGTGCCGTGATCGGTGCCGCCGGTGCCGTTGACCGCGGCGGTGCGGCCGAACTCGGTGACGATCAGTACCGCGGTACGGTTCCATTGCGCGCCCATGCCGTCGCGATAGGCGCGCAAGGCATTGTCCAATTCCGCCAGCTTGCGCATCAGCACGCCGGCCTGATTGCCGTGCGTATCCCAACCGGAATCCTCGACGAAGCCGATGCGCGGACCATCGGATTTGCCCATGATGCGCGCCGCCGCAGCCATGGTTTGGGGCAGTTGCGGACCCGCGCGTTTGCCGCCCTTGCCCATCGCAACTTCGTTCGTTCCCTCGGTCTGGATGGCGCGCGAGAACGCCTCCGCCAACGCTGGATCGGCCGCGTACAGCGGCTGCAACTTCTGCAGCAGGATCGGATTCACTTCCTGCGGCAGCGGCGGCGACCAAGTCGTGGCTGCGCCATCGCCACGCAGGATCAGCGGCATCACCGTGGCGATCGCCAGGCCTTCGCTGCCTGGCATCGCCGCTACGCAGCGATTGAGCCAACCGTTGTGGCCGCCGGGTTTCGCGGTGCCGTTCTCCAGGCAGTCCTGCGCGTCGAAATGCGACCGTTGCCGGTACGGCGGCGCCACTGCGACGATCGGCAGCAACTGTTTCTCGCCGTACAGTTCGCGCATGAACTTGAGCGAAGGATGCAGGGCGAAACTGCCGTCGAGCTTGAGCGGATCGTTGGGCGCCAGCGCGCCGCGCAGCCGTGCGTAAGCCGGATCGGCGACCGGCGGCAACGCATGCAGGCCATCGAGTCCGCCGCGCAACAGCACCACCAGCAGGCGCGTGTCCTCGCCGGAAGCGACAGCGTTCGCGCGCGGCCACAGCGTCAACAGGGATCCGGCGCCCAGCGCGGAAACGAATTGGCGTCTGCTCAGCGGCATGTCAGGTCCTCCATTGGAAGGCAGGGCTGGCGAACAGCAGCGCAACGCCATCGCGCACGGTTTCGGCACGGGCGAGCGCAGTGCGGGTGTCGGCATCGAGCGCGCTTCCGAGCGTGTCCTGCGCGACTTGCAGCGGCTGCAGCCGCTGCGGCGGTACGCGCTGCGCCAGGGCTTGCGCGGCCTGCACGCGCTTCCAGAGCGCATCCGGGCCGGTCCAATCGGCGGCGGTATCGGCGAAACCGGCCGGCGAGCGCGGCGTGAAAGGCGGCTGGCCGAGCTGGCGCAGCAATGCGACGACGCCTTCCGGGCGCGCGCCGGCGTCGATGCCGCCGGCACGCAGCGCCGACACCAGGAAATCGTCGGGCGTCTTGAATTTGCGCGCGTCCGCGGCCCAGGCGAGATCGCTTTCGATCATGGCGCGATACACGTCGCGCAAATCGCCGCCGTTGCGCAGGTATGCCGCCGTCATCCGCTCGACCAGCGCCTTGGGCGGATCGTCGGCGACGAAGTGGCGCGCCAGCTTCAACGACAGCTGCCTGGCCGTGGCCGGATGCCGGGCGAGATCCGTCAGCACGGCACGGCCCTGTTCGACGCCGCCCTCGGCGTATCGTTTCCCCAGCACCGTGCGCGCGCCGGGTTCGTGCGCGGCGGCACGGAACGCGAACGCAGCGTCGACGCCCTGCTCGGCATCGAAATCGCGCGCCAACGGCGTACCCCAACCGGTGATGGCGCGCGCAAGTTCGGTCACGTCGGCCTGCGTATAGCCGGCGTTTACGCCCAGCGTATGCAGCTCCAGGATCTCGCGCGCCAGGTTTTCGTTGAGACCGAGTTTGCGCGGCGGCATTCCGTCGCCCGAGCCACGCCGCAAGCGGCGCGCGCCTCGCGCCGCGAACATCGAGCTTTCG
The DNA here is from genome assembly GCF_023374055.1 of Luteimonas galliterrae. Taxonomy (NCBI): domain Bacteria; kingdom Pseudomonadati; phylum Pseudomonadota; class Gammaproteobacteria; order Lysobacterales; family Lysobacteraceae; genus Luteimonas; species Luteimonas galliterrae. The sequence continues at coordinate 127,418 of NZ_JAMBEP010000001.1, read as the reverse complement.
CCGACCGATTGCGCGTTGTCGAGATAGCGCAGCATGCCCGGATGCGTTTCCGCGGCCAGCAGCAAGTCTTCGAAACGGCCGAAAACGTGCGGCCTGATCGCTTCGCGTTCCATCGGCGCGGCGTACAGCGAAGCCTGCCGCTTGTCGACCGAAACGGCGAAATGGTTGGACCAGAAATGCGCCAGACGCTCGGCGAAACCGGCCTCGGCAATGGCGGCGAGGCGGTACCGCGCGCCGATCTCGGCGAGCATGTCTTGTCCGAAGGTTTTGCGGAAGCTTGTCTTGAATTTCTCGATGGCGTCGCCGTCAGCGCCGGGCTTTTTCGCATCCCCGCGCAAGGGGCCGTTGCGCTGCGCGCGACGCTCGGCCAAGCGTTCGCGGTTGTAGGCGAACTCGCGTTGCAGGTAGTCGCGGCTGCTCGGCAGCGCGGAGAAAACATCCGGCGACGATGCGCTGCGCGCCGTCAGCTGCGACAGCAGCCACTCGCGGGGTTCGCCGAGCGCCCGCAGCTGGCCGGGCTTGGCGCCCAGCCCGAACCGGTTGAGTGCGGATGCGGCTTGCTGCAGGGACATGCGGCGCTCCGGAACGTCGGGACCGAACCCGTTAACGCCCCGGAACGCGCAAGGTTGACGCGGGCCCGCCATCGGCGGGCCGCGCGTTGTCGATAGAGCCTTACTTCACCAGCCGCAGCGCGAACGGATAGCGGTACGCCGTGCCTTCGTTGGCCTTGATCGCCGCGATGATCGTGAACACCAGCCAGGCGATGCCCAGGATCACGTACAGCGGGATGCTGATCAGCGCGCCCAAGCCCAGCGTGGCCACGGTCAGCACGAACAGGATCGCGAAGATGATGGCCAGGGTGATGTTGAAGTTCAGCGCTTCCTTGGCCTGATCGGCGACGAAGGGCATCGTGTCTTTCTTCACCAGCCAGATGATCAACGGCCCGAGAAAGCAGCCGATGCTGAAAGCCCAACCGCCGGTGATGATGGCGCCGACCAGTGCGGACAGGTGCGCGAACATCGCCCATTGCCGCTCTTCCGCGCTCGGCGTGCCGGTGGGCGCCGGCGGAGGCGTCACTGCTTCGTTGAAATCGGTCATGCTCATTCCCCCAATTAGGATGGCTCGGGCGGCGTGGCGCCGCCCGTCTGAGCAGGATACGTCAAATGCCGCGCCGTCCGGTCAGCCGGTCAATCCGACCCGGCCGCGGTCATCCGCCCGATCAGGATCGAGCCTGTGCGGATATGCGAACGCGGGTCGACATCGCTGCCCACCGCTTCGATGCCCGCGAACATGGTCTTGAGATTGCCGGCGATGGTGATGCCGTCGACCGGATAAGCGATGGCGCCGTTTTCCACCCAGAACCCCGCCGCGCCGCGCGAGTAATCGCCGGTGACGTTGTTCACGCCCTGCCCCATCAGTTCGGTGACCAGCAGGCCGCGGCCCATGCCGCGCAGCATCTCGTCGAAGCCGCCCGCGTTCGCCGATACGGCGAGGTTGTGCACGCCGCCGGCATTGGCGGTGGTCTGCAGCCCGAGCTTGCGCGCCGAATAGCTGCCCAGCACGTAGCGCTGCAGCACGCCGTCGCGCACCAGCGGCGATTCGCGCGTGGCCACGCCTTCCGAATCGTAAGAAGAGGAACGGAAGCCGCGGCGCAGGAACGGCTGCTCTTCTATCGACAGCCACGACGGGAACAGCTGCGTGCCGACGCTGTCGAGCAGGAAACTGGCGCGCCGGTACAAGGCGCCGCCGGACACCGCACCGAGCAGGTGGCCGATCAGCGAACGCGCGATCTCCGCGGAAAACAGCACCGGATAGGCGCCGGTGGCGATTTGCCGCGGCGCCAGCCGCGCGACCGCGCGCTCGGCGGCGCTGCGGCCGATGGCGACCGCCGATTCGAGATCCTCGGCCGCCAACGCGGTGCTGTACCAGCCGTCGCGCTGCATCGCATCGCCGCGGCCGGCGATCAGCGCGCAGCCGATCGTGTGCTGGGTATCGCGGTCGCGGCCGACGAAACCGTGCGAATTGGCGTAAACGCTCAGGCTGGCGCTGCTGCCGACCGAGGCGCCGTCCGAATTTTCGATGCGCGCGTCCACATCGCGGCCGGCCGCTTCGCAAGCCAGCGCCAGGTCGAGCGCCTGGTCCGCGTCGATGCCCCACGGGTGCCAGGTGTCGAAATAGCCATGCTCGCGGGCCATCAGTTCGGCATCGGCCAGTCCCGCCGCCGGGTCGTCTTCGGTATAGCGGGCGATCGCACAGGCCTGCGCCACGGTCGATTCCAGACTCTCTTCGCGCAGGTCCGCGGTGCTGGCGCTGCCCTTGCGCTGGCCGAAATAGACGGTGACGCCGATGCCGCGGTCGTGGTTGGACTCCACGGTTTCGACGGCGCCCATGCGCACGTTGACGTTGAGCCCGCGCTCTTCGCTGCAGCTGACTTCGGCCTGGCTGGCGCCGTTGGCGCGGCAGCGATCAAGCAGGCGCTGCGAAATGGCGGCCAAGGCGTCCAGGCGCGCCTGGCTGTCGTCTTCGAGATGGGGAATGACTGCGTTCAATGGCTTATCCTAGTGTCATGCGCGGACGCGACGAAGAAACCGGCGAATTCCTGGGCCCCAGCCGCACCCAGCAGCGGCAGGCCGCGCTGGACGTGCTCGCCTTGAGCCATCAACTGGCGGCGCTGAGCGCCGCGCAGCTCGACAAGCTGCCGATTCCGGAAGGGCTGCGGCCGCATATCGCCGATACCCAGCGCATCACCTCGCCGATCGCGCGCAAGCGGCAGATGGCGTTCCTGGCCAAGCAGATGCGGCGCGAGGACGATGCCACGCTGGATGCGATCCGCGACGCGCTGGACGCCGGCGGCGAAGCTTCGCGGCGCGAGACCGCGATGCTGCATCGGGTCGAGTCTTGGCGCGAGCGGCTGCTGGCCGATGGCGATGCGGCGCTGGCCGAATTGCTGGCCGAGCATCCGAATGCCGACCGGCAGCGCTTGCGGCAACTGGTGCGCAACGCCGGCGAAGAAAGGGCGAAGAACAAGCCGCCGCACAGCTATCGCGAATTGTTCCGCGAGTTGCGCGAGTTGCTTGCGCAAGCTTCCGACGAAGGCAGCGCTGAGCTGGAATAGCGGCGCTGCTTGCTGTTCCTTCTCCCGCCGGGAGAAGGTGCCCGAAGGGCGGATGAGGGTTCGGTGTGTGGCCGAGGCACCGCGCTCGCACCGAACCCTCATCCGGCGCTGCCGCGCCACCTTCTCCCGATGGGAGAAGGAAAAAGCATGCATTCGCATCACGCGCTGGTACCACCCACCGTCAACTGATCGATCAGCAACGACGGCTGCCCCACGCCCACCGGCACGCTCTGCCCGTCCTTGCCGCAGACGCCGACGCCGTCGTCCAGGCGCATGTCGTGTCCGATCATCTTCACCCGCTGCATCGTTTCCGGTCCGTTGCCGATCAGGGTGGCGCCCTTCACCGGCGCGGTGATCCTGCCGTCTTCGATCAGATACGCCTCGGTCGCGGAGAACACGTATTTGCCGTTGGTGATGTCGACCTGGCCGCCGCCGAAATTGACCGCGTAAAGGCCTTTCTTCACCGACTTGATCATCTCTTCCGGATCGTGCTGCCCGGCCAGCATGTAGGTATTGGTCATCCGCGGCATCACCAGGTGCGCGAATGATTCGCGGCGGCCGTTTCCGGTGGGCTTTGCGCCCATCAGCCGCGCGTTGAGCGTGTCCTGCATGTAGCCGACCAGCACGCCGTCCTCGATCAGCGTATTGCACTGCGTCGGCGTGCCTTCGTCGTCGATGTTGAGCGAACCGCGGCGACCCGGCAGCGTGCCGTCGTCGACGATGGTGACGCCGGGCGATGCCACGCGCTGGCCCATGCGGCCGGCGTAGGTCGAAGTGCCTTTGCGGTTGAAATCGCCTTCCAGGCCGTGTCCGACCGCCTCGTGCAGCAGCACGCCGGGCCAGCCCGCGCCGAGCACCACCGGCATCACGCCGGCCGGTGCGTCGATCGCCTCCAGGTTCACCAGCGCCTGGCGCAGCGCTTCGCGCGCGAATTTTTCCGGCTTGCCGTCGGCGAGCAGCTCTGCGTACGAATAACGCCCGCCGTAGCCGGCGAAACCGGTTTCGCGGCGTCCGTTCTGCTCCACGATCACCTGGATGTTGAGCCGCACCAGCGGCCGCACGTCGCCGGCCAGAACGCCGTCGCTGCGCGCGACCAGAATCGTGTCCACTCCGCCGGACAAGCTGACCATCACCTGCTGCACGCGCGGATCCGCGGCGCGCAGCAGCTTGTCGACGCGGCGCAACGCTTCCACTTTCTCGGCGTTGTCGAGCACGTCGATAGGATCCTGCGGCGCGTACAACTCGCGGCTTTGCCCGCGCACCAGCGCATGCGCCGGATGTTCGCTGCCGTCGCGCGCGATCGCGCGCGCCGAATGCGCCGCGGACAGCAGCGCCTGGGCGTTGATGTCGTCGGAATAGGCGAAGCCGGTCTTCTCGCCGCTGATCGCGCGCACGCCGACGCCCTGTTCGATCGAATGCGCGCCGTCCTTGACGATGCCGTCCTCCACGCTCCAGCTCTCGCGCCGGGTGTGCTGGAAATAAAGGTCGCCGAAATCGATGCCCGGCCCGAGCAGCGTGCCGAAGGCGCGGTCGAGGCCGCGGCTGTCGAGGCCTGCGGGCAGCAGCAGACGGGATTCGGCGATGGCGAGAGGTTGGGTCATCGATAGAAATTCCTGGTCGCTTTTGTGGGAGCGGCTTCAGCCGCGAGCTTTTCGAGCCGCACCGAACATTGTTGGAAGAGCTCGCGGCTGAAGCCGCTCCCACAAGCCAACATGCGGCCTCAGAGCGCGCGAATCAACCGGCCGGCGGCGGCGGCTGCCGGGACGCCCGCCCCTGCTCGCGCCCGATCACTTCGACCTTGGGCTCTTTCCACGGCCCGGTCACGCGGTAAGTTTTGGCGGCCATCTGCCCCAGCGGCTTCTTCAGCACCGCATTGGCCGCCGCGCCGATCGCCGCGCCTACCGGACCGCCGGCCAGGGCGCCGGCCACGGTCAGCAGGTTGCCGGCGCGCGGCAGCACCTCGATGGTCTGGTCGAATCGCTGCGCGCGCAGGTCCGCGACGCCGCGGATGCGGATTTCCGCAGCGGGGCCGTCGATCACCAGATCGTCGCTGCGCGCGTGGCCGGCAGCGAAATCGATCTCTCCGGTGATCTTGTTGAACGCGAAGCCCTTGGAGAAGAAATCGCGGAAATCGAGCATCAACCGACGCGGCAACTGCGCCAGGCTCAGCAGGCCGAGCACGCGGCCCGCGCCCGGTTCCACTTCCAGCAAGCGCCCGTCGTTGGCGGACAAGGCGAGCTTGCCCTGTAGCGCGTCGAGCTTGAACGCCGACGGCGCGCCCGGCCATTGCGCGTCGAAACGTATCCGGCCCTTGCCGCCGTCCACCTGCTTGCCGAAGCCGGCGCCGGCCAGCAACGCGCCCATGTCCTCGCTGTCGACGGTGACGCCGAGCCGGGTGCGTGCGCCAGCGCCGCGTCCGAACCAATCGCCGTCCAAGTCGATGCGCTGCTTCGGCGCGCGCGTCTGCAACCGCTCGATGCGCATGCCGGCGGCCACGGGCCGCGTGCGCAGCGTGGCCGTGCCGAACTGGCCTTCGTTGAGGCGCAGGTCGGCGATATCGAACGACAAGGGCGGCACTTTCGCCGGATCGATATCCGCGCCAGGCTTGTTCGGCTCGGCGCGCGCGGCCGCATTCGCCGCGGGCGCGGCGCCGGACTTGGCGAAGCGCCAGTACACGCGCTCGAAATCGCCGGTGAGCGGCGCGCCTTCCGCCGCCGGCGACAACAGCGTGCCGGCCAGGGCGGGACCGTCGATGCGGATACGGGTGCCTCCGGTCGCGGGCGTCACTTGCAGGCGCGTATTCGCGAAAGCCGAGCCGAACAGTTGCAGGCGGTTGGCGGTCACGTCCGCCTGTTGCAGTTTCAAGCCTTCGCCGCCACTGCCGCTGTCGGCCTGCGCCAGCGACAGCCATTCGATCGCATCCAGCGTGTTCGCGCGGCCGCTGACGACCAGGCCCGACGCCGGCGGCGCTTCGGTAACGGCGTCCGCGCCGAGCACGATCCTCACGCCAGTGCGGCCGCCCGCGCTGCGCGCGCGCGAGGCGAGCAGGTTGCCCAGCGTCACCCGGACCTCGCCGCTGTCCAGCGGCAGCGCGGCGTCGATCGAGGCCGCCAACGGCACGGCCGCCGCCTTGGCCAGCGGCGCCGGCAGATCGAGCGCGGTGCCGACCAGGTTGGAGCGCAACTGCAGCCGCGTGGGCGCGGGATTCTTCTGTCCGGCGGCGGTGCGCGGTATCGCGACCGCCACCGTCCATTGCGAGCGGCCATCGAGATAGGGCTTGAGCCAGGCGAGCGACTTGTCGCGGTCGAGCAAATCGTCGCTGGCGACATGCGATTGCAGTTCGGCCTCGAACGCCTGCCGCGCATCCCGGACGAAACCGCCTGCGCGCAGCGTGAGCTTGCCGGGCTGGCCGCCCTGCGTCACGTCGAGCTTGTCGGCATCGAAACCTGCGTCGCCGTAGCGGGCGCGGCCGCGCACGTCGTCGAAGGCCAGCTGCCAGCGCTTCTCCGACAGTTTCGCGCCGGCGAGCTCGACCGTGCCCTCGATCTTCTTGGCGCCTTTGGCCTCGCGATGCATCGGCAGCCATAGCCCGAAAGTGAGATTGGCCGGACCGCTGGCGGCCACGTTGTCCAGCGTTTCGCCGTGCTCCTTGCGCAACGGGCTTTGCCGCAGCAGGTCCAGCAGCTTGGAAGCGTCGTCGCCGCCTTCGGCTTGCACAGTTAGTTCGGCCTTGCCGAAACGGGGAATGCCGGCATGCAGTTTGCGAATGCCGACGCCGGCGATGGTCACCTTGCCGTCGACGGTGAATCCGTCGGCGACGAAGCTGACCTTGCCGTCCATCGCTTCCGCCGCGGGCCAGTCAGGTTGGAATTTCAGCGTCGCGCCGGCCAGATCGGCATCGGCCTGGAACAAGCCGTTGCGGTCGCGGAAGGGCCAGTCGTCGAGATCGCCGGAGACCACCGCATTGCCGTTGCGCACCGTGCCGGCGACGAGCGCGGCATCGAGCCATTTCACCGTCGCCGGCGACATCTGGTGTTTGATCCAGAAGCCTTTCGCCGCCGGCACGGGAGATTCGTCCAGTTGCGCGGCGATGTCGATCCAGGGGCGCGTGCCGTCGCCCTGGAACCACAAGCCGCCGCGCATGCGCGCGCCGAAATCGCTGCCGCGCGCATACAGGTCGCCGCTGCCGACGCGCCAACCCGCGCCTTCGCGCCAACCGCTCAAGGTGCCTTGCAGTTTCGCCGGATGCGGCACGCCGAAGCCGCGCGGCCAGTCGAATACGAAGTCCGATCGCGGATCCAGTCGCAACGCGAAGCCATCGGCGTCGCCGATGAAGTCGCCCGACAATCCGCTCAGGCCGGGCGCATCGCCTACCGGCGCGAAGGCCAGGCCCGCGATGCGTCCTTGCGCGCGCATCGCGCCGCCGCGCACCCCGGCCACTTCCACCCGCTCGAGCGTAGCCGCGGGTTTCGCCGCCAGCAGCCAGCGCCGCAATCCCGGATCGAGGCGATCGCTCAAGGCGGCGACCGACAGCAGCGGTGCGATCTGCACGCGCCCGGCGACCACGGCATAGCGCTGCCCGCCGGCCAGCACCAGATCGTCCAGCGACTGTTGCGCCTTGCCGCTGCCGATGCGCAGGCGCGGCGCGTCCAAGCGCCAGCCGCCCGACGCCACGCGCCAGCGCGCGCGCGCTTCGAGACGGTCGAACTGCAGCCGCGGCGCCTGCGCGCCTGCCGCAGCCGCCCCGCGCAAAGCCAACCGGTTGATGGCGGCATCGACCGTCACCGTCATGACACGATGGCCGCGAAGTTCCGCCCAAGCCTGGGCCTGGCCGTTGCCGCCTTCCACGCTGGCGCCGGCATAACGCAGCAGCGGCGACCACGCCGCGAGATCGGCCTGTCTGGCCGCGAAGTAGATGCGGCCGTCGCCGTTCTTGCGGTCGAAGTCGATCACCGCGTCGACGGGCGCGGCGGGATGACGTGCGTATGCACGCGCGCCGGCGCGCACGCGATTGCCGTCCACGCGCACGCGCATGTCGACTTTGGGCAGGCGCGCATCGATGCCCAGCGACGGCGCCACCAGCGCCAGCTTGGCGTCGATCACCTGCAGCTCGCCCAGGTTTTCCAGGGTCCTCAGCGGATCTCCGCCTTCACGCTGCTGCCCGGGCAGGCCGCGTATCGACCAGCGTCCGTCGTTAGCGCGTTGCAACACCAATTCCAACCCGCGCACCCGCAATTCCGTGAACGAGCGCCCCGGCAGCAAACCGGCGTATTGAGCGACCAGGATTTCGGCCTCGCCGATCTGCACGGCATCGGCGCCGTCGCCGATGCGCAAGCCGTCCAGGCGTAGCAGCGGTCCACGCCGCGTCCATTCGGTTTCGACGTGATCGAAGGCGACGCGGCGCTGTGCACGCTCGCTCAGCCATCCGGCGATCTTGTCCGGATGCCGCTCGGCCAGCGGCAGCAACTGGCTGGTGACGCCCGCAACCAGCGCCATCAGCACCAGCGCGGCGGCGAGCGCGTACCACACGCCTCTGCGCAACAGACGGAGGCGGTGGCGCCAGGGCGTCGGCATCAGGTGGCTCCGCGTTCCGCGGAGCGGGATTGGGGATTGGGGATTAGGGATTCGGAAAGAACATTCGCTGCGCTGAAAATGCGCGCACGCCACAGCGAGACTCGGCTTTTACGAATCCCCAATCCCAAATCCCGGATCCCGGCGTCAGAGCAGCACGACATCGAACTGCTCCTGCAGGTACTGCTCGTCGGGCTGGAAGCGGATCGATTTGCCCAGGAATTCTTCGAGTTCGGCCACCGCGGCCGACTCCTCTTCGGTGATCCGCGCGACCACTTTGGGCGAGGCGATCACCAGCAGCCGCGCCGCCTCGAACTGGCGCACCGCGCGGGTGATCTCGCGGAATATCTCGTAGGTCACCGTCTCGCTGGTCTTGAGCATGCCGCGGCCGCCGCATTCGTGGCAGGGCTCGCACAGCTGCCGTTCCAGGCTTTCGACGGTGCGCTTGCGGGTCATCTCCACCAGGCCCAGCGGCGAGAAATCGTAGACCGTGGTCTTGGCGTGGTCCTTGACCAGCGATTTCTCCAACGTGCGCAGCACCTGGCGGCGATGTTCGGCGTCGACCATGTCGATGAAGTCGATGATGATGATCCCGCCCAGGTTGCGCAGCCGCAGTTGCCGCGCGACCGCCTGCGCCGCTTCGAGGTTGGTCCTGTAAACGGTCTCCTCCAGGTTGCGTTGACCCAGGAACGAGCCCGTGTTGACGTCGACCGTGGTCATCGCCTCGGTCTGGTCGATCACCAGATAGCCGCCGGACTTGAGCGGAACCTCTTTTTCCAGCGCATGCTGGATCTCGTCCTCGACGCCGTACAGGTCGAAGATCGGCCGCGCGCCGCCGTAGTGCTCGATTTTATCGGCCAGGCCCGGCATGTACTGGGCCGCGAACTCGCGCAGCTTGTCGCAGGTTTCCCGCGAATCGACCTTCACTTTTTCGACATCGCGCCGCATCAGGTCGCGCACCGCGCGCAACGGCAGGCTCAGGTCCTCGTACACGGCCGCGCCGACGCGCGCCTCGCGCGAACGCCGCTCGACCAGCGCCCAGGCGCGGCTCAGATAGGCGATGTCTTCGGCGAGCGCCTCGGCGGGTTGGCCTTCGGCGTTGGTGCGGACGATGTAACCCTGGTCCGGACGCTTTCCGGAAGCCGCGATCGCCGTGCGCACCATGTCCGCGACCGAGGCGTCTTCCGCGGGCTCGCCCGCTGCGCCATCCAGCGCGACCACGACTTCGGACGGCTTGGCGATGCCTGCGAATTCGGACACCAGCGACTTGAGCCGCGCGCGCTCTGCCTCGTCCTCGATCCGCGCCGACACGCCGACCACGCGCGACTGCGGCAGCAGCACCAGGTAGCGCGACGGGATGCTCAATTGCGTGGTCAACCGAGCGCCCTTGCTGCCGATCGGGTCCTTGACCACCTGCACGATCACTTCCTGGCCCTCGCGCACCAGTTCGGTGATCGGCTTGGGCGGCGACGGCGGCAGCGGCGCTTCGTCGTCGCCCTCGCCCTGGACGACCGGCGCCGGCCGCACGATGTCGTTGGCGTGCAGGAAGGCCGCCCGATCCAGGCCGATCTCGATGAAGGCCGCCTGCATGCCGGGCATCACCCGCTGCACCCGGCCTTTGTAGATGTTGCCGACCACGCCGCGGCGCCAGCCGCGCTCGATGTGCAGTTCCTGCAGCATGCCGTTCTCGACCACGGCCACACGCGTCTCGCGCGGGGTGACGTTGACCAGAATCTCCTCGGTCATGCCGACGGCCTCGCAACAGCTTTTCGGCACGGATCAAATCCGATAAAGGCGGATGAATGGTTCGAAAGGCTTTTATCCGCGTTCATCCGATTTGATCCGTGCCCGAAATTTTTCCTTTTCCCGACACGCCGAATTCGCGCAACAAGCGCGCGGTTTCGTATAGCGGCAGGCCCATCACGCCCGAATAGCTTCCCGACAAATGCGAAATGAAAGTTTGCGCCCGTCCCTGGATGGCGTAAGCGCCGGCCCGCCCTTCCCATTCGCCGGTGGCGAGATAACCCGCGATATCGGCGTCGCCGAGTTCGGCGAAGGTCACCTCGGACAGCGACACCGCCTGCGCCTCGCGCGAGGCCGACACCAGCGACAGCGCCGAAATCACGCGGTGGCTTCGCCCGGACAGGCGCCGCAGCATGGCCGCCGCATCGTCCGCGTCGCGCGGCTTGCCGAAGACATCGTCGTCGAGCACGACCTCGGTGTCCGCGCCCAGCACCACCGCGCCAGCCACGCCTACCACGTGCAGCAAACCCGCACCCGCCTTCTCGCGGGCGACGCGGCGCACGTACTCCTCGGCGGGTTCGCCGGGAGCGCGGTGTTCGGGGACGTCGTTGTCCAGTAGCCCGAAATCCAGGCCCAGGCGGGCCAGCAGCTCGGAACGGCGGGGCGATTTCGAGGCGAGATACAGCATCGACGAAGAATAACCCGCGCTGACCGGGTCGAGCCCGCCTAACCCCTCCGCGGCTCACGGACCGTTAACTGGTTCCCGAACACCCTGTCGCACATTCCCAAGGAGATACTCCATGCGCTTCGCTGGATTGCGCCCCCTGTTGCTTGCCACCGCCCTCGCCACGAGCTTGCTGATGACCTCTGCCTGCGCCCAGACCGCCGCCCCGGGCGGCTACGCCATACCCGCCGACGGCACCCTGCTCTCGGTTTCGGCCCAGGCCGATTCCAAGCGCGTGCCGGACGTAGCCACGATTTCCGCCGGCGTCGTCACCCAGGCCGCCGACGCCAACGCGGCCATGCGCCAGAACGCGGAGCAGATGGCCAAGGTGGTGGCCGCCATCAAGGCCGCGGGCATCGCCGAGCGCGATGTGCAGACCAGCGGCATCAGCATCAATCCGCAGTACAAATACGTCGAGAACCAGGCGCCGGAGATCACCGGCTACCAGGCCAGCAACACCGTCAGCCTGAAGGTGCGCGATATCGCCAAGCTCGGCAAGGTGCTGGACACGCTGGTCGCGCAAGGCGCCAACCAGGTCAACGGCCCCAACTTCGAGGTCGACAAGCCCGACGAGGCCTACGACGAGGCGCGCCGCGCGGCGCTGGACAAGGCCCAGGCGCGCGCCGAGATGTACGCCAAGACGATGGGTCTGAAGGTGCGCCGTGTGGTCAGCATCTCCGAGAACGGCGGCAGCTTCCCACGGCCGCCGATGCCGATGATGGCGATGTCGCGTTCCAAGGAAGCCTACGCGGCCGATACGTCGGTGTCGCCGGGCGAAACCACGTTGTCGATGACGCTCGACGTGGTGTTCGAACTGGGCCGCTGATGGCCAAGCGCGGCAAATCGGCGCCGCCGGCGCCCGATCCCAAGCCCGGGCGCAACCCGGGCTATGCGGAGCCGCATCCCCGCGACCACGAGGATGCGCATACGCCCAAGAAGCCGCCGCGTCCGGCGCAGCCCGACGAGCGCGATCTGCAGCGCGACCCGGAAGCGGATGGCGGCGGGGACGGTTGAGATAGAGAACTGAGAATGCGACGAATGGGCTCCCTCTCCCGCTTGCGGGGCGATGCTGCACACGCTTGCGCGGTACCGCCGCGCGTGCAGCTGAGCGCCCGCACGCGAGTGCGGGCTGGGGCGCGGAGCGGGGCTGGGGTGAGGGCGCGCGCGATTGCAGATTGCCCCGACTGCAATCTTCGCAGCGGCTTTCATCTGAAACCAATACGCGACGCTATCTGATATTTCGCGCGCCCTCACCCAACCCTCTCCCGCAAGCGGGAGAGGGCTAAAGCATGCGCAACCGGGGGTTATGGCGGATGCGTTGCTTCGGTTTCAACCGAAACGAATTCACTGGATCGATTCGATTCGAAACGAATCTTTTCGCACTTCCGCCCATCACTTGACGTGCACACCCGAGCAGCGCAATTTGGAGTCGCAGTCGGGTAGCGCGCCGGTCAGGGGTCGGTAGCTTCAACCCCACCTTCTCCGTCGGTGCGTTAGGGATCACGCAGGCGACAACCTTGGAGGTGGGTCATGGTCCTTTCGCAAAACCGCGGTCTCCGTTTTTCGCTGTCCGGCGCGGACGCCGACAAGGCGCCCAATCCGTTGCGCATCGCCGCGACCAGCACTGCGATCGCATTGCACGTGGTTGCGCTGCTGGTGCTCGTGGCGCCCGTAGCCGTGCCGCCGATCGTCGACGAACCGCCTGTTGTCAGGGTCGTGCCCTTGGCGCCCAAGGACGAAACCAAGCCGCCCGATCCGCCGCCGCCGATTCCGGTCGAGATCGTCCGCCCGCAGCCGACGGATACGCCCGTGCAACGGCCGGTGCAGCAGGCAGTAGCCGAAGATGTGCCGATCGTGAGCGATGAAGGCTCCGTGGCTTATGTGCCGCCCGTCGTCGATGCGGGTCCAGTCGCGACGCCCAGTATCGATCCGGCGCCCGCCGCGGTGCGCCTGGAATATGCCAACGCACCGCCGCCGGTGTATCCGGTGGATGCCAAGCGCGACGGACGCCAGGGCGTGGTGATGCTGCAGGTGACCGTCGGCGTCGACGGCAAGCCGATCGCGGTCGAAGTCGTGCAAAGCAGCGGCCACCGAGATTTGGACCTCGCCGCGCGCATGCAGGTGCTCAAGCGCTGGCGCTTCCGCGCGGCGATGAAGGATGGCGTGGCCGTGCAGGCGATCGGCATGGTGCCGATCAATTTCACGTTGAGCCACTGAGCCCTCGCGGCGGGCGACCCCTCGCCCGCCGCTCTCCGTAGGTGCGAATTCATTCGCACGCTGTTGCTCTTGAAAGATAAAAAACGTGCGAATGAATTCGCACCTGCGAAAAGCTAGGCGCGGTGGTACGGATGGTTGGCCAGCACGGCCGCCGCGCGATAAAGCTGCTCGGCCACCAACAGCCGCACCAGCATGTGCGGCAGGGTCAGCGGCCCCAGCGACCAGCTTTCGTCGGCGCGCGACAACACCTCCGCGGCGTGGCCCTCGGGCCCGCCGATCAGCAAGGCCAAGTCGCGGCCCGATCCCCGCCAATGCTCCAGCCGCTGCGCCAATTGTTCCGACGAGTAAGGCTTGCCGCGGCCGTCCAACGCGACCGCTTGCGCGTTCTTGGGCAGCGCGGCAAGCACGCGCGCGCCTTCGTCCTGGGTAGCGCGGGCGGCGTCGCGACCCTTGCCGCGCAAACCCGGTTCGATTTCGGCCAGCTCCAACGGCAGCCAATGCGACAGGCGTTTCTGGTATTCGGCGAAACCCTGCGCCACCCATACCGGTGCGCGTTCCCCGACCGCGATCAATTTCGCCTTCATCCGCGCATGGTAGCCCGGTAATCCCGGACTTGATCCGGGCACCCGGGAGATGTCGGGGTCTTTTCAATGCGTCCCGAACGCATCGATTGATGGCCGGCCAGCGGTCGCCCTCGCATTTCCGCCGACGGAAACCGAAATGTCATCTACCGGTTACCGCCGCCGCCTAGTGTCTTGACTCCCCCGCTAGCTGGAGTCGCATATGCAACCCGTCGATCACTCCCGCCGCCAGGTACTCAAGGGCAGCGCTGCGGCGATGGCCGTCGGCGCCATCGGCAGCCTGGGCGCGCTGTACACGCGCCAAGCGCTCGCCGCCGGCGATCCGACGCGCAATCTGCCCATCCCGAGTCCTTACGGCCCCTTGTCCCCGGTCGCCGACCGCACCACCGGGTTGCCGCTGCTGCAACTGCCGCGCGGTTTCAGTTATCGCTCCTTCGGCTGGACCGGCGACCTGATGGGCAACGGCCAGCCCTGCCCCGACAAACACGACGGCATGGCGGTGGTCGGCTTCCGTCGCCCGCGCGGCGACCGTTTCGGTCGCCGGGGCGATCGCGTCCGCGGCACCGAGATGGTGCTGATCCGCAACCACGAACGCGGTGGCGCGGCGCCGATCGATGCGCCGGCGATGTACGACACCGGCGATATCGGCGGTGGGCAGTTCGCCGGCGGCGGCACCACCACGCTAGGCTACGGCGCGCGCGGCTGGCAGACGCTGGAACCCAGCCTCGGCGGCACCCTGGTCAACTGCGCCGGCGGCCCCACGCCGTGGGGCACCTGGCTCACCTGCGAGGAGATCAAGACCAACGCGGCATCGAGCACCGGCCACAAGCACGGCTATGTGTTCGAAGTGCATCCGGACGCCGAACGCACCAGCGGACAGCCGCTGGTGGCGCTGGGCCGCTTCAGCCACGAAGCGGTGGCGATCGACCCGAACACCGGTTTCGTCTACCTGACCGAAGACGACCGCAACAAATCCGGCCTGTACCGTTTCGTCCCCAACGACCGCAGCGGACGCTACGGATCGCTGCAAAACGGCGGCCGCCTGCAGGCGGCGCGCGTGGGCGGCCAGCAGAACGCGGACCTGGTTGTGGCCAGCATCGGCGCGGAATACAAGCTGGAATGGTTCGATGTGCCCGATCCGGATCTGGATTCGATCGTCGCGCCGTCCGGTTTCCCGGACATTTCCGCCGGCGAAACGCTCAGCGGCCCGTTCGCGCAAGCATGGAGCGAAGGCGGGCTGCGCATGAGCCGCGGCGAAGGCATCTGGTACAGCCACGGCAAGATGTTCATCGTCGACACCAGCTGCGGCCTGGGCGCGGACGGCCGCAAGGGCCGCGGCAACGGCACGGTGTGGGTGCTGGACCTGGCCACGCAGAAACTGCGCGCGCTGTTCGTCAGCGGACACCAGTTGGCCGCGCACAACCCCGACAACGTCACCGTCAGCCCGCGCGGCGGCGTACTGCTGTGCGAGGACCCAGACGCCGCACCGGCCGGCAGCCCAGACCAGTACGGCCCGGGCACGCGCCTGATCGGCTTGACCCGCCAGGGCGAGTCCTTCTACTTCTGCAAGAACAACGTCGAATTGACGTCGGCGCAGATCGCCAACGCCGACAAGGCGATTCCCGAGGGCGACTACCGCGAGAGCGAGTTCACCGGCGCCTGCTGGGACCCGTTCGGCCGCACCATGTTCGTCAATATCCAGACGCCGGGCATCACCTTCGCGATCACCGGGCCGTGGCTGCGCGGGCCGATGTGATTCCGGACACGACAACGGCGCCGCCAGGCGCCGTTGTCTTCGATTTTGACTTTGTGGAAGCGGCTTTTTTGTGGGAGCGGCTTTAGCCGCGAGCTCTTGATCTCGGCTCGCCAATAAGATCAAGGGCTCGCGGCTAAAGCCGCTCCCACAAAAGCCGCTCTACGAAAAGCGTTACAGCCTGCCTTCGGCGTCGGTCTCGACTTCGGACTCTTCCGGCGGCTGGTCGCCGACGGTCCACAACCGCTCCAGCGCGTAGAACTCGCGCACGCGCGGCAGCATGACGTGCACGATCACGTCGCCGAGATCGACCAGCACCCATTCGGCTTCGCGCTCGCCTTCCACGCCGAGCGGCTGCACATCGAGTTTCTTGGCGAAGCGGATCACCTCGTCGGCGATCGATTTGACATGGCGGGTCGAGGTGCCCGACGCGATCACCATGTAATCGCAGACGCTGGTCTTGTCGCGCACGTCGATCTGGACCGTGTCGCGGGCCTTGATGTCTTCGAGGGCTAGGTGGACCTGTTCGAGCAGAACGGGTACGGGCGGCGGCGGGTTGGGCAGGCGGGTCTTGATGACTTGCGCGGGGCTGGTCAAGGGGTATCGGCTCCGGGAATTACGCAGGGATTATAGCGGACCGGATGTGACGGTTCCGGCGCCGTACAACCGGTTCTGGACGATATAGGCCGCTACGGCGAACGGCACCTGGTCCCGCCACGGTTCTCCGGCCTGGATGCGACGGCGGATATCGCTGGCCGATTCGGGCCGCAGCGGCTGTTCCAGGCGCAGCACCTTGCCGGACGGCGCGTCGCTCAGCGCCGCCGCCGCGCCGGCCCAGCGGCCTGCGAGCCGCTGCGCCAGATCCGCCGGAAGTGCGCTGTCGATGCCGTTTCCCGGGCGCTCGGCGACCACGAAATGCGCATAGCCGAACAGTTCGCGCCAAGATTTCCACGTAGGCAGCCCCAGGAAACTGTCGGCGCCCACCAGCAATGCGATCGGCGCTTGCGGGCCCAATTCGGCGCGCAGCGCGCGCAGGGTATCGATGGTGTAGGACGGCCCGTCGCGCAGCAGTTCGCGGCGGTCGACAAGCAGGCCCGGCTCGTCGCCGATCGCAAGCGCCAGCATCGCCGCACGTTGTTCGGCATCGGCATGCGTGGGGCCTTTATGCGGCGGATCCGCCGCCGGCATCAGATGCACTTGCGCACCCAAGGCATCGCGCGCATGCCGCGCGACGGCCAGATGGCCGTTGTGCACGGGATCGAAGGTGCCGCCGTACAGCAGCCGCAATGACGCCTGCCTGTTCAATCGATGCCTGCACCGTTTTTCGTGGGAGCGGCTTCAGCCGCGAGCTCTTCGACTTCCAGTTTCTTGGAGAAAGAGCTCGCGGCTGAAGCCGCTCCCACGAGGCGCGGATGCGATCCGCTCATGCCAGCAACGCGACCGCACGCGGCTCGGCGACCGCCAACAGCAACCGCTCCAGCGACTGCCAGGCGTCGCCCGCGGCGCGGCCTTTGGCGATGCGATCGACATGCCCCGCGGCTACCACGAAACGCTCCCATCGCGGCGCGGCATGGCGTTGCAGCGCACGCTTGTACAAGGCCTGCTTCGAATCCCAGACGCGCTGCGCCTTGAACTCCGCGGCCAGGTTGCCGCCACGCGCCTGCGCACGGGCCAAGGCCGCCGCGCGCTGCAGTTCCATCACCACCATGCCGAGCAGCGCCGGCACCGCCTCGCCCTCGCCGCGCAGGCCGGCGAGCATGCGCGATACGTGCGCGGGCTGACCGCCCAGCGCGGCGTCGACCAGGCGGAACACGTCGTAGCGCGCGGCGTCGGCCACCAGCGCCTCCATGCGTGCGGCATCGAGGGTCTGGCCGTCGTTGAGCAGGGCCAATTTGTCGATTTCCTGCGCCGCGGCCAGCAGATTGCCCTCGACGCGGTCGCACAGGCTCTGCACCGCCTCGCGTTCCGCGCGCACACCGCGCGCGCGCAGGCGCCGCTCGATCCAGTCCGGCAATTCGTGCGGCTTCACCGCCCAGGCGACGACGATGTGGCCGGCGCGGCCGATCGCTTCGCTCCATTTGCCCGCATGCGCACGGCTCCAGTCGCCGGCGATCACCGCCAGCGCGACATCCGGCGCCGGGTCGGCGCAAAAATCGGACACCAGCTCGGCGCCCTGTTTGCCGGGCTTGCCGGTAGGCAGGCGCAACTCGATCAGGCGCCGCGCGCTGAACAGGCTCGGGGCCGACAAGGTCGCGTGCAGTGCATCCCAATCCGGTTCGCGCTGGTTGCCTTCGGCCTCGAACACTTCGCGCTCGGCATAGCCCTGCGCGCGCGCCTGTTGGCGCAGCGCATCGGCGGCCTCCAAAACGCGCAAGGGTTCGGGGCCGGCGATCAGGTAGGCCGGCCGCAGCGGCTCGCTCGCCAGTTGCGCCGCCAGCCGTTCCGGCGTCAGTTCCATGTCAGGATTGCGGCACCTGTTCCACCGCATCGATGCGGCGCAGGATGCTGGCGACCATTTCGCGCCGCAATTCGCGCGTCAGCAATTCCTGTTCGCTCTCCGCGCCGGTGGGATTCACCGGGTTGGAAATGTAGTCGCGCGACAACTCCAGCGTCTGCCGCGGCAGCAGGTCGGTGCCGTCGGCCTTGCGCAGGCCGAACACCACCGCGTAGCGCAGCGAGAATTCCTGCGCGCGGCCGAACTGGTCGATGCTGATCGGCCGGCTTCCCCAGCGTTCGGAGATCACCTCGAGGGTGGCCACGCCTTCGGTGGCGTCGGGCGACGCCGGCGTGGCGCCGATCCGCGACAAGGCCTGCGCCAATGCCGTGCCCAGCGGGCTGTAGGGATCGGCCGATACCACGCGTACCGGACCCAGATCCTCGGGCAAGGTCAGCGCGTTGCGCAGATGGAAGCCGCAGCCCGACAACAGCAATGCCAGCACCGAGAAGAAGGCGACGAGGGAGGTCCGGATCATGCCGCCAGTCTGGACGAGCCCGGCGCGGGCATCAATAGCGCACCGTATGGCCGCTGAACATGGCTTCAGGCGAGCGCCAGCCAGGCAACCCGGCGATCCTGTCCAGCCAGTCGCGCACCGCGGGCCAGCCGGCGATATCGATCTCGGCCTGGTCGGCCCAGTACAGGTAGCCGCAGCAGGCGGTGTCGGCGATGCTCGGCGCGGCGCCGGCCAGGAACGGCGAAAGCGCGAGCGTTTCCTGCATGCGGTCCAGGTCGGCGCGCGCACGGCGGTCGTACCACGCGATCACGTCGTCGTCGTAGCGCGCGAAGCGGCGACCGAAGCGCGAATGCGCCACGTTCAGGGCCGACGCGGTTGGCTTCCCACGCCAGCCACTCGCGCACGGCCAGGCGCTGGGCGTCGTCGCTGCCGTCCAACCGGCCTTCGCGGCGCGCCAGGTAATCGAGGATCACGTTCGACTGGCAGAACGCGGCCTTGTAGCTGAAGCCGGATTCGGGGTGGCAGTACAGGGTTGCGGAATCGATAGCCATACCGTCGAACCTAGGGAACCCGCTTTTCGTAGGGGCGGCTTTAGCCGCGAGCTCTTTTTCCAAGCTCATCGCAGGAAATCAAGAGCTCGCGGCTAAAGCCGCTCCTACGAAAAGCGGAGGACGGCCTCACGCGACGACGATGTTGACGATCTTGCCCGGCACCACGATCACCTTGCGCACCGTCTTGTCTTCCAGGAACCGAGCCACGTTGGATTCCGCCAGCGCCAGCGCCTCGATAGCCTCCCGCGGCATATCGATGGCCACCTCTATCGTGCCGCGCAGCTTGCCGTTGACCTGCACCGCCAGCGTCACCGCATCGCGCTCGAGCGCGGCGGGATCGGCCTGCGGGAACGGAACGTCTTCCAGCAGCGTTTCGGCATGGCCCAGGCGCTGCCACAACGCATGGCTGGCGTGCGGCGTGATCGGGTTGAGCAGCAACACGATCGCTTCGAACGCCTGCTGGCGCAGCGCGCGGCCGTTGGCCGTGCCGTCGTCGAACTTGGAGACGTGGTTGAGCAATTCCATCACCGCGGCGATGGCGGTGTTGAAGCTGTGGCGACGACCGTAATCGTCGCCGACCTTCTGGATCGCTTCGTGCAGCTGACGGCGCAAGGTCTTCTGCGCCGGCGTCGACGCGTCCGCGTCGAACGCGGCAGCGGCGCCTTCGACGGCATGTTTGTCTACCTGCGCCCACAGGCGGCGCAGGAAGCGCGCCATGCCTTCGACGCCGGCCTCGTTCCATTCCAGCGACTGGTCCGGCGGCGCAGCGAACATCGAGAACAGGCGCACGGTGTCGGCACCGTACTTGTCGACCATCGATTGCGGATCGACGCCGTTGTTCTTGGATTTGGACATTTTCTCGGTGCCGCCGATATGCACCGGCCGGCCGTCCGCTTTCGATTTGGCGCCGACGATGCGGCCGCGCTCGTCGCGATCGATCTCGACCTCCGCGGGATTGATCCAATCCTTGGCGCCGTGCGCGTCCTCGCGATAGAAGGTTTCGGCGATCACCATGCCCTGGGTCAGCAGGTTGGTCGCCGGCTCGTCGCCATCCACCATGCCCGCGTCGCGCAGCAGCTTGTGGTAGAAGCGGAAATACATCAGGTGCAGGATCGCGTGCTCGATGCCGCCGATGTACTGGTCCACCGGCAGCCAGTAGCGCGCGCGCCCGTCGATCATGTCGGCAGCGCCCGGCGAGGTGTAGCGCGCGTAGTACCAGCTCGATTCCATGAAGGTATCGAAGGTATCCGTCTCGCGCTCCGCCGCCGCGCCGCACTGCGGGCACGTGGTCTTGCGCCATTCCGGATCCGCCTTGATCGGCGACTGCACCGCGCCCTTGGCGAACGCGTCGGCGACGTCTTCGGGCAGCACCACCGGCAATTGCGCTTCCGGCACCGGCACCGCATCGCAGTTCGGGCAGTAGATCACCGGGATCGGACAGCCCCAGTAACGCTGCCGCGACACGCCCCAATCGCGCAACCGGTAATTGACGCGCTTGCTGCCGCGGCCTTCGCGCTCGAAGCGCGCCGCCAGCGCATCCAGCGCCTGCTGGAAATCCAGGCCGTCGAATTCGCCGGAATTCACCAGCCAGCCGCGTTCGGTGTAAGCCGCTTCCTCGGCGATGCGGCGCTGGAATTCCTCGACCACCTGCACGGCCGCACCGGTGTCGTAAACGTCGATCGCGCCGCTTTCGCCGAGCGCGGCGCGCATCGGGTCGTCGTGGTTGGCGACGTGCGACGAAATCTCGGCCAGCGCATCGCGCACTTCGTCCGGAACGATCACCATCTTGATCGGCAACCGATAGGCCTGCGCGAATTCCCAGTCGCGCTGGTCGTGGCCGGGGACGGCCATCACCGCGCCGGTGCCGTAGCCCATCAGCACGAAGTTGGCGACGTAGACCGGCAGCGCTTCGCCGCTGACCGGATGGATCGCGCGCAAACCGGTGTCCATGCCGCGCTTGACCTGGGTTTCCAGCTCGGCCTCGGACACGCCGCCTTTTTTCAGATCGGCGATGAAGGCGGCCAGGTCAGGATTGTTCGCCGCCGCTTGCACGGCCAGCGGATGTTCGGCCGCGATCGATACGAAGGTCACGCCCATCAGCGTGTCGGGGCGCGTAGTGAACACGCTCAGGCGCTGATCGCTGCCTTCCACGTCGAACGCGAACTCCAGGCCCTCGCTGCGGCCGATCCAGTTGCGCTGCATGGTCTTGACCGAATCCGGCCAGCCCGGCAACGCGTCCAGCCCGTCCAGCAGTTCCTGCGCGTAATCGGTGATCTTCAGGAACCACTGCGGGATTTCGCGCTTCTCCACCACCGCGCCGCTGCGCCAGCCGCGGCCGTCGATCACCTGCTCGTTGGCCAGCACGGTCTGGTCGACCGGATCCCAATTCACCACGCTATTCTTGCGGTAGGCCAGGCCCTTCTTCAACAGCCGCACGAACATGCGCTGCTCGTGCACGTAGTAGTCGGGCGAACAGGTGGCGAATTCGCGCGTCCAGTCGATCGCGTAGCCCATCGTCTTGAGCTGATCGCGCATGTGGTCGATGTTGGCGTAGGTCCACTTGGCCGGCGCGGTCTTGTTCTTGATCGCGGCGTTCTCCGCCGGCAGGCCGAACGCGTCCCAGCCCATCGGCTGCAGCACGTTCTTGCCGGTCATGCGCTGGTAGCGGCTGATCACGTCGCCGATGGTGTAGTTGCGCACATGGCCCATGTGCAGCGCCCCGGACGGGTACGGCAGCATCGACAGGCAGAAGAACTTCGGCTTGCCGGGGGCTTCTTTGACCTCGAACGCGCGGGTGCGGTCCCAGAACCGCTGGGCGGCGGCTTCGACGGCGGCAGGCTGGTAGGCAGGGACTTCGGGCGGGGCGGGCGCGTTCGACACAGGAAACATCGGCAGGACAGGACCGGCAAGCCTACCGCAGCGCACAAAAAGCGCCAACCGCGTGCCCGAGCCGTGCAAGAGCGTAGCCCGGGTAAGCGAAGCGCACCCGGGGAGATGCGCCAGGCCCCGGGTGCGCTTCGCTTACCCGGGCTACCCTCTCTCCAGTACCGCAACCCGAGCGACCCCGTTACGCTCGCACCATGAAAACCATCGCCGCCGTTCTGATCTCCCTGGCCGCCCTGCCCGCCCAGGCCGCCACCACCGCCCTGCACTGCGAGCGTCTGTTCGACAGCCGCAGCGGCAAAGTGCTGGGCGAGCACACCGTGCTGGTGCGCGATGGCAAGGTCGCCGAAGTGATCCCCGGCCGCGCCAAGCTGGCCGAGGGCACCGAATCGATCGTCCTCGCCGGCCGCACCTGCCTGCCCGGCTGGACCGACCTGCACGTGCATTTGGGCTCGCAATCCAACCCGCAGAGTTATTCGGAAGGCTTCCGCCTGGACGACGTCGACTTCGCTTTCCGCAGCGTGGGCTATGCCGAAAAGACGCTGATGGCCGGCTTCACCAGCGTCCGCGACCTGGGCGGCGAAGTGGCCCCGCACCTGCGCGACGCGATCAACCAGGGCCTGGTGCGCGGTCCGCGCATCTTCGCCGCCGGCAAGTCGATCGCCACCACCGGCGGCCATGCCGACCCCACCAACGGCTACAACTCCGAACTGTCGCACCTGCTCGGGCCGCCAGGCCCGACCGAAGGCGTGATCAATTCGGCCGAGGACGCGCGCCAGGCCGTGCGCCAGCGCTACAAGGACGGTAGCGACGTGATCAAAATCACCGCGACCGGCGGCGTGCTGTCCTACGCCAAGTCCGGCGACGCGCCGCAATTCACCGTGGAAGAAGTCAAGGCCATCGTCGACACCGCCAAGGACTACGGCTACAAGGTCGCCGCGCACGCGCACGGCACCGAAGGCATGAAGCGCGCGGTACTCGGCGGCGTCACCAGCATCGAGCACGGCACGATGATGACCGACGAAGTCATGTCGCTGATGAAGCAGAAAGGCACCTGGTACGTGCCCACGATCTACGCCGGCCGCTTCGTGGCCGAGAAAGCGAAGATCGACGGCTACTATCCCGAGATCGTGCGCCCCAAGGCCGCTCGCATCGGTGCGCAGATCCAGGACACCGCCGCGCGGGCCTACAAGCACGGTGTGAAGATCGCCTTCGGCACCGACATGGGCGTGGGCCCGCACGGCGACAACGCGCGCGAATTCCTTTACATGGTCGAAGCCGGCATGCCGCCGGCTTATGCGCTGCAGGCGGCGACGATCCGTGCGGCCGAAGTGCTCGGCGCCGACGACCAGGGCGCGATCGAAGCCGGGATGCGCGCTGACATCGTCGCCCTGCCCGGCGATCCGGTCGCCGATATCGCCAACGTGACCAAAGTGGATTTCGTGATGAGGGATGGCGTGGTGTACAAGCGCCCTTCGCCGTAATCTCTCGCAGCGGCTGTTTTTTCTAGGAGCGGCTTTTTGTAGGAGCGGCTTCGGCCGCGGGCCTTTTTCAGCTGCCATCCCGAGCGAAGCGAGGGATCTGCTTCCATGTCGGCATGGGACAGCAGATCCCTCGCTTCGCTCGGGATGACAGCTAAAAGATCAAGAGCACCCCGCTGAAGCCGCTCCCATAAAGCCGTCCCACAAAAGCTGCTTTTACGCTCGCATCCAGCGGAGGACGAAACGCATGAATCCGGAATGGCTCGGCTACGTCGCCGCCACGCTGACCACGCTCTCCTTCGTGCCGCAGGCGATCAAGACGATTCGCAGCCGCGACACGCGCGGCATCTCGCTGGCGATGTATGCGGTGTTCACCGTCGGAGTAGCGTTCTGGTTCGCATACGGCGTGTCGTTGGGCTCATGGCCGATGATCGTATCGAACGTGATCACGTTCGTACTGGCGTCGGCCATCCTGATCGTCCTGCTGCGCAACAAGCGCGCGGCCGGATGACTTTTTTCTGCGGGAGCGGCGAGGCGTTGTAGGAGCGGCTTCAGCCGCGAGCTTTTCTGGCCGATGACGACAGGATCAAGAGCTCGCGGCTGAAGCCGCTCCTACAAGGGCCGGTTCCACAAGGCGCTATGCCCGTGGCTTCGCGGCAAGGGCGTAGCCGGCAAAAGTCAGCCAGCCGAACCAGCAAACGAAAGCGATGCGATGCGCGATCGCGATCGGCATCCACGCCGGGGCGAAGATCGTGAGCGCCAGCACCGCAATCGCCGCCGCGGCACTGACTACGCCGAGCAAGCCCCGGCCCGCATGCGGTCCCGCCCCAAATGCCAGCAACAGCGCCCCCGGAACGAAGGCGATCCACCACAGCATCCAACTCGCGGCATGCAGGCGGCCGGAAAGCGCTTCGAGATCCTGCGGATCCAACCTCGCCATGCCCTGCGCAGCGAAGGCCAACGCCGATAGAAGCACCAGCCAGGCGCCGATCCGCGCCATCCAGCCGCGCTCCTGCATGGCGTCGCGCAGGCGCCAGCCCAGCCACGCCGCCAGCAATCCGGGCACCACGAATCCGTACAGGTTGAAAGCCAACGCATGCGGCGTGCCGTATGCGCCCAACAACCCGAGCGGATGCGCGGCGTGCGAATAGTCTTCCCATCCGGCGGCGAACATCGACGCCGCGCCGATGGACAACACCGCGGCCAACAGGCCCGCGTGCGGCGTGACCTGCTTCATGCCTGCTCCCAACGGAAGACGTCTTCCACGCCGACGCCGAACGCGCGCGCGATCCGGAACGCCAGCGCCAGCGAAGGCGCGTACCTACCCGCCTCCAGCGCGATGATGGTCTGGCGGGTCACGCCGCAGGCCTGCGCCAGCGCTTCCTGCGTCATCTCGCCGTGTTCGAAACGCAGGCGGCGAATGTCGTTGCCGATGGGAGTCCGGACCAATGTATTCTTCACATGACAATATGTAACATAAGAAATACATTTCAGCAAGAAATGTAAGGTACTTTTTACATCCGCTTGGATTCCGGCCCGGCTGGCACAATCTCCGGCTGAACGCCTTACGGGATTCCCCATGTCCGCCGCTGTCGCCAAACCGCATGTCTTCGATGTCACCACCGAACGCTTCGAGGCCGATGTCCTGCAGAAATCCCTGCAGACCCCCGTGCTGGTGGATTTCTGGGCCGATTGGTGCGGGCCGTGCAAGACGCTGGGCCCGATCCTGGAAAAGCTGGCCGCCGACTTCAACGGCGGCTTCGTGCTGGCCAAAGTCGACACCGAGCAGGAACAGCAGATCGCCGCGGCCTTCCAGATCCGCTCGATCCCGACCGTGTTCCTGGTGAAGGACGGCAAGCTGGTCGACGCCTTCCAGGGCGCGTTGCCGGAAGGCCAGGTGCGCGAATTCCTCAAGCATCACGGCATCGAACCCGCCGCCGCGAACGATGCGCCCGAAGCGCCGGCCGAAACCGCCGCGCCGGTCGACCCTCATGCCGAAGTCATGCGCCTGCGCAAGGCGATCGAAGCCGAGCCCGACAAGGCCGAACTGAAACTCGATCTGGCGCTGGCGCTGCTGCAGACCGGCGGCGCGCACGAAGCCGAACAACTGCTCGACGCCCTGCCCGCCAACCTGTCCACCGACGACCGCGCGGTCAAAGCGCGTGCACGATTGGGTTTCGCATCATTGCTGAAAGACGCACCCGCACCGGAAGTATTGGAAACGGCCGTGGCCAGCAATCCGGACGATCTGCGCGCGCGCCACCTGCTCGGCGTGCATCGCATCGTGGGCGGGCAATCCGAAGCCGGACTGGAACAATTCCTCGAGATGCTGCGGCGCGACCGCGCCTACGAAGAAGGTTTGCCCAAAAAGGCGCTGATCGATGCGTTCCGCGTCATCGACGACGAAGACCTCGTCGGCCGCTATCGCCGCAAGATGTCCTCGTTGTTGCTGGTGTAGCGGGGCTTTTCCCCACTCCCTTCACGGGAGTGGGACAGGCCGGAGGCCAGAGAGAGGGCCCGGCTTTTCGCGCCATCCGCTTTTTGTAGGAGCGGCTTCGGCCGCGAGCCGTTCGAGCGCATAGAGCCAGCAAAGAGCTCGCGGCTGAAGCCGCTCCTACAAGAAAGCGCGACGCTCGAGCAATCACTCCAGCACGATCATGAGATGGTGCCGAATAGAATCGGGAGACTCTCGTGAAAGCCAGCAGCCTGCGCCGCATCCTCAACCTCTGGCCGCCCTTCATCGCCTCCGGCATCCGCGTGGTCGAATTCAGCGACGACTTCCGCCACGCCCGCGTCGAACTCCGTATGCGGTTGTGGAACCGCAACTACGTCGGCACCCACTTCGGCGGCAGCCTGTTCGCGATGACCGATCCGTTCTGGATGATCATGGTCAAGGAACGCATCGGCCGCGGCTACATGGTCTGGGACAAGGCCGCCGAGATCGAATTCGTCAAACCCGGGCGCGGCACGGTCCATGCCGAATTCGATCTGGACGAAAGCGTCCTCGACGAACTGCGCACCGCCGCCGCGAACGGCGACAAGGCCCTGCGCTGGTTCGATGCCGACGTGATCGACACACAGGGTGACGTCGTCGCACGCGTGCGCAAGCAGATCTACGTGCGGCGCAAGCGCGAGAAGCCGACCGACGAGCCGGCTTGATCGCCCGCTGCAGCATCCGGCCGGCGCACATCCGCCGCTGCGATGGGCACTTGCCAATAAGCGTCGTTCGAATCGTCGAAATGCCGGATGCGCAACGATCTGCCGCCATCGGCGACTTCGACAGGATGCCCGGGCGCCACCAGCGCACGCGGCCTCTCGCGCAGGCGCTGTTCGATAGACGTTCCGTCGCCTTCTTGCTCGCGCAGCCAGAGCAGCGTGGCGATCAGGCGCAAACGGGCCACGTAGTCCTGCCCGCGCAACGCATAGCGGTCGTAAGGGCCGCCTTCTGTCCCGACATGGGCCAGTAGGCAGCCGACGTAGTTGCCGACGCAATCGAAGCCGCGGTTCAGCGGCGTCGCGGGAAGAGGCTTGATCGGCGTATCGGCTTGGACCGAATGCCGCACTTCGTCGGAACATGCATGCGCCTGGCTGGGAGCCATGCGCGCAAGCGTCATCTCTTCGTCGAATAGCACGGGAAACAAAAAATCGCCGATCGGATCGCCGACGGGGGACGACGCATCGTACAGCGCACGCATGCCTTCAGCGACGAACTTCGACTCGCCCTTCATCGCCTCGCAAATCAAGCCTTCCTCCAACACCGGAACCGCAAACGCCGAAATGCAAACCGGCGGCAGACGATGGCCGGCGGGCAACTCGGCGAGCATGTCCGCGAACAAGCGGCCGTAACCATCGGTCGCGTAGGCGATGCCGATCATGCGGGCGATCAACGAATCGCCATGGCTGCCGATCCGCCGCCATGCGGCCGCGTCTTGGCAGACGCCGGCCAGCGCGGCGTCCTGGCGGCCGTCGGCGAAGTCCAGGGCATGCCGGGTCAACGGCGCGATCGCATAGTGGAACGGGGGCATCGGCCCATCGTTGCGCAGCGGCAATCCATTCCGATAGTGGCCGTATTGGCGCAAGGCGATGGAACGCTCCACCAAACGCGCATTGCGCGCCAACAATGCGGCGTAACCGCCGCGGTCAGCGCGCACGCTTTCCAGGCAACCGGCCGTTCGCGATTTGCAGAACTTGCTCCAGTCCGCTTCCGAGGGCGTCAAATCCGCATAGCGCGCCGCCGCAACGCTCGTCGAAGCCTGAGCCGACAGAAATTCCCCCGATGGCGACGCAGGCAGTGCGCCAAACCGCTTCGCGTCCTCAGCCGCTACGGCTTGCTGCATGTCCTCAGGCACGTCGTACGGCAACGACCATAGCGCTGGGAACGCATTGCTTCCGCGGACGGCGCTTTCCTTGCCGAGCATCGCCAGCGCCGTTTTCTGCTCCGCAGTCGGCCCGAGCATCCGCGAAAGCCACCATGCGCCTACTACGATCACCAACAACGCAAGCAAAATCCAAAGCGCCCAACGGATGAACCTGCGCATGCTTTCCCCTTAAAGTGCCTTGCCGCCCCAGCCGAAGTATCCGGTCCTTTCCGTGCGAATTGCCATCTTCTCCAGCGCATGCCTTGATCGCCGGATCCGACTCCTGAACGACTCAGCCCGCCGGACCAAGGGTGCGTACGGTCGGAACGGGGGCCGCGAACGGTCGCCCGAGGCCGCATCCGGGCGCTATGCTGGCGTCGGATCCGGGGGGAACCATGTCCAGCGAACAGCCTGAACAGGCGCAGGAAAGCGCCGAGCCGTTGCCGGACATCGCCGGTTACACGGTATTGCAAGCGATCGGCCACGGCGGCATGTCCACCGTGTACCTGGCCGTGCAGGCCTCGCTCGGCCGCGAGGTGGCGGTCAAGGTGATGCTGCCCGAGGCGCTGGCCGACGAGGTCAGCCGCCGCCGCTTCGAGAACGAAGTGCGTACGATCGCCCGGCTTGAGCATCCCCACATCGTCGGCATCTTCGAAGTCGGCCGCACGCGCGACGGCCTGCCCTACTACGCCATGCCGCATTTGTCGCGCGGCCATCTGGGGCAGCTGAACCTCACCCAGAACGAGCCGCGCGTGATCGCGATCCTGCGCGCGCTGCTGTCCGCACTCGACTACGCGCATGCGCGCGGCGTGATCCATCGCGACGTGAAAGCCGAAAACGTGCTGTTCGACGAAGCCGACCGGCCGCTGTTGGCCGATTTCGGCATCGCCCTGCGCCACGGCTACAGTCCGCGCGTGACCATGGCGGGGCTGGCGGTGGGCAGCACCGCCTACATGGCGCCCGAACAGGCGCGCGGCGAAAACGTGGACCATCGCGCCGACCTGTACAGCCTCGGCGTGCTGGCCTTCGAAATGCTGGCCGGCCGGCTGCCTTACGTCGCCGGCGACGCTTTGGCGATGGCGATGCAGCATGTGCAGGATCCGATCCCGCGCCTGCCCCGCGAAAAGCGCCACTGGCAGCGCCTGATCGACAAGGCCATGGCCAAATCGCCCGGCGCGCGCTACCGCAGCGCGCAGCAGATGCTGGACGCGCTGCAACGCATAGACCGCAAACGCCAGTCCGCCGGCTTCGCCTTCGCCCAGCGCATCGGCGACGGCGTGTCGCGGATGCGGCATGCGCCGCTCGGCGTGTGGATCGCGGCCGGACTGGCGGCGGCGCTGCTGCTCGGTGTCGGGTTGCGCCACTACAACCGCAGTCCGGCGCCGGCCGAGGCCACCGCCGCAGTCGCGCCGCCGGCGGCGCAAGCGCCGACGCCGGCCGCTCCCGCGCCCCAGGCCGACCTGACCAGCGCCATGCTGCGGCCGCCGCCGGAGTCGCCGGCGGAGCCTTGGATGATCGCCGCCGAACAACAGACCCGCGCGCGCAACCTGATCGCACCCAAGGGCGGCAACGCCTACGACAGCGTGCTCGCGGCATGGCGCGCCGATCCCGCGCACGCGCGGCTGCCGGGCACGGTCGACGGCTTGATCGATGCGATGACCGTGCAAGTCGAGCAGCGGCTGAAGGACGGAGGCTACGAGCGCGTGCGCGAATACGTCTCGCGCGCAGAGCGGATCGCCCGCGAAACGCGCAGGGCCGACTCGCCGGCGCTGAAACGCATGCAAGCCGCCGTGGCCAAGGCGCTGGGCGCGGGCGTCGATGCCGCCGCCAAACGGCTGGATCGCAACGGCGCCATCCGGACCGCGACCGTGGCCGCGGAGCTGATGGACGACAAGACCGCCGCAGCCGCGCTGATGAAGCGCGCGCGCGACGTCGGGCAGACCGGCGACCGCGCGCCGGACGACGTCGCCGGCCTGATCTTCATGCACAGCGGCGGGCACATCGTCGCCGTGGCCCGCAACGAAGTTTCGCGGGGCGACTACGCGCGCTTCGCGGCCGCCACCGGCCGCCCGCCGGCGCTGTGCCGCGAACGCGCTTCGCTGCTGCGCGTGCTGGCGCCGCGCGACTGGAAAACTCCCGGCTTCGCACAGGACGACGGACAAGCCGTCGTCTGCGTGTCCTGGAACGACGCGCAGGCCTACCTGCGCTGGCTGAGCGAACGCAACGGCCGCCGCTATCGGCTGCCCAGCGCCGCCGAGGCGGCGCAATTCGCCGCCGGCAGCGGCAAAGCCGTGTCGGAATGGCTGTCCGATTGCAGCCAGGGCTGCCGCAAGCGGATCGCGCAGGGGTCTTCGTGGCGCGGCGGCGCAGGCGCGCGGCCGCTGGATCCTGGTCGCGGCTACGACGATGTCGGTTTCCGCGTCGTTCGCGATCCCTGAGCCTTGGGTACACGACATTCGACCCTCGCCTACAATCGCCGCATGTCGCCTAACGCCAAGCCGGGCAAACGCCTGCAACGATTGTTCCTGACCGGACTGCTGACCCTGTTGCCGATCTGGCTGACCTGGGTGGTGGTGAAATTCGTGTTCGTCCTGCTCAGCGACCTGAGCAAGCCCTGGGTGCAACCGCTGTCGCGGCAGGTAGCGCTGTCCAACCCCGCCGTGTTCGGCTGGTTCGACGATCCCTGGGTGCAGACCGCGATCGCCCTGCTCGCCACGCTGCTGGTGATCCTGGCGGTGGGCTGGCTGGCGCGTCGCGTGGTCGGCCAGCGCCTGCTGCGCTGGCTCGAATCGGTGATCGCGCGCGTGCCGCTGGCCAGCACGATCTACGGCAGCGCGCGCAAGCTGCTCGATATCCTGCAGACCCAGCCCGACGGCACTCAGCGCGTGGTGCTGATCGATTTCCCGCACACCGAGATGAAGTCGATCGGCTTCGTCACCCGCGTGATCCGCGAACAGGGCACCGGCCGCGAGCTCGCCGCCGTATACGTGCCGACCACGCCGAACCCGACGTCGGGTTACCTGGAGATCGTGCCCGTGGAGAAAATGACGCCGACCGATTGGACGGTGGACCAGGCGATGAGTTTCATCATTTCCGGCGGCGCGGTCTCGCCGGATACGATTCCGTTCTCGCCTCCATCCGCGCAAGCATGAGCCTGCGTCCGCTCGAAGACCGCGCCATGCGGCTGTTCCTGCTGCTGGCGGCTTTTTTCTGCGTCAACGCGGTGCTGGCCGAGTTCATCGGCGTCAAGATCTTCGCGCTGGAAGACACGCTGGGCCTGAAGCCGCTGGAATGGAACCTGTTCGGCCAGACCGGTTCGTTGAACTTCACCGCCGGCACCCTGTTGTGGCCGATCGTGTTCATCATGACCGACACGGTGAACGAGTATTACGGCCGCCGCGGCGTGCGTTTCATCAGCTGGCTGGCGGCGGGGCTGATCGTTTACGGTTTCGCGTTCGCCTTCATCGCCATCCACCTGGCGCCCGCCGCATGGTGGGTGGGCGTGGCCAAGGAACAGGGCGTGCCGGACTACCAGGCCGCGTTCGCCGCCGTGTTCGGGCAGGGGCTGTGGACGATCTGGGGTTCGCTGATCGCCTTCATCATCGGCCAGTTGATCGACGTGTCGGTATTCCACCGCATCCGTCGCGCCACGGGCGAGCGTTACGCCTGGCTGCGCGCCACAGGCTCCACCGCCGTGTCGCAGCTGATCGACAGTTTCGTGGTGCTGTACATCGCCTTCGTGATCGGGCCGCAGCATTGGCCGACCTCGCTGTTCCTGGCGGTCGGCACTTTGAATTACGCCTACAAGATGGCCGCTGCGGTGGCGCTGATCCCGTTGCTTTACCTGGCGCGAGCCATGATCCACCGCTATCTGGGCCACGCCCGCGCGGCGGAACTGCGCGAACAAGCCGCCGCAAGCTGACAAACGAAACGGGCGCACTGCGACAAGGCGCCGCAATAAAAAAGGGAGCCTTGCGGCTCCCTTTCGAAGGCGCTGCCTCACGGCAGGGCG
Source organism: Luteimonas galliterrae (assembly GCF_023374055.1). Taxonomy (NCBI): domain Bacteria; kingdom Pseudomonadati; phylum Pseudomonadota; class Gammaproteobacteria; order Lysobacterales; family Lysobacteraceae; genus Luteimonas; species Luteimonas galliterrae. The sequence goes on along the minus strand of NZ_JAMBEP010000001.1, from coordinate 95,478 downwards.
ACATGGCCGGCCGCTTTGCATGGCACGGGAGCGGCGTGGGGAATACGCCGGCCCGTTACCGCGGCCGCCATGTTGTTCTTTGCGCCGACCATGACCGACCGGCGCCTACGGCACGTCTCAACCGGTGTCGCCGACCGCACTCCTTCGGCGGCGAACATCAACATGCTGGCGACAGGCTCGCGCGGCGCGGCCGCGCAGGGAATCAGACGATTCTCATATTGCCCGGGACGCCGCGCGAAACATGCGCTGCGTCACGGTTTCAGGCCGTGGTCGCGGGCGTAGGCGTAGAGCTGGCTGTGGTTCTCGATGCCGAGCTTGCGCATCGCATCGGTCTTCTGGTGGCTGATGGTCTTGACGCTGCGGTGCAGCCGCTGCGCGATTTCGCTCACCGACATGCCATCGGCGAACAACCGGACCACTTCGGCCTCGCGCGCGGACAAGCCCGCCAGGGTCGGCATATCCGCATCCGTATCGAGCTTGGCCTGGAGGTCGGCGCTGACATAGCCGCGGCCCGCGTTCACCGCGGCGATCGCATGCGCCAAGTCCTCCATGGCCGAAATCTTGCCGACCAGCCCGTGTACGCCCAGTTCCAGCATGGCGCGCAGGATCGACGGGTTGTCGATCACCGTCAGCACCACGATGCGCAACTGCGGGTAGTCGCGGCGCAGCGATTGCAGCATGCGCAAGCCGTCCTGGCCGCGTCCCTGTCGCTGCGGCATGGCGAAGTCCGTCACGAGCACGTCGCAGCGCCCGCCCTCGAGCAAGCCCAGCAATGCTTCGCCGCTGTCGGCCGTGGCCACCACCTTCATCGGCGGATGCGCGCGCTGCAGGATCGCGCGCACTCCGGCGACGACGACGGAGTGGTCGTCGGCCACGTAAATCCGCAAGGCTTCCATGCGCCCCCATTCGCCGCCCGACTCGGACGGCCGCAATGCAGACTACAACGTTCGCTTCGCGCCGCGCATGTGCGTGCCGTCACGACGGCGCGGCCGCGGGCGGGGCCCGCCGCAAGGCCGCGTTCGCCTTACGTGACGCAAATCACAGACCCTCCCCGCGCGTGCCGGCACATTTCCGCAAAGGGGGAATCATGGTCAACGGCTGGACCCATCAGTTGCTGCTCGCCGGGCCGGCGAGCCGGTCGCCCGAAGACGCGGACGCCGACGAAATCCGCACCGAAACCGCATTCGACGACTGCCCCGAGCTGGCGGCGCTGGTCGATATGCTGGGTCCGGCGGAAGTCCACAAGGTGGTTGCGCTGCTGGTCGAAGTCACGCGCGCGGACATCGCCGCGCTCGACCGCGCCATCCGCGCCTACGATTACGACCAGGCCACCCAGCAGTTGCACCGCATCGTCGGCAGCTACCATCTGCTCGGCCCTTCGGCGCTCGCCGACGAAGGCCGCGAATTGCTGGCCGAACTGCGCACCGAGCGAAGCCCCTCGACGCTGCCGCGGCTGTGGCTTTACCGCGATCGCGTAATGGCGCTGGCGACGCGGTTGGAGAAAACCGTGGCCGCGCCGCACGGCCAGGTCACGGCATAGCCGGCGTTTCGTCCGCCGCGGTCAAGCCCAGGGCCTTGCGCAATTCGGCGCGATAGCTGCGCCCCGAGGTCATGCGCGCTCCGCTGCGCATCCGCACCAGGTATTGGCCGGCGCCGTGCGCTTCGATCTGTTCGATCAGATCGATCCTGACGATGCGCGAACGATGGATCCGCACGAACAAGCGCGGATCCAGCCGCGACTGGATGCCGGCCATGGTCTCGCGCAGCAGCAGGCTGCGGCCGTCGACCCGCAATTCGACGTAGTTTCCCTGCGCCAGCAGGTATTCGATATCGCGCACCGCGACGATGCGGACCCGCAAGCCGTCGGGCACCGCCAGGCGCTCCGGATAGGGCGCGGCGGCGTCGGACGACGCGCGATCGGCGCCCTCGCGCGCCGCCAGCCGATGGCGCACGCGTTGCACGGAATCGTGCAGGCGGTCCGGCGCCACCGGCTTGACCAGGTAATCCACCGCGCGCGCATCGAAAGCCTGCACTGCGTGTTCGGAATACGCGGTGACGAACACCACCAGCGGCCGCTGCGACGGCGCCAGCCGTTCCAGCATGGCGAAGCCGTCCAGCTGCGGCATGCGCACGTCGACGAACACCACGTCCGGCGCGAGCGCGCGCAGTCCCTGCGCGGCCGATTCGCCGTCGCCGAATTCGGCCAGCACCTCCACCGAATGCTCGCGCCCCAGCAGGCGGCTGAGCCGCGCCCGCGCCAGCGGTTCGTCGTCGACGATCACCGCGCGCAATGCCCGCGTCATGCGGCCATCCGTGCGCGTTGCAGAGGTATGCGCAACCGCGCGCGCGTGCCGCCCTCCGGCGGCGCTTCCAGCTCAAGCGAATAACCGGTGCCGAACAGGCACTCCAGGCGCGAACGGATATTGGCCAGGCCGGTGCCGTGGCGCGGCGCGCTGGAACGGCCGTCGCCGTCGTCGCCCACTTCCAGCAGCAGCCACGGGCCGTCGCCGCCGACGCCGATGCGCAGCAGCCCGGGCGCGATCTTCTCGGCGATGGCATGGCGGATCGCGTTCTCCGCCAGCGGCTGCAGCAGCAGCGGCGGCACGAGCGCGTCGGCCAGGCGCTGGTCGATATCCCATTGCAGTTGCAAGCGCTCGCCGAGCCTGACCTTCTCGATGTCGATGTAATGCCGCAACAGGCGCAGCTCCTCGCGCAACGGCACCAGCGCCCGCTGCCGATGGTCCAGGCTGCTGCGCAAGAGCTCGCCCAGGCCCACCAGCATGCGGTCGGCCGCGGCGGCGTCGCGATGCACCATCTCGGCGATCGAATTCAGGGCGTTGAACAGGAAGTGCGGATTGAGCTGCGCGCTCAACGCCTCCAGTCGCGTTTCGGTCAGCCGCGCCTGCAGCTGCTCGGCCTGCCGCTGCCTTTGCAGCGCGCGCCGGCCGAACAGCCAGGCGTGCGCCACGCCGATGTTGAGCCAGGCCAGCAGGAAATTATTGAACACGCTGGTGACCAGCACGTCGCGGAACGGCGGCAGCGTGCGATACCAGCCCAGCCACGGATTGAGGTAGTACACGCATACCGCACGCAGCAGCACGATCGCCAGCACAGCCGCCGTCAGCGCGCAGAGCGAGCGCACCAGGCCGCCGCGCTCGATCGGGTAGCGTTCCACCAGCCAGAACAACCCCAGCGAGAACGGGATCCACAGCCAGGCCGACGCCATGCCCCTGCGGACTGCCTGCACAAGGGTGAGCACTTCGTCGTCGCCGAACTGCATCGTCAGCAATTGGCCGGTCGTGACCAGGCCTTCCAGCGTCCACCAGACGATTACCGCCAGCACCACCAACCAAGCATGTCGCGACATGCCGCCACGCTAGCCGCGCCCGTCTGCCGTTGCAACCGGATCGGCGCGCGTTGGTCCCCGTGCGCGATGCCTTCGTCACATCGCGCTTGCCGGGCGGCGCGCGGCGGCGAAAGTGGCTGCGACGTCCCCACCACGGTGAATGCCATGAAACGTTCCGCCGTATTGCCCGCCGCACTGGCGCTATGCCTGTGCGCCATCGCTCCCGCCGCCTTTGCCGGCAACGACGCGGAGCGCTGCGCGCCGTTGAAGATCTTCGGCGAGGGCGTCATTTCGCGTCCTGGAAACAACTGGGAATCGCGATTGACGCTGTCTCCGGACCGCAATCTCGCGCTCTGGACCGTCGGCAACGTGTTCGGCGGCGAACCGTTGGTCGTGCTGATGTCCGAATACCGCCGCGGCGGCTGGAGCGAGCCGGTCGTCGCGCCTTTCTCCGGCGTGTACGACGATGTTGATACGGTCTTCTCGCCCGACGGCAAGACGATCTACTTCTCGTCCAAGCGCCCGCTGCAGTCCGGCGGCGAGCCGCTGCCCACCTTCGACCTGTGGAAGGTGCGCTACAGCGATGCGCGCGGCTTCGGCACGCCGGAGCATCTCGGCCACGGTCCGAACAGCGCCGCCGATGAGCTGTATCCCAGCATCGACCGCCACGGCAATCTCTACTACGGCAGCAACCGCGACAACGAGCAATGGGACGTGTGGCGCAGCCCAAGATTGCCCAACGGACGCTTCGGAGCCGCCGTCAAGCTCGGCAGCGGCGTCAACACGGCCGACTACTGGGAATACAACCCTGAAATCTCGCCCGACGGCAAAACGCTGCTGTTCGCATCGCTCAGCCGCCCGGGCGGTTACGGCTGGGGGGATATCTACCGCAGCGATCTGCGCCACGGCGCTTTCCGGCCGGCGCAGAACCTCGGCCCATGCATCAATTCGAACGCCGACGACTACCACCCGACGATGCTGTGGGAAGAGAACCGGCTGATCTGGATACGCAACTTCATCGAAGACCCGGATTGGTACCCCGATTTCTTCATCACCCGATTCAAGCTCGACTGATCGCAGCGTTTCCACCCTAGCGTTGCGGACCTTTCCCCTCCCCGATGCGGGAGGGTTTTTTTCTCTCTCCGGTCCGCCAAAAGAAAAGGGCCGGCATTGCCGGCCCTTACTCTAGTTCACCGCAAAGAACGGATCAGGCGCGCGAACCGCGGCGCGATCCGGCATAAGCGCCCTGCCCGCTGCGGTGCTGCTTGGGTCCGGCATGCGCATGCGCGCCGCGGTCGCCCGGCTTGCCGTGCGCGCGATGCGCCGGCTTGCTCGGCGCGCGGCTCGGCGGACGCTGGCCGCCCTGACGCTGCTGGCCGCCGTTCTTGGGGATCGGCGTGTCCAGGCGGATCGGCTTGCTCGGCGCGAAGCCTTCGATCGTGTCCATCACCAGATCGACCTTCAGCATCCGCTGGATCTGGCGCAGCAGGCCGCCTTCTTCCGGCGACACCAGCGACAAGGCTTCGCCCTGCGCGCCGGCGCGGCCGGTGCGGCCGATGCGGTGGATGTAGTCTTCGGCCACCATCGGCAGATCGTGGTTGATCACCAGCGGCAGATTGGGAATATCCAGGCCGCGCGCGGCGACATCGGTCGCCACCAGCACGCGCGCCTTGCCGGCCTTGAACAGGTTCAACGCCTTCTGACGCTGCGCCTGGCTCTTGTTGCCGTGGATCGCGACGGCCTTCAGGCCAGCGGTTTCCAGCTGTTCGGCCAGGCGGTTGCAGCCGTGCTTGGTCTTGCCGAACACCAGCACCTGGTCGGTATGGCGCTTGCTGAGGATGTCGATCAGCAGATCGCGCTTGCGCGAACCGTCGACCGGGTGCGCGCGGTGCACGATGGTTTCGGCGATGGTGTTCTTCGCCGTCACCTGGACCTGCTGCGGATTGCGCATGAACTCCAGCGCCAGCGCCTTGATCTGGTCCTCGAACGTGGCCGAGAACAGCAGCGTCTGCCGCTCCTTGGGCACGCGGTTGAGGATGCGCTTGATCGCGGGCAGGAAGCCCATGTCGAGCATGCGGTCGGCTTCGTCCAGCACCAGCACTTCGATCTCGTCGAGCTTGGCGGTGCCGCGCTCGAGGTGGTCGATCAGGCGGCCCGGCGTGGCGACCAGGATGTCGACGCCGCGACGCAGGTTGTCCATCTGCGGACCCATGCCGGCGCCGCCGTAAATGGTGGTCACGTTGAGGCGCAGGTGGCGGCCGTAGGTCTTGAGGCTATCGGCGACCTGCACCGCGAGTTCGCGGGTCGGCGTGAGCACCAGCGCGCGCGGCTTGCGCGGGCCGTTGGGCGGCGTGAGCTTGGACAGGCGTTGCAGCAACGGCAGCGAGAACGCGGCCGTCTTGCCGGTGCCGGTCTGGGCGCCGCCGAGCAGGTCGTGGCCGGCCAGCGCGAGCGGAATCGCTTCGGCCTGGATCGGCGTCGGCGTGGTGTAGTTGTTTTCGGCGAGCGCGCGCAGCAGCGCGGGCGACAGCCCGAGGGTTTCGAACGTCATGATAGGTGCAGCTCCGGGATAGCACCGCGCGCCTGCAAGGCGGCGGGCCGTTTACTCGAAGCTTCCTAGGAACCGCGCTGCGAGTAACTGATTTGACGGCACCGGACATTCCGGACCGTGTCTGCGCGACGAAAGACGTGCGGGATAAGTGGCCGCAGTGGTCGGGGATTGACACCCTTTTCGACCCGGCGACAGGCGTACCAGGAACAGGCAGCCGCGTTGCAAACGGGCGAATACTACGCGAATCGAGCTGAATAGGCCACTTTTGCGGCGCAACTGCCTTATTCCGCTCAAACGGCGGTCCTGGCGGACCTGTAACGGCCTTTGTAAACGGTTTAACAGTGTGAACCGGCGCACGTTTTCGCCGACAATATGCGCCGTTGGGGGGAACGGAAGCAGGGATTGAACCGGATCGAGACCACGGCGGGAAATGCCGTAAAAGCCATGCGCCCCGGGCGGGCGGGCCGCAAATTCCTATCGGCCGTAGTCTTGTCCTTCTTGGCTCTGTTGGCGGCCGGGAGCGCATCGGCGCAGGAATGGCGCTACCGCGTGCGTCCTGGCGACACGGTGTGGGACCTTTGCGCGAAATACGTGCGCAAGGACGTGGCCTGGCAGAGGCTGCAGGCGCACAACGCCATCGCCGACCCTTACCGGCTGCCACCCGGATCGCTGTTGCGCATTCCCGTGGCCTGGCTGAAGCTGCAACCGGCGAAGGCGCGCGTGCTCGGCGTGCAAGGCGCGGCCTTCGCGCAGATGGGAAGCGCCGCAAAGGCTTTCGCGGTCGCCGAAGGCATGCTGCTCGGCATAGGCACGCGCTTGCGCACGTCCAAGGGCGCCAGCCTCACGCTGCAATTCGTCGACGGATCGCGCCTGCTCCTGCAGAGCGACAGCGAACTCATCCTCGACAAGCTCAGCGCCTATGGCGCCACCGGCATGGTCGACACGCGCGTGCGCCTGCCGCGTGGGCGCACCACCCATTCGATCAAGCGCATGCGCGGGCCGGCATCGCGATTCATCATCGAAACGCCCAGCGCCATGTCCAGCGTCCGCGGTACCCAGTTTCGCGTCGGCAGCGACGGCAGCCGTACCCAGGCCGAAGTGCTGGAAGGCAGCGTCGCGGTGCGGGGAGGCAAACGCCAAGTACTGCTGAAGCCGGGGCAAGGCACCGCCAGCGATCGCGGCGGCGGCATCGCTGCGGCATCGCGCCTGTTGCCGGCGCCCGAGCCGCGCTCGATCGCGCTGCGCGCAGGCCAGCTGAGCTGGGCGCCGGTGTCCGGCGCGCACCGGTACCGCGGCCAGATCAGCGCCACGCCGGACTTCGTCACCTTGATCGTCGATGAAGTGAGCGAGCGGCCGGCCATCCCGCTGCCCGCGCTCGGCAACGGCCGCTACCATTTGCGGGTGCGCGGGATCGACGCGAACGGCATCGAAGGCTACGACGCCATCGGTCAGGCCAGCGTCTCGCTGCAGCCGCCGTTCGCCATCGCCCCGGTCGACGGCAGCGCCACCGGCGCCGAACGTCCGCGCTTCCGCTGGGCGTCGATGGGCGATGGCGCGCGCTATCGCTTCCAGCTCGCCGCCGGCGACGGCGGTTTCGAATCCCCACTGGTCGACGAGCCGGCACTGCAAAAGACCGAACTGCGTATCGCGCAGGCGTTGCCGCCGGGCGAATACCGCTGGCGCGTCGCAGTCGTCGACGGCGACGGCCAGGCATCGCCCTTCAGCGACGGCGTGCGTTTCCGAGTGCAGCCTGGCAACGGACCCGCAGTGGAGAGCGGCGTCGACGAAGCCGACAAGAAAGCCCTGCACGTGCGCTGGCCGGCCGGCGAAGCCGGGCAGCGCTATCGCTTCCAGCTGTCGCGCAAGCCGGATTTCTCGAAGCTGGAAGTGGACCGCGAAATCGACACGCCTTACGTCACCGTGCCCGGGCTGCGCTCGGGCACTTGGTATGCGCGTACCCAGGCCATCGACAGCGACGGCTATGCCGGCCCGTTCGGCCCGGCGCAAAGCATCAAACTGGGCTGCCTGCCTTGCCGGATCGCCGCTATAGGCGGCGGCGCGGCGCTACTGCTGCTGGCTCTGTAGCCGTGCTCGCCGATCTGCGTCTGCGATCGTTGGCCGGGTTGTCCGCCATCGTCTGCGTCGTGGCGCTGACCGCGTCGGCATTGACCTGGCGCTTCGACATGTGGTTCTACGACCTGTTGCTGGCCCATTCCGGACAAGTCGCCGACGACAGCATCGTGATGGTGGTGATCGACGACGAAAGCCTGTCCGCACTCGGGCGCTGGCCGTGGCCGCGCGGCATTCATGCCGACCTGCTCGAGCGCCTGCGCGAGTCCGGCGCGCGCGGCGTCGCCATGGATGTTTCGTTCTCGGAGCGCGACATCGCCGATCCCGTCGGCGACGCGTCGCTGGCCAAGGCGATACGACGCAACGGCAAGGTCGTGCTGCCGGTGATGGTGGAACCTTCGCAACCGGACGGCGTTTTGATCGAAGTGCTGCCGCTGACCGAGCTGGCGCAGGCCGCCGCGGGCCTCGGCCATGTGGAAGTCGACGTCGATCCGGATGGCGTCGCACGCCAGGCCTATCTGCATGCGGGGCTGGGCAACGCGCAATGGCCCGTGCTGGCGCTGGCGCTGTTCGATCAGGCGCCGGGCGCCGGCGGCAGGGGCGCTTTGCCCGGCCTGCGCAATCCGGACAAGACGCCGGCGTCGCCTTACCTGTGGGTGCGCGACCACCACGTCATGATCCCGTATGTGGCCGACGACGACGGCTTCCAGCGCGTGTCGTATCTCGACGTGCTGCGCGGCACGGCGCCGGCATCGCTGTTGCGCGACCGCTGGCTGTTGATCGGAGTAACGGCGCCGGGCATCGGCGACACCCTGCTCACGCCGGTCGCTTCCACCGATACGCGCATCTCGGGCGTGGAATACCAGGCCAATCTGCTCAATATGCTGGTGCGCGGCAATGCCATCGCGCCGTTGCCGCTGGCCTGGCAGCTGCCGATCGCGATCGCATTGGTGCTATTGCCGCTGCTGCTGCATGCGCGCATCGAAGCGCGTCGCACCTGGCTGCTGGCGCTCGGCGCGGGCGGCACGATCCTCGTCCTGAGCGCGGTGCTGCTTTACTACGGGCGCCACTGGTTCCCGCCGATGGCGACGCTGGCCACGCTGCTGCTCTGCCTGGCGCTGTGGGCCGTGAACCGGCTGCAGCATTCGCAGCGCCTGGCGCATTCGGATGCGCTGACGCGGCTGTCCAACCGGCGCATGTTCGACGTGATGCTGGCGCGCGAACTGGGCGCGGCGCGGCGCGGCAACCGCCCGCTATCGCTGCTGTTGATCGATGTCGACCACTTCAAGCATTACAACGACACCTATGGCCATCAGGCCGGCGACGACGCGTTGCGCCGCATCGCCCAGGCCATCTCCGGACGCGCGCGGCGCCCGCGCGACGTGCCGGCGCGTTACGGCGGCGACGAACTCGCCGTCATCCTGCCCGAGACCACCGCCCATGCGGCGCAGGCCATCGCCGACCACATCGTACGGGACGTGCGCGGCCTGGCGATCGCGCGCAACGAATCGGAAGTGGCGCCGGTGATGACCGTGAGCATCGGCGTCGCCGCGTATTTCCCGATCCTGGAAGGCCACGACAGCGACCTGCTGGAACGCGCCGACGCCGCCCTGTACCAGGCCAAGGAAAAAGGCCGCGATCGCAGTTACTGCGCGGAAACCACGGTTCCGTCCTGACCGGCGCCTGCGCCTGCGGCGATGCCTCGCGCCATGTTTTGTGCGAATCTTGGATTTCCGAAACGTGGAGGGAACGGTATGAGACGCGATCCCGGCATCCTGTTCGCCAGATGGCTGCTGGCCAGCGTTTTCGTGGTGATGGGCGCTTATCGGCTGATGGCCGCCGCCCAAGGCGCGGCGATCCCCAACAGCACGCTGGTCTTCAGCGCGGTGGAGCTGGTGCTGGGGCTGCTGATCGCGATCGGCTGGCGGGTGCGCTGGACCGCGATCCTGGCCGCCTTGCTCATGCTGGCCGACGCCTTGCTCTCGCACAAGTTCTGGGCGCTGCACGGACCCGAACGCGGCGCGCAACTGCTGCATTTCATGAAGAACGTCAACATCGTCGGCGGTTTCCTGCTGCTGGCGCTGGTATCCGGCAACAAGCAGCGCCGGCTGTAGGCACCGCGCTATGAACGCATCGCCCAAACCGCTGCTGCGCACGCGCGGCGGCCATGAAAGCGGCCGCGTCGGCATGGTCGAGCTGTTTTTCGATCTGGTGTTCGTCTTCGCGGTGACCCAGCTGTCGCATACGCTGCTGGCGCAGCCGACGCCGGCCGGCGCATTGCAGACCGCGCTGCTGTTCGTGGCGATGTGGTGGGTGTGGATCTACACCTCGTGGATCACCAACTGGCTGGACCCCGAACGCGTGCCGGTGCGGCTGATGCTGTTCGCGCTGATGCTGGCGGGGCTGCTGATGTCGTCGTCGATCCCGAAGGCTTTCGGCGCCCACGGCCTAGCCTTCGCCGGCGCTTACGCCTTCATGCACGTCGGACGGACGTTGTTCATGCTGTGGGCCACGCGCAACGGACCGGCGGCGCTGCGCCGCAATTTCCAGCGCGTGCTCGTGTGGCTGCTGGCGTCGGGCGCGCTGTGGATCGCCGGCGGCTTCGGCCAGGGCGAAACGCGCTTCGGCCTATGGCTGCTGGCGCTGGCCATCGAATTCGTCTCGCCGCTCGTGCTTTTCTGGGTGCCCGGCCTCGGACGCTCCACCACTGCGGACTGGAACGTGGATGGCCACCACATGGCCGAGCGCTGCGCCTTGTTCATCATCATCGCGCTGGGCGAATCGCTGCTGATCACCGGCGCGACCTTCGCCGATCTGGCATGGAACGCGGATACGGTCGCCGCCTTCGCGGTCGCCTTCCTCGGCAGCGTGGCGATGTGGTGGATCTATTTCGACACCGGCGCCGAGCGCGGCCATCGACGCATCGCAAACAGCGCCGACCCCGGGCGCGTGGCTCGCTCCGCGTATACCTACCTGCATCTGCCGATCGTCGCCGGCATCGTCGTCTGCGCGGTCGCCGACGAAATCGTGCTGGTGCATCCCGGCCACGCCGAGGATGCGGGCATCGCAACGATCCTGGCCGGGCCCGCGCTCTATCTGCTGGGCAACGCGCTATTCAAATGGGTCACCAACGATCGCCGCGGGCCGCCGCTGTCGCACCTGATCGGCCTGCTGCTGCTGTTCGCGCTCGCGCCGTTCGCGTTCGCGCACCTGTTTTCGGCGCTGGCCCTGGGCGCGACGACGACCGCGATCCTGATGCTGGTGGCCGCCTGGGAAACCGTCGCCCTGCATCGTCCCGCCCGTGCTTCGTAGAGCGGGGCTTGCTTCGCCGCTCTTGTAGGAGCGGCTTTAGCCGCGAGCTTTTCCGGCCCTGCATCATTTCCAAACGCCCGCAGCTAAAGCCGCTCCTACAAAAGCCGCTCCTACAAAAGCCGCTCTTACAAAAGCCGCTCTTACAAGAGCGGAGCCCGCGGACCGCATGGAAACGGTTACCCTCCCGGGCCGGTTTTCCGCCATGACCTTCGACACCCGCTCGCCCCTGCCGTCCGGCGTAGAGTCGCCCGATGCCCCGCCTGGCGGGGCTGCAAGCCCTGGTCCGGCCTCTCGGCCGTACTCCCGAAATCACACGCGCCCATCGGGGCCGGAGAGCCTTACGTGACCGTCAACAAACCCCAGATTCTGCTGCTGTCCCTTTCCGTCGCCATGGCGCTGGCCGCATGCAAGCGCGAGCCGGCCGCCGAACAGGCCGCCGCCGGCGCCGATGCCAAACCCGCCGAAGCCAAGACCCTGGCCATCGACGAGAGCAAATTGCCGCCGGTCAACCGTTTCGAGCCGGGCAACCTCGACGCCAGCAAGAACGCCTGCACCGACTTCAACGGTTACGTCAACGGCAAGTGGCTGGCGGCCAACCCGATCCCGGGCGACCGCTCCAGTTGGGGCGCGTTCGAAATGCTCGACGAGCGCTCCAACGGCGTGCAGCACCAACTGGCCGAACAGGCCGCGGCCGACACCGGCGCCACCGGCGTCGAGAAGATCGTCGGCGACTTCTACGCCACCGGCATGGACGAAGCCAAGATCAACGCGCAGGGCATCGAGCCGCTGAAGGCCGATCTGGCCGAGATCGACGCGCTCACCGACACCGCCGGCATCGCCGAATACCTGCGCAAGACCGCCGCCACCGGCGAAGGCTTCCTGTTCGATTTCGATTCCGGCGCCGATTTCGACGTGCCGGGCATGAACATCGCGTACGCCTCGCAGTCCGGTCTCGGCTTGCCGGAAACCACGTATTACACCGACGCCGACAAGAAAGACAAGCGCGATGCCTACGTCGCGCACATCGCCAAGGTGCTCGAATTGTCCGGCGTTCCCGCCGCCGATGCCGCCAAGCAAGCGCAGGACGTGATGGCGTTCGAAACCCGCCTGGCCAAGGTCTCCAAGTCCAACAAGGAACTGTCGCGCGACGCCAAGCTGTTCTACAACCCGATCTCGCCGGCCGAAGCGGACAAGCTGTCCCCCAACTTCCCGTGGACCAAGTTCATCGAATCGCAGGGCGTCGCGGTGCCGAAGATGTTCTCGTTCGCGATGCCGGAATTCCACCAGGAAGTCAGCAAGATGCTGGTCGACGTGCCGGCGGACCAGTGGAAGAGCTACCTGCGCTTCCATACCGTCGACGGCGCTTCGCCTTACCTGAGCGACGCCTTCGTGCAGGAAAACTTCAACTTCTACAGCAAGGCGTTGCGCGGCCAGAAGGAAATGAAGCCGCGCTGGAAGCGCGTGCTGGCCGCCATCAATGGCCAGGTCGGCGAAACGCTGGGCCAGATGTACGTGAAGGTCGCGTTTCCGGCCGAATCCAAGCAGCGCATGGAAGCGCTGGTCAAGAACATGAGCGATGCGTTGAAAGTGCGCATCGAAAACCTGGCCTGGATGAGCCCCGAAACCAAGGCCAAGGCGCTGGAGAAGTGGAAGACCTTCGACCCGCGCATCGGCTATCCCGACAAGTGGCGCGACTGGAACGGCCTGTCGACGAACCGCGACAGCTATCTGGGCAACGTGCTGGCCGCGAACGAATTCAACTACAAGTGGCGGCTGGGCAAGATCGGCAAGCCGGTCGACCGCACCGAGTGGGGCATGAAGCCGCAGACGGTCAACGCCTCTTACAACCCGCAGCAGAACCAGCTGACTTTCCCGGCCGCGATCCTGCAGCCGCCGTTCTTCGACGCCAAGGCCGACGATCCGATCAACTACGGCGGCATCGGCGCGGTGATCGGCCACGAAATGACCCACGGCTACGACGACCAGGGCAGCCGCTTCGATTCGACCGGCAAGTTCCTGGAAAACCCGGGCTGGTGGACCCAAGCCGACTTCGACGCGTTCGGCGGCCTGACCGGCAAGCTGGTGAACCAGTTCAACCAGTACTCGCCCGGCGCGGGCATGAAGAATGTGGATGGCACCCATACCCTGGGCGAGAACATCGCCGACCTGGGCGGCCTGGCCACGGCCTACGACGCGATGAAGAAGGCCACCGCCGGCACGCCCGACCCGATGATCGACGGCATGACCCGCGATCAGCGCTTCTTCTACGGCTGGGCCACCGTGTGGCGCCGTTCGCACACCGAGGACGACATGAAGAACCGCCTGGCCACCGACGAGCACGCGTTGGCGCAGTTCCGCGCGATCGGCGCGCCGTCCAACATGCCGACCTTCGCCGCGGCGTTCTCGTGCAAGCCCGGCCAGCCGATGGTGCGCGACGGCGACAAGCAGGTCGTGATCTGGTGACGAGCGCCCGAACGGCGTGAAACGCGAAGGCCCGGCTCGCCCGGGCCTTCGTTTTTTGTGACGCCGTGCAGCATGCCGCAACCCGCCCGACAGGTTCAGAATCGCCGCCCGGCCGGCTTGCTAGACTGGCGCGATCCCAAGCGATGGAATCCGCAATGCCCCAAGTCCGCCCGCTCGCCCTGGCCCTGATCGTCGCCCTCGCCGCCACGCTGTCCGCCCACGACGCCGACGCCGCCAAGAAAAAGAAGGCCGCCCCCAAGAAAGCGGCGCCCGCGGCCACGGCCTGCAGCGACTTCTACAGTTTCGCCAACGCGGACTGGCTCAAGGCCAATACCGTGGTGTCGGCCAACGGTTCGGTCAGCGCGCTCGGGCAGATGCGGGATCGCGCGCTGCAGCAGCAGCGCGATCTGCTCGACAGCGCGATGAGCGCGCCGCAAGGCAACGTGCAGAAGCTGCTCGGCGATTTCTGGGCCAGCGGCCTGGACGAGGCGACCGTGGAAGCCGACGGCAGCAAGTCGATCGCGCCGCTGCTGGGCCGCATCGACGCCATCAAGAAGGCCAAGGACATCCCGCCGTCGATCGCCGCGCTGCATCAGGTCGGCATCCCGGTCGCGTTCAACTTCGGCCCCGACATCGACCTGGCCAAGTTCGACCGCCACATCGGCTATTTCAGCCAGGGCGGCCTGGGCCTGCCCGATCCGCAGTTCTATACCCGCGGCGACGCCGACACCAAAGCGCTGATGGCGCGCTACGCCGATTACGTCAAGCGCATCCTCACCCTCACCGGCACGCAGCCGGCGCAACTGGAAGCCGATGCGAAATCGGTGATCGACCTGGAGACGCGCATCGCCCAAGCCTCCAAGCCGCTGACTTCTTTCCGCGACCCGCGCGCCAACTACGCGCCGACGCCCGCATCGGCGCTGGCCAAGCAGTACAAGCGCCTGCAGATGGGCGATTTCCTGAAAGTGCAAGGCGTGGCCAACGACACCGTGTCGATGGCCAATCCGCAACTGTTCGCGCAGTTGGACAACCTGGTGGCGACCTTGCCGCCGGCGCAGTGGAAGGCCTACCTGCGCTTCCAGGTGGGCAATGCGATGGCGCCCTACCTGTCCAAGCCGTTCCGCGACGCCGAATTCGATTTCCGCGGCCGCCTGCTGCGCGGCGAAGCCGCGCCCGAGCCGCGCTGGAAAGACGTGCTCGACGCGATCAACACCGCCGCCGGCCCGATGCTCGGCCGCGAATACGCCGGCCGCTACCTGCCCAGCGCGACCGACTCGCGCGCTGAAGCCATCGCCAAGCAGGTGCGCGAAGCGCTGGCAGCCGACGTCGAACGCGGCACTTGGATGAGCGCCGAGGCGAAGGCCGAAGCCAAGAAGAAACTCGACCAGCTGAAAATCGAAGTCGGCACGCCCAACCGCGACCTCGACTACACCGTCCAGCCGATGGGCCGCGGCAGCTTCGGCGGCAACATGCTGATCGCTTCCACCTGGCGCCACCGCGAAGAGATGAAGCGCATCGGCCAGACGAACGCCGACCGGCGCTGGGACGTGCTGCCGCAACAGCCGGCGCTGGCTTACGACATCGCGCAGAACCGCCTGATCGTCACCGCGGCGATGCTGCAGGCGCCGGTGCTGGACATGAGCAAAGATGCGGCCACGCAGTACGGCACTTTCGGCGCCCTGGTCGGGCACGAACTCAGCCATGCGGTCGACATCAAGGGACGCCTGGTCGACGCCAGCGGCACGCTGAAGAGCTGGTGGACGCCGGCCGACGACGCCGCCTGGCAGGACAGGTCCAACAAGCTGGCCGCGCAATACGACAACTATGCGTATCCGGACCTGGGCGGCGTCAAGGTCAACGGCCGCCAGACGGCGGAAGAGAACATGGCCGATCTGGCCGGCGTCGAACTGGCTTATGCCGCCTTCTCCACCGATCCTGCGGCGACCACCGAGACCGGCAAGCAGGCTTTCTACAAAGCCTGGGCCGGTCTGTGGGCGCAGCAGAACAGCCTCGAAGCCGCCAAGCTGCTGTCGGCCACCGACGTGCACGCGCCGGGCAAATGGCGCGCCAACGGTCCGCTGGTGAATCAGCCCGCGTTCGGCGAGGCTTACAAGTGCAAGGCGACGACCAATATGCAGAAGGCGCCGGCGGAACAGCTCGCCCTCTGGCGCTGATCGGCTTTGTAGAGCGGGCTTGCCCCGCTGCTTTTTTGCTTTTGTAGGAGCGGCTTCAGCCGCGAACTCTTTTCATCATGCTCGCGCAAACGTGGAGCAAAAGCTCGCGGCTGAAGCCGCTCCTACAAGATCCGCCGTCGTCAACGCACGATCCGCGGCCTCCGCGGCCCGCCCTTGCCGAACGGCGGCTGCCCGCGCCAATAGCGGATCAGCAGCCAACCGAACAGCATGCCGCCCAGATGCGCGAAATGCGCCACGCCCGGCTGCAGGCCGGTGAAGCCCAGCATCAGCTCGATCACGCCGTAGACGATCACCAGCGTGCGCGCCTTCATCGGGATCGGCGGTATCAGCAGCATCACGCGCTGATTCGGGAACAGCATGCCGTATGCCAGCAACAGCCCGAACACGCCACCCGATGCACCCACGGTCGGATACGCGCCGCCGCCCTGCGCCACGGTCCACGACGCCACCAGCAACTGGCAAATGCCGGCACCGGCGACGCACACCAGGTAGTACGTCAGGAAACGGCGATTGCCCCACGTGTACTCGAGCGGCGCACCGAACATCAGCAGCGCCAGCATGTTGAAAGCCAGATGCGCGAAGCTGCCGTGCAGGAAGCCGTACGTCAGCAGCTGCCACGGCAGGAAGCTCTGCTCGGGCGCGTACGCATCGAAGCCGGTGTCGCCGATCGGCCACAGCATGAACGCCGCAAACGTCTCGTTCGTCAGCAGGTACTGCAACGCGAACATGAGCGCGTTGGCGATCAACAGCGCCTTGGTGATCGGCGGGAGTCGGGAGAACATAGGAACTCCAATCGGGGGCCCGGATATCATAGCCGCATGACCGCCCTGCCCGAGGTCGACGCTGCCCAGAGGCAGGCTCCGGCCGCCATGGCCGAAGCCTTGGCCGATCGCGGCGCCTGCAGGATCGTCGGCATGCCGGCGCGATGGCCGGCGTTGCGTTCGGACCTTCTTCGCCTGCGCGACGAAGGCGCGCTGCAGGCGGCCTCCGTCGGTCGCGACCGGACGCGCGCACTGCGCCCGGACGTACGCGGCGATTCCACGCTGTGGCTGCACGATCCGCGCTGCGGCGACGCCGCACGCGATTTCCTGGCCGAACTCGACGCTTTGCGGGGCGAGTTGAACCAGCGGTTGTACCTGGGCCTGCACGAAGTCGAAGCGCACTACGCCGCCTATCCGCCGGGCAGCGGTTACGCCCGCCATCGCGACCGTTTCCGCGACGACGATGCGCGCGTGCTTTCGTGGGTCAGCTATCTGAACGAAGGATGGAACGAATCCGATGGCGGCGCCTTGCGCGTGCTAACGGACGACGGCCAAGTCGATGTGACGCCGCTCGGCGGCACCAGCGTTTGTTTTCTCAGCGAACTCGAGCATGAAGTGCTGCCTGCGGCCCGCGAGCGGTTGAGTATTGCCGCGTGGTTCCGTCGCTGACCACATTCTTTGTGGGAACGGCTCTTGTGGGAGCGGCTTCAGCCGCGAGCTTTTGCTTCCTCGCGAGAGCTTCCTATGCATGGCGCGAAAAGCCGGACCCTCTCCCTGGCCTTCGGCCCGTCCCTCTCCCGCACGCGGGAGAGGGAAAATCCAAGGCTCACTCCGGCGGCATTCCCCAGATTTGCTCGTCGATGGTCGCTGCGGCTTTCAATCCGCGCACGCGACCGTTCTCCACCCATACGCCTTCCGCGCGCAACCGGCGCGTCTGCTCGGCATGGCCCTTGGATCCGTCGGGCATGGCGATACGTCCGTCCGAGCGCAGTACGCGGTGCCAGGGCAGCCGCGGATCGCTGTTCTCGCTCAGCAGGCGCGCCACCAGGCGCGCGCGGCCGGGCAGGCCCGCGCGGCGGGCGATTTCGCCGTAGCCGGCCACCTGGCCCCGCGGAATCGCGCGGATCGCGGCAAAAATGCGGTCGGCGGCAGACAGTTCGGCCATTGCGGATTAGCATAGCGGCATCTTTCTCCCGCGACATCCGCCCGCCGATGCAGAATTTCGAACAGATCCGCAGCCACCTGTCCGCTTCCGGTTTCAAGCTGACCATGCAGGAACCGTATGTGGTCTGCGTGGAGTTGTCGCTGGACGGCGGCCGCCGCCATCAGTCGATCTTCCTGTCCGAAATCCACGACGACGACGAACGCACCTACCTGCGCGTGGCCACGACCATCGCCCCGATCACCGGCGTGGACGCGCGCCGCGCGCTCGCGTTCAACTGGGAAAGCCGCGTGGGCTACCTGGCGATCGGCGACCTGGACGGCGTGCCTTACCTCCAGTTGTGCGAGAACCGCCCCTACGACGCGCTGACGCCGGCCGAAGTGGATCGCCTGGTCCTGGAAATCGGCGGCATGGGCGACCGCATCGAGCACGCGCTCTCCGCCGGCGGCGATTTGCTCTAAGCCTTCGTTCTATAGAGCGGAGCTTGCGCCGCTGCTCTTCGTAAGAGCGGCTTCAGCCGCGAGCCTTTCAGCCGTCATTCCCGCGAAGGCGGGAATCCAGCGACTTTGGCTGCTTCAGAAAGCGACGATGCGACCTGCCGTCCCGCGCACCCTCACCGAACCCTCTATCGCAAGCGGGACGGGTAAAGCCAAGTCGCTGGATTCCCGCCTTCGCGGGAATGACGGCTTAAAGCAAGAGCAGCGGAGCAAGCTCCGCTCTGCAAAGCCTCAAGCCCAGCCGGCCGCTTCGAGCAGCCGCAACAACCCGTAAGCGATGCCGCCCGCGGCCGGGATCGTCAATATCCACGCCCACACGATCCGCTCGATCACGCCCAGCTTGAGCGCACGCGGATTCTTGGCGAAACCCACGCCCATGATCGCGGTCGAGATGCTGTGCGTGGTCGACACCGGCATGCCGAAATGCGCGGCCAAAGTCAGGATCGTCGCCGAGCTGGTCTCCGCGGCGAAACCGTGGATCGGATGCAGCTTGACCATCTTGTGGCCCAGCGTCTTGATGATCTTCCAGCCGCCGGCGGCGGTGCCCAACGCCATCACCACCGCGCAGGTGAGCACGATCCAGGTGGCGATGTCGTCCTGCCCGGCCACGCCCGGATGCATGAAGGCCAGCCACGACGGCAGATCGTCCAGCGCACCGCTCGCCTCGGCGCCGAACAGCGCCAACGCGATGATGCCCATCGTCTTCTGCGCATCGTTATGGCCGTGCGCGTAACCCATGTAGGCCGCCGACACCAATTGCGCCTTGCCGAAGAACGCATTGACCCAGCGCGGCCGCGCCAATCGCGCCAATACTCCGCCGGCGCGCGACATCGCCGCGATGATCGCCCACAGCAGCAGCATCACCAGCACGCCGAGCAGAAATCCGGCGATCGGCGAGCTGATCATCGGCAGCAGCACCTTCCACAGCAGGCCCTTGTTCTTGGCCCAGTTGCCGACCGGCTCGGACCAGATCAGCGCCGCCCAGTTATTGTGCGCGGCCGCCAGCGCCGCGCCGCACAGGCCGCCGATCAGGGCGTGCGAAGACGACGACGGCAATCCCTTCCACCACGTGATCAGGTTCCAGATGATGCCGCCGCCCAGCGCGCACAGGATCACCTGCGAGGTGACGTCGACCACCTCGGTGTCGACCAGGCCCGACGAAATGGTCTTGGCCACCGCCGTGCCGGTCAGCGCGCCGACCAGGTTGGTGGCCGCGGCCAGCATCACCGCCTGCCCCGGCGTCAGCACCTTGGTCGCCACGACGGTGGCGATCGAGTTCGCGGTGTCGTGGAAGCCGTTGATGAACTCGAAGACGAGCGCGGCCAGGATCACCACCAAGACAAGGGTGAGCATCGCGCCGGCCTCAGCTGTTCTTCAATACGATCTGGTAAGCGACCACGCCGGCCTCGCGGCAGCGGTCGATCGCTTTTTCCAGGATCTCGAAGAACTCCTTCAGCAGGAACATCTGCATGTTGTCGAGCTTGCCGGAATAGATGTCCCGGTAGAGCTCCAGCATCAGCCGGTCGGCCTCGTTCTCGATCGCGCGCAATTTCTCGTTGAGCGCGGTCATGCGGTCGATGTTCATCTTGCGCAGCTCGTGCACCATCTCCACGACCACGCCCGAAGCCTGTTCGAGCATCGCAGCGCGCGGCGCGAAATCGATGCCTTCCAGGTGGCGGATCGCCAGCGAATACCGGTCGGCGAATTTCTCGACCTGCTTGGGGATCTTGTACAGCGCCGAACCCAAGGCCTCGATGTCCTCGCGCTCGAACGGGGTCATGAAGCTGTCCACCAGCGCCTGTCCGATCTTGTCCGACGCCGCGCGCTCGCGCTGGCGGGCCAGCTTGAAGGCGTCCAACGCCGGCTGGCGGTCGGTGGCCTTCATCATCGCGTGCAGGGCCTTGGTGCTGTCGTGGGCGGCCTGGGCGGCGTCCTCGATCAGGGTGAAGAACTGCTTGCCGGAGCCGAAGATCGTCTGCAGGGAGAACATCGCGTGGGGCCTTCCCGATGGCTGGGGTCTGAACGAAGGCGCAATTATGACGGCATCATGACGATTGCGGCATTACCGTCACGGGTCGCGGCCCCGCCTGGGGGCCCTCCCCGCCCTGTTATGATCCCCGCCAGCGCCTCGGCGCCTTCTATGGACGACGACCCTAAGCCCCTGCCCTTGTCCGCCCGCGATACCGTCGCGGCGCAGCCGTTGCCCTTTCCGACCCCGGCCCTGAGCGAAGCCCCCGCGTGCTCGAGCTACTGATCGTCATCGCCCTGATCGCCCTCAACGCCTTCTTCGCCCTGTCGGAGATGGCGCTGATGACCTCGCGCAAGCTGCGCCTGAAGCAGATGGCGGAGGACCCTGTCGCGCCCAGCCGCGGCGCGCGCAAGGCGCTGGCGCTGGCCGAGCATCCGGACAACCTGCTGTCGACCGTGCAGATAGGCATCACCCTGATCGGCATCCTGGCAGGCGTGTTCGGAGGCGACGCGATCGGGCTGATCATTGCCGGCTGGCTCGACGACGTATTCCCGGCGGTGCGCGAATACGCCCGGCCGATCGGCATCGGCACGGCGGTCGGCTTGATCACGATCTCATCGGTGATCTTCGGCGAACTGATCCCCAAACGCCTGGCATTGACCAACGCCGAAGGCATCGCCAGCGTGGTCGCGATCCCGCTGAGCACGCTGGCCACCGCCGCCAAACCCATCGTGTTCACGCTGGGCGCGATCAACCGCCTGGTATTGCGCCTGCTGGGCATCAAGGACGACGCCCGCAACGCCATCACCGAAGAGGAGATCCGTCTGCTGGTGAGCGAAAGCCACGAGCAGGGCGTGATCGACGCGCACGAACGCAACATGATGAACCGCGTGCTGCGCCTGGGCGACCGCACCGCCGACAGCCTGATGACGCCGCGCATGCGCATCACCTGGCTGGATGCGTCCGCGCCGTTCGAGGAGAACCTGGAAACCATGCGCGAGACGCCGTTCTCGCGCTACCCGGTGTACCGCGGCAGCGACCAGGACGTGCTCGGCATCCTGGAAGTGAAATCGCTGCTCGACCGCCTGGACCAGACCGCGCCCGAGCTGTTCCAGGAACTGCGCACGCCGGTGTTCGTGTCCGAATCCACGCACGCGATGAAACTGCTCGAAATCCTGCGCGAGGAGCAGCAATCGCTGGCCCTGGTCGTAGACGAGTACGGCGACATCCAGGGCCTGGTCACCGTATCGGACGTGATGGGCGCCGTGCTCGGCCGTCTGCAGTCGAGCGAAACCGACGATGAGGAAGCGCTGGTCGTGGTCCGCAGCGATGGCTCGCTGCTGGTCGACGGCGCGCTGCCGATCGACGAGCTGCGCGAACTGATGGGCGTGGCCGCCTTCCCCGACGAGGAAGAGCACGATTACCACACCGCCGCCGGCATGACGATCGCGCGCTTCGGCCGCATCCCGCACGCCGGCGAGCATTTCGACTGGGACGGTTGGCGCATCGAAGTGGTCGACCTGGACGGTCCCCGCGTGGACAAGCTGCTGCTGGCGCGTCTGCCGGAAGCCGATAGCGACGAAGAAGATGACGGCTGATCACGACGAAAAACAGAAGAGGCCGCGCGAACCGGGCACGCGCGCGCTCCTGGATGCGCTGGCGATCGGCGATCCGGAAGAGATCCTGAAGCTGCGCGACGTGCTCGCCGACTTGGGTCGCAGCACTTTCGGCATGCTGCTGATGGTCGCCACGCTGCCGGCTTTCATCCCCATTCCGGGCCTGGCCGGCGCGCTGAGCGGACCGCTGGTGATGCTGGTCGGCATGCAATTGCTGTTCCTGCTGCGCAAGCCGTGGCTGCCCGGCTTCCTGGCCGAGCGCGGCCCGCACCGCCGCCTGCTGGTGCGCTTCAACCAGCGCATTTCGCCCTGGCTGGAGCGGCTGGAACATTTGGTCAAGCCGCGGTTGACCGCGGTGCTGGATCACCCGTTCGCGACGCTGTTCACCGGCCTGCTGCTGGTGCTGCTGGGCCTGCTGCTGTCGCTGCCGATCCCCTTCACCAATTACCTGTTCGGCGCGCTGATGCTGATGTTCGCGCTGGCGCTGCTGGAACGCGACGGCGCGCTGATGCTGGTCGCCTGGATCGCGGGCATCGTGGCCATCGGTTTCTTCGGCGTGCTGTCGGGCAATCTGGTGGCGATGGCTACGCGGTGGATCGATGGCCTGATGTGATCGGCTTCGCGATCGCATCGCCGCACCCGCGGCGATTGCCTTTGCTTCTTAGCCGTCATTCCCGCGAAGGCGGGAATCCAGTGACTTTGCTCATCCAGAAAGCGCCGACGCGACCTGCTGCTGCGGGCGCCCTCACCCGACCCTCTCCCGCAAGCGGGAGAGGGCTTAAGCCAAGTCGCTGGATTTCCGCCTTCGCGGGAATGACGGCTTAAAGCCCGCCCTTCTCCACCAGCCAACCGTCGCGCTTCCCCGACCAGACGATATGCATCAGGCATTCGTCGACCAGGTACGCATCCGAATGCGCCGACGCCGGCGCGCTCTGCCCCCTCTCCCGCTTGCGGGAGAGGGCTGGGGTGAGGGCGCGCGAAGCCTCAGATCGCGTCAGACGGATCATTTCCGATGGTTTCGAACTCGAATCCCCTTTCGCTGCGATCTGACATCGCGCGTGCCCTCACCCAACCCTCTCCCGCAAGCGCGAGAGGGCTAAAGCCAAGTCGCTGGATTTCCGCCTTCGCAGGAATGACGGCTTAAAGCCCGCCCTTCTCCACCAACCGCCCGTCGCGCTTTCCCGACCAGACGATATACATCAGACACTCGTCGACCAGGCACGCATCCGAATGCGCCTGCTCCCCCGGCTGAAACCAGTAACTTCCCGGCCCCAGCGGTTTCGCGTCGCTTTCCCGCTGCGCCGCGCCCAAATGCTTCATCGTGCCCTCGATCACCACCAGCTGATAATCGGATGAGTGGACATGCAGCGGGCTGGCGCCTTTCTTCATACGCATCAGCATCGCCGAAGGTCCGGTCGTCGGATCGCCCTTGAGTACGGCGATCTGCGTGCCGCCGGGATTGTCCGGGTTGGACGGCACGAAGACAGCCTGTTCGTAAGGCGCGACGATCATGGGCGGGCCGGACGACGCCGCGTACGCCGGCGCCGGATCGAACAAAAGCGCAGAGACGAGGACGATGATGCGGGCTTCAGCGCGCATGGCCGGCTCCTGCATGAGTGGAAGGTCGCGTCGCCCGCACATGCTAGCCCGCTTCTCCGCGCGCCGCGACCGTCTCGGCCGGCTCCGGCCTGTCGCGCCTGGGCAAACGCGCCACGATCGAAGTCCCCTGCTGCCGGCGCGCGAAAATGCGCAACTTGCCTCCCAACTCCTGCAGGCGTCCGCGCATATTGCGCAACCCCATGCCCGGCGATGGACGCTTGGGTATCCCGCAGCCATCGTCGCTGATGCTCACAAGAAGCTCCGTTTCGGTCAGCCTGATCGACATGTCGATGCGGCGCGCCGACGCATGCCGCACGGCGTTCGACACCGCCTCTTGGCACACCCGGAGTATCGCTTCCTCGTGGCGCGGCGCCTGCGGCAGGTAATCCACCACTTCGAATTCCAACCGGATCGGCGTAGGCACCATGATCCGCAGCAACCGGCGCAGTTCCCCCGGCAGGTCGCACTGCGCGCCGGCCTTCGCCGCATCGGGCTTCAGTTCGGCGAGCATGCCGCGCAATTCCCCGAATGCGAGCTGCGACAACTCGCCCAGCCTGCCGACCAATCGTCGGCCTTCGGCGGGATCGCGGCGCCAGGCTTCCGCCAGCGATTGGCAGATCAGGTTCATCGACGCCATGAGCTGGGTGACGCTGTCATGCAGATCGCGCGCGAGGCGCTGCCTTTCCTCGAGCAATGCGACCTGCCGGGAACGCGTGTGCAGGCGATCGTTGATGATCGCGGTCGCCAGGTATTCGGCGACGATCTCCAGGCCGGCGCTGTCCAGTTCGTCGAACGGCCCCTCGCCTTCCACGTTCAACACGCCGAGCACTTCGTCGCCGTAGCGGATCGGGATGGCCAGTTCGGCGCCGAACGGCCGCGCCTCCGGCGGCGCGATGTAGCGCGGGTCTTGGGTAACGTCGTTGACCAGTTGCGCGGCGCGCTCGCGCACGGCTGCGCCCATGATGCCGCCGCTGATGGGCAGGCGGGCCTCCTGCCTGTTCTGCTTCGACCTGCCGCTGCGCACGCGTATCACCAGCGCGTTCTCGTCGTCGGGATCGATCAGGCCGAGGTCGACGCTGGGATAGGACAGCATCTCGTGCGTGGCATCGGCCACCCGCTGCAGCAGCGTTTCCAGGTCCGTGCCCGCGGCGCCGAGCGCGGCCACCTTGGCGATCAACCCGAACCTGAAGGTGCGGCGCTGTTCCCGGCTGTACCGGTTCGCATTGTCGATGGCGATGGCCGCATGCCGCGCGAACAGGCGCAGCAAGGCCTGGTTGTCGTTTTCGAGAAAACCTTCGCGCCAGGACGCCACGCAGAACACGCCGATCAGCGCGCCGCGCATGTGGATCGGCATGCCCATGACGTTCTTGTCGGGATGCTCGTTGTCCAGCGGATTGGGCAGGTCGCCGTAGCGGATGCAGATCGGCGCGCCCGTCTTCAGCACATGCCCGACCAGGCCCTGGCCGGGATACACGTAGCTGTATGCGTTCTGCAGCGGCCTGCCGTACGTAGCCGCGGTGTGTATCGCGTTGTGCTGCGGCGAATAGAGCCCGATCATGCCGTCGTCGGCATCCAGCAGCGAGCAAGCGCGCTCCAGGATGCGCCGCAGCAACGGCTCCAGCGCCAGCTCGCCCGAAATCTCTTCGACGATGTGGGACAGCAGTTCGAGCTGCCCTTGGACGTGGCGGGACATCGTGGGCTCCTGGACGGCACCGGCGACTCCGTCGGGGTGACGATCCGGGCACGGCGCGCAAGGCCGTCGGGCGGATGCCGAAGCCTGCGATGCGCAGACGGCAAAAATATACGTTTGAGCGGAAGTGTGTACTGGCCGAAGTTAGCGCTCCGGCACCCCGTGGCGACAGTGGAGCGCACCGGGCCGAGACTCCAACATAGTGCCCCCACGAATACCGATGTCGGTGTCGAGTATCCAGCAACGCTGGATCGCAGCTATCGCACCGGGACAAGAGTCCGCATGCCTACCTCACGACGTTCTTTCCTCGCCTTTGCCGGCACCAGTCTCGCCTCGCTCGAGATCGCCGGCGCCACGAACATCTCCATGCTCATGCCATCGCCTTCCGGCCACGGCGACGACGTCGCCGGCCTCATCAAACTGTCCGCGGATTCGAACGCGGCGCTCATGCGCGGCGATATCGACGCCTATAGGGAACTGATCGAACTCACCGACGACTTCACGCTGATGGCGCCCTTCGGCGGGCCGCCCACGCATGCGTCGCAGCTCACCGACGAGCGGATGCAAGCGATGGGCCGGTTCTTCAAGAACGGCACACTGAAACAGGAAGTCGTCCAGAGCTACGCCTCGGCCGACATGGTGGTGCTCGCCGTCATCGAGCGCGCCCACGTCGAAGTCGGCGGACTGAAGGCCCAGGACTGGGCGCTGCGCGTCACCCTGGTCTACCGCCGCGAAGGATCGGGATGGCGGCTCGCGCACCGGCATGCGGATCCGCTCGTCGACGGCATCAGCCTGGCGCAGGCGGCGGCGTTGGCCAGGGGCGAAGCGCCCTAGCGCGCGAACGCTGGCGCGGCACGCCGGACAAGATCATCGGGCCGCTTATGCGGCCGAACGCCACCATCGTCGGAAGCGAACCGCAACTTACGATTGTTTCCACGCGGGATTCCACGCGATTTCCCAAAGATGATGATCCGGGTCCTGGAAGATGCCGGTATAACCGCCCCACACGGTGTCCCGCGCCGGCTTCACGATCGCGGCGCCCGCCGCTTTGGCGAGTTCCATGACGGCATCCACTTCGGCTTTGGAAGCGACGTTGTGGCCGATGGAGAAATCGGTAGCGCTGGGCGGCGCCTGCGGCAGGCCCGCATCGTGGGCAAGGCTCTTCCGTGGCCAGATCGCAAGCCTCAGGTTCCCTTCCAGCTCGAAGAAAGCGACTGCGCCGTTCTCGAATTCTGTTCCCACGATCCCTTCCGTCTTCAATCCGAGGCCATCGCGATAGAACGCGAGCGACCTTTCCAGATCGTCGACGCCGAGAGTAAGGACTGTGATGCGAGGTTTCATGCCGGCCTCCGCAGTGCCTGTCGATACGGACGAAGCCTAGCGCGCTTGGCCTTAAAGATGCGTCTAGAGCGGTTAGGCTGCAGCGCGCCGATAATCAGATCAACAACCGCGCGAAATCCTGCGCGCTGGACGGATGCCCCAGCCAATACCCCTGCGCCAGGTCGCAGCCGCGTTCGCGCAGGATGGCGTATTGGCCTTCCTTCTCCACGCCTTCGGCGACGACGGTGATGCCCAGCGAATGCGCCATCGCGATGATGGCGGTGGTGAGCGCGAGGTCGTCGGGGTCGCGCAATACGTCGGCGATGAAGCTGCGGTCGATCTTGACGCCGTCGACCGGCACGCGGCGCAAATGGCTGAGGCCGGAGAAGCCGGTGCCGAAATCGTCCAGCCATACCTTCACGCCGATGCTGCGCAGGCGCGACAGCAGCGTGCTGGCGTGCAGCTCGTCGCCGATCACCGCGGTTTCGGTCAGTTCCACGTGCAGTTGCGATGCGGGCAGGCCGGTTTCCTTCAGGCTGGCCTCCACCAGGCCCGGCAGTTCGGCGCTGCGCAATTGCCGCGGCGATACGTTGACCGATACGAACAGCGGCTCGTCGGTGGCGAATTCGTCCTGCCAGCGCATCGCATCGCGGCAGGCCACGCGCAGGACCTGCGGGCCGATGGTTTCGATCAGGCCGCTCTGCTCGGCCACGTCGATGAACACCGCCGGCGACACCATGCCCTGCTCCGGATGGTGCCAACGCAGCAGCGCCTCGGCGCCGACCAGGCGGTTGTCGCGCAGCCGATAGACCGGTTGATAGGCCACGCTGAGTTCGCCGCGCTCCCAGGCGCCGCGCAATTCCTGCTCCATGCGTACGCGGCGTTCGACCGCCTGGTCCATCGCGCGGCTGTAGAAGCGGTAGCAGTTCTTGCCGGCCACTTTCGCCTGGTACATGGCGATGTCGCCGTTCTTCATCAGCATGGTCGCGCTGGACGCGTCTTCCGGGAACAGGGTGATGCCGATCGACGTGCCCAGGAACACCTGGCGGTCGTGGATCACGATCGGCCGGCTCAACTCGACCACCAGGTTCTCGGCCAGGCGGCTGGCCTTGGTGCGCACCTCGTCGCCGGGCTGCACCGAACTCTGCAGCAGGATCACGAATTCGTCGCCGCCGAAGCGCGCCAGTTGCGCGTCCTCGCCGCCGAGACGCTCGACCGCGGCGCGGATGCGGGTGGAGAATTGCACCAGCACCTCGTCGCCGGCCTCGTGGCCGAGGGTGTCGTTGACGCGTTTGAAGTCGTCGATGTCGGCGAACAGCAACGCCAGCTGCTTGCCGACGCCGCGCAGTTCCAGCAGGCGCTGATCCAGGCTCTCGCGGAACGCGAGCCGGTTCGACAGGCCGGTCAGCGCATCGGTATAGGCCATGCGCCGGATGTCGCGGTCGTGGCGCGCCACGCTCTGGCTCATGCGGCCGAAAGCGCGCACCAGATCGCCGACTTCGTCGTTGCGGTGGCTGACCGGCGCGGTGCCGCCGAAGCGGCCGGCTTCGATCTCGCGCGCGGCGTCGGCCAGGCGCCGCACCGGGCCCACCAGCGTGCTCTGGATCACCCACACGATGCCCGCGCCGAGCGCCAGCAGCGACAGCATCAGCACGGCGATCAAGGTGCGGTAGCGGCTGCCCAGTTCGGCCAGGCTGTCGCGCAAGCCGGCGCTGGCGCGTTCTTCGGTCGCACGCACGGAGGACAGCGAAAACCCGATGCGCACGCCGCCGATGCGCTGGTCGCCGAGGTGGATGGGGTTGGACACGTCGACCACTTCGTCGGTCCATTGCGCATGCGGCCCGCGCGCGCGCACCACTTCGTAGGCCAGCGGATCGCGCATCGGTTGGCCGTAGGCCGGGATGTCGCCGGAACCGTCGTGGATGATGCGGCCCTGGGTGTCGTAGACCAGCACGTAATTGATGTCCGGCTGGCGCATCGCGGCGCGGGTGATGGCGCCGATCGCGTCCAGATCGAAGTAGTACAGCGGATTGGTCAAGCTGTCGGCCAGCTGGGTGGCCGTGGTTTCGCCGCGCTTGCGCAGCGCGTCGATCACCATGTCGTGCATGGCCTTGCGGCTGATGCGGGTGACTTCGGATTGCATGGTCGCCTGCCGTTGCCACAGCAGCAGCATCAGGGTGGCGAAGATCAGCAGCGCCAGGCCCATGAGCGCCAGCAGCTGTCCCTGCAGGCCGATGCGGAAGCGCTTCATTCCACCTCCGTGCGGACCCGCTTGACGCCTTGGCGCAGGTACTCGAGCGCGTGTCCGGAAGCCGCATCGATCGGCAGGAAGCGCGTGGTCTTGAAGAAGCGCCGCAAGGCGTCGCGCGCATCGGGATCCTGCGCCGCTTCGACCAGCACCTCGCGCAGGCGCGCTTCGACTTTGGGATCCAGATCGCCGCGCACCACTTCCACCGCGCGCGGGTATTCCGGCGTGCTGCGCAGCAACTGCAACTCGCTGCGGTAGCTGGGCGGTACGCGCTGCGGGTTGTCCCAGTCGATATTGCTCATCACGCCGACGTCGACCAGGCGCTTGTGCACCCAGTTGGCGATGTTCAGTTCGGAACGCGCGAACACGTAGCCCACCGTGCCGGTGGTCGGCTTGTCCATCGGCGACATCAGCAACTCCAGCCGCATGCCGCGCTCGAGCAGTTCGGACGCGGGCACGAAGTAGGCGCTGGTCGAGCTGATGTTCTGGAATGCGACGCTATGTCCGCGCAGCTGGTCGAGAGAAGTGATGCCGCTGTCCCGGCGCGCGAAGAACACGGTGCGGTAATGGCTGACGCCGTCGCGCTCGGTCATCAGCAGCAGCTTGGCGCCGGCGCGCGCTTCCAGCGCGACGCCGGTGCCCGAAGTTTCGGTGACCCAGTCGACGCGGCCGCGGCGCAGGTAGCTGGCCATCTGCTGCGCGTCGCGCGCCATCAGGATGCGGCCTTCGCGGATGCCGACGCCGGCCATGCGCGGCACGATGTAGTCCAGCAGCGGCTTGAGTTGCTCGTAATGCGTCTTGGGGTCGTCGCTGATGCGGCCGAGCACGAGGACGTGCGCGTCGTCGACGGCCCGTGCGGAAGACCAGGGGGACAGTGCGACCAGCACACCCAACAACCCGGCTGCGAGTCGCGCGGTCAGTCCAGCCAAGATTCGAATCCCCAGAGCTACGGCGTGTGCAGCCTAGCCTAACCGCAGTCGCCGGGACAGCAGCCGCGGACGCCTTACCGGCCCTGTAGAGCGGAGCTTGCTCCGCTGCTTTTAAAGCCCTCCCCTTCAAGAGGAGGGTTGGGCGGGATGGGTTTGACTTTGATTTCGGCATAAGCAGCAAGATTAAACCCATCCCCATCCCGGCCTTCCCCCTGAAGGGAAGGAGACAAGCAAAAGTAGCGGAGCAGGCTCCGCTCTACAGAGCGCCGGCGCGGCGGGCCAGGGACGCCATCCGCTGCGCATCGGCCAGGATGCCGCGCAGCAGGCGCACGTCCTTGGCGTCCAGGTCGGCCCGCAAGTACAGGCGGCGGAGTTTGCGCATGGCCGATTCGGGCGCCCGGCCCTTGTGGAAATCGATCTCGTCCAGGGTCTGGGCCAGCTGCGCGAAGAAACCTTCCAATTCGGCATGCGAGGCCAGGACGCGCGATTCGGCCGCATCCGCATCGACGGCCGTCCGCCCGAGCACGGCCAGGCGCACTTCGTAGGCCAGCACCTGCACGGCGGCGGCTAGGTTCAGCGAGCTGTAGACGGGGTCGGCGGGGATATGCACCGCCGCATGGCATAGCTGCAATTCTTCGTTGGTGAGCCCGGTCCGCTCGCGGCCGAACACCAGCGCGACTTCCCTGTCGTTCGCCGCGGCGCAAGCCCGCGCCGCGGCGGTCCGCGGCAGCAGCTGTTCCAGGGCCACGCGCCGGTCGCGGGCGGTGCAGCCCAACACCAGCCGGCAGTCGGCCACGGCTTCGGCCAGAGTGGCGAACACCTGGGCTTGGTCGAGCACGTCATCGGCGCCGGCGGCCATCGCCGAGGCCTCTGCGTGCGGATAACGGTGCGGGGCCACCAACGCCAGCCGGCGCAGGCCCATGGTCTTCAAAGCCCGCGCTGCGGAGCCGATATTGCCGGGATGCTGGGTGCCGACCAGGACGATGCGGATGCGCTGCGCGGGAGTCTCCATGCGCGAATGTTAAACTGCGCGCGCCGGCCATCGCGCCGGACCGCTCTTTACCCCCGCCAGCCCTACCCCGCGCCACGGAGGCCGTCCGCGCCATGCAAAAACCCGCAGTCACCATCATGGTCAAGGCAGCTCGTGCGGGCGGCAGCGTCCTTCTGCGCCATCTGGGCAAGCTGGACGCGCTGAATGTGGTCGAAAAGGACCGCATGGATTTCGCCAGCGAGGTCGACGGACTGGCCGAGCAAGCCATCATCAAGGAACTGAAGCGTTCGTTCCCCGATTACGGGATCCTGGGCGAGGAAGGCGGCGCGCAGAAGGCCGGCCGCGGCGGCGGCAAGTTCACCTGGGTGATCGACCCGCTCGACGGCACCAGCAACTATTTGCGCGGCTTTCCGCATTACTGCGTGTCGATCGCGCTCACCGAGAACGGCGAACCGACCCACGGCGTGATCTTCGATCCGATCCGCAACGAATTGTTCACCGCCAGCCGCGGCGCCGGCGCCGTGCTCAACGATCGCAAGATCCGCGTCGCGGACCGCAAGGACCTGGCCGGCAGCGTGGTGGTCACCGGTTTCCCGCCGCGCGAGCGCGTACGCGCCGGCGCGCAGTTGGAGTGCGTGCGCGAATTGCTGCGCGACGCCGAAGACGTGCGCCGCACCGGTTCGGCGGCGCTCGACCTGGCCTATGTGGCCTGCGGCCGCGTCGACGCTTACTTCGAAGCCGGCGTGAAGCCTTGGGACATCGCCGCCGGCGCCCTGCTGGTGCGCGAAGCCGGCGGCCGGGTCTGCGATTACCGCGGTGCGAATCTGGGACGAATGGATGTGGCCAATGCCGTTGGCGGCGGTCAGATCATCGCCGGCGGCATCAAGATGGTCGAGCCGTTGCAGAAGCTGATCGTGTCGTCGGGATACGCCAAGACCTTCGGCTGAGCCGCTTTGTAGAGCGGGCTTGCCTCCGCTGTTTTTTTACCCCTGACGTCATCCCCGCGAAGGCGGGACTGCGGAGGCCGGAGGCCGTAGCGAACCTCTGCGTCAGCAGATGGCCCGGAGGGCGAGCGAAGCGAGTAATCCCACGCCTTTGCCCCGCTGCTCTTGATTTTCGTAGGTGCGAATTCATTCGCACGCTTTTCAGCGTAGCAAGAGCGTGCGAATGAATTCGCACCTACATTTGTAGAGCGGAGCTTGCTCTGCTGCCTTCGCTTGCGGGTTCGTCGCGACCTGCCGGCCTTCCAGGCCGGGGTTTCGTCCGCTAAAACCGCGGCCGAGTTACTTTCTTTTTGATGGGCCCAAAAAGAGAAGTAACCAAAGAAAAAGGGCCTTTGGAAGGTATCCCGGCGATGGGGCCACCCCGTGTTCTTGGCCACTTATCGCCGGCCCTCGGGATTCCTCCGTCGCTTCGACATTCAGATTCGGGGCGATCGACCCGAACGCCTCCTCAGCGCCCATCCGCAAAAGCCACGTCACCCATAGGCTACGAATCAAAATCTAGTACCTGCGTAAGAAGGTCACCCACGACGAAAGCAGGTCCGCTGGCGAACTTTCAGGCGCGACGCATCGCACCGCAGTTCAGGCCCTTTCTTGGGTTACTTTCTTTGGGCCAGCAAAGAAAGTGACCCGCGCGCAGCGCGGAAGCTTTTGTCCATGGCGCGAGTCGCAGCGCAAGCGGCCAGGACGCGGGCCTGGATCCCGGCCTTCGCCGGGATGACGGCTGAAGGGGCAAGCGCCAGAGCAACATGGGTCCCAGCGTTCGCTGGGATGACGGCTTAAAAAAGCAAACGGCCTAAGAACAAACGGCCTAAGAGCGAAGAGCAGCGGAGCAAGCCCCGCCCTACAAAGGCGGAGCAAAGCTCAGAGCAAGAGAAGGACAGCGGAGCGAGTTTCGCTCTACAAAGATGCGACGAAAAAGGCCGCGCGATGCGCGGCCTTTTTCGTTGCCGGCGGCCGCAGGCTTACGGCCGCCGCGCAAGCGCGGCTTCGTCGCGGGCCTTGGGCATCAGATCCTGCTTGGTGACCTTCAGCCAGCCTATGGTGAGCAGCGGGCAGGCGACGAAGATCGAGGACAACGTACCCAGCACGATGCCGATCATTTGCGACTCGGCCATGCCCTGCAGCGACCCGCCGCCGTACAAGTACAGGGCCAGCACCGTCAGGAACGCAACGAACGACACGATGATCGTGCGCGACAAGGTCTGGTTGATCGAAGTGTTCAGCACGTCGCGCGGATCCGCGCGCATCGCGCGGAAGTTCTCGCGCACGCGGTCGAATACCACGATCTTGTCGTTGATCGAATAACCCAGCGCCGACAGGATGCCGGCCAGCACCGTCAGGTCGAACTCGTGCCGCGACACCGCGAACCAGCCGGCGACGATGACGATGTCGCTGAGCGTGGTGACGATGGCCGCGACCGCGAATTTCCATTCGAAGCGGAACGATATGTAGGCCAGAAAGCCGGCCAGCACGAACAGCAGCGCCCAGAGGCCGTTTTCGGCCAGTTCCTTGCCCACCTGCGAGCCGACATAGCCGTAACTCAAGCGCTGCGCGGGATTGCCGGGCGTGGATACCACCCTGACCACGTCGTCCGAAGTGCGTGTGGCATCGGCGGGGTCGGTGCCCTCCTTCGCCTGCAGGCGGACCAGCAGGTCGTTGCCGGAACCGAACGTCTGCACCTGCGCGCTCGAATAGCCGGCGGCGGCCAACTGCGAACGCACCGCGTCGACGTCCGCCGGCTTGGCGAAGCGCAGTTCGACCGAGGTGCCGCCGGTGAAATCCAACGCGAAATTGAACTTCATCGTCGCCATCGCCGCGATCGCCGCGATGGTGAGCAGGGCGGCCACCGCCAGCGACACCCAGCGCAAACGCATGAAGTCGAATTTGGTGCCGTACGGGATCAGGTTGAGCGGGAATATCTTCATCGTCGTATTCGTTCCGTCAGATCGCGATCGACTTGAGCTTGCGGCGGCCGCCGTAGATCAGCGTGGCCACGGCGCGCGAAACCGAAACGGCGGTGTACATGGAGGTCAGGATGCCGAGGATCATCGACACCGCGAAGCCCTTCACCGGACCGGTGCCGAACGCGAACAGCGCCACGCCGGCCAGCAATGCGGTGAGGTTGGCGTCGGCGATGGTGCCCGAGGCGCGTTCGTAGCCGGTCGCGATCGCCGTCTGCGGCGGCAGTCCGGCGCGCAGCTCCTCGCGTATTCGTTCGTTGATCAGCACGTTGGCGTCCACCGACATACCCACCGTCAGCGCGATGCCGGCCAGGCCGGGCAAGGTCATGGTGAAGCCGAGCATCGACATCAGCGCCACCACCATCAGCAGGTTCAGCAGCAGCGCCACGCAGGTGATGATGCCGAACATGCGGTAGTAGATCAGGAAGAAGACCAACGCGAACGCGAACGAGTACAGCACCGCGGTCAGGCCGCGCTCCACGTTCTCCTTGCCCAGGCTGGGACCGACCACGCGCTGCTCGACGAAGTCCATCGGCGCGGCCAGGGCGCCGGCGCGCAGCAGCAGCGCCAAGTCGGCGGCCTCTTTCATGCTTTCCAGGCCGGTGGTCTGGAAATCGCGGCCGAGCGTGCTTTGGATGGTCGCGACCGAGATCACCTGCTCGTTGATGCGCGTGCTGCGCACCTCCTTGCCGTCGACCATCTTCACTTCCGGGATGCGCTCGGTATAGACCACCGCCATCGGCTTGCCGACGTGCTGGCTGGAATACTCGAACATGCGCTGGCCGCCGAGGCTGGTCAGGCGCACGCGCACCGCCGGCGTGCCGCTTTGCGAGTCGAAGAACGAGCTGGCGTCCTGCAGCTGGTCGCCTTGGGCGATCACGCGCTTGTTGAGGATGACCGGCACCGGCTTGCCGTCGATGCCGATCTCCTTGCGGTAGAAGATGCGGCCCTCGGGCGGCACGTTGCCGCTTTGCAGCGCCTCGTAGGCGTTGCCTTCGATCACGCCGCGGTATTCCAGCGTGGCCGTCGCGCCGAGGATCCGCTTGGCCTGCGCGGTGTCCTGCACGCCCGGCAACTGCACCACCACGCGCTCGGAACCCTGGCGCTGGATGATCGGCTCGGCCACGCCGAGTTCGTTGACGCGGTTGCGCAGCGTGCCGACGTTCTGCTCGATCGCGCTGGTCAGCGTCTTCTGCAGTTCCTCTTCCGGCACGCGCAGGGTGAGCTGGTCGCCGTCGGTTTCCAGGGCGAGCGTGGGCAGGTCGCGCGCGATCAGTTCCTGCGCCTTGCCCACGTCCGTCGCGTTGGACAGCAGCACGACCAGCGAATTGTCGGGGCGGCGCTCGACCGAGCGGTAACCGACGCGGTTTTCGCGCAGCACCACGCGCAGGTCTTCCAGGTAAGCCTCGAAGCGCTTATCCAGCGCGGCCTTGCGGTCGACCTCCATCAGGAAGTGCACGCCGCCCTGCAAGTCCAGGCCCAGCAGCATCGGCTTGGCGTTGATGGCGTCCAGCCACGGCGGCACCGTCGAAGCCAAATTGAGCGCGACGACATAGCCGCTGCCGAGCGCGCCGCCCAGCGCGTCGCTGGCCTTGGTCTGCAAGTCGGGACTGGACAGGCGCACCAGCATGTTGCCGTCC
Source organism: Luteimonas galliterrae (assembly GCF_023374055.1). Taxonomy (NCBI): domain Bacteria; kingdom Pseudomonadati; phylum Pseudomonadota; class Gammaproteobacteria; order Lysobacterales; family Lysobacteraceae; genus Luteimonas; species Luteimonas galliterrae. Next base: position 60,154 of record NZ_JAMBEP010000001.1, on the reverse strand, counting down.
TTGCCGGTCTCGATCGACTTGGGCGTCACGCCTGCGCTCTTGAGCGTGGCGTCCACCTTCTGCCGCAGCGCGGCGTCGATCGCGGCCCCGCGGTTGGCGGTGATCTGCACCGAGGGATCCTGCGGATACAGGTTGGGCAGCGCGTACAGCGCGCTGACCAGCACCACCACCAGGATGACCACGTATTTCCAGCGTGCGTATTCGAGCATCGTTATTTCCAGCGACGTAGCCCGGATATGGCGTTGGACGAATCCGGGGAAGCGGCCTCAGAGGCCCGGACCGCGCCGCTGCGCGGCCGGGTCCGGACGGCGGCGTGGGATCAGGAGGCCTTCAGCGTGCCCTTGGGCAGCACGTTGCCGACCGCGCCCTTCTGCACGCGCACGCGCACGTTGTCGGCGATTTCGATGGTGATGAAGTTGTCGCCGATGTCGCTGACGGTGCCGGCGATGCCGCCGTTGGTGATGACTTCGTCGCCCTTGGCCAATTTCTCGAGCATGGCGCGGTGTTCCTTGGCGCGCTTCATCTGCGGGCGGATCATCAGGAAGTACATGATCGCGATCAGGATGATCGGGAACAGCAGGCCGGTAAGGCCGCCGCCGAACAGGCCGCCCGGCGCGGGTTGGCCGGCCGCTTGCGCGTAGGCGGGGGAAATCAGCAGGTCGAGCAGGCTCATCGGGAGTTATCCACTGTTCGCAAAATAGCTGGGAATTATGCCATGTAGACGCCGGTCGGCGCTTTCAAGCCTGCCTGCCCCCGCGGCGCGGCCCCGGCACGGGGACGGCGAGGTGGATAAAGGTCCGGCGCAGCGCCTGTTCCCGCGTACGCCGAACCCTTATCCAGTGGCCGTACCCGGAGGGAGAGGGACTCAGGAACGGGCCGCGTAGAAGGACTCGCGGAAGGCGGCAAAGGTTCCCCGCTCGATCGCATTCCGCATTCCGGCCATCAACGCCTGGTAGTACCAGAGGTTGTGCAGGGTGCCCAGGATCGGCGCCAGCATCTCGTTGCAGCGGTCCAGATGGCGCAAATAAGCGCGGCTGTAGCCCTGGCTGCAGGCGTAGCAGCCGCAGCCGGGTTCGATCGGATCGGTATCGCGCTCGTACTTGGCGTTGCGGATGCGCACGGTGCCCGTGCGGGTGAAGTAATGGCCGTTGCGCGCGTTGCGGGTGGGCATGACGCAATCGAACATGTCCACGCCGCGCGCGACCGATTCCACCAGGTCTTCCGGACGGCCCACGCCCATCAGGTAGCGCGGCCGGTCGCCGGGCAGTTGCGGGCAGGTGTGTTCGAGCATGGCGTTGCGCTCGGCTTCCGGCTCGCCCACCGCCAGGCCGCCGATCGCGTAGCCGTCGAAGCCGATCGCTTTCAGGCCTTCCGCCGAACGCGTGCGCAAATCGTGATGCACGCCGCCCTGGACGATGCCGAACAAGGCCGCGTCGTTACCTTCGTGAGCGCGCTTGCTGCGTTCGGCCCAGCGCAGCGACAGTTCCATCGAGGCGCGCGCGACTTCCTCGGTCGCCGGATACGGCGTGCATTCGTCGAAGATCATCACGATGTCCGAATCCAACGCGCGCTGGATGCGCATGCTTTCTTCCGGGCCCAGGAACACCGTGGAGCCGTCGGTCGGCGCGGCGAAAGTGACGCCCTGCTCGGTGATCTTGCGCCGGTGCGCGAGCGAGAACACCTGGAAGCCGCCCGAGTCGGTCAGGATGGGCCCGTCCCAGCGCGCGAAGCCGTGCAGGCCGCCGTGGGCTTCGATGACGTCCAGGCCCGGCCGCAGATAGAGATGGAAGGTGTTGCCGAGGATGATCTCGGCGCCGAGGGCGCGGATTTGTTCGGGCAGTACGCCTTTAACCGAACCGTAGGTACCCACCGGCATGAAAGCGGGCGTCTCGACCGTGCCGCGCGGAAAAGTCAGACGACCACGGCGTGCGGGCCCATCGCTGCCGAGCAATTCGAAGGACATCCGGCTCATAGCTGTTCCCCCCTTTGAAAAAGGGGGGCAGGGGGGATTTGCTTTTGATCTTCAGGGGCCACGGCAAAAGCAAAAACAAATCCCCCCTGCCCCCCTTTTTCAAAGGGGGGAACAGCAACAGCCGTGGCGGGCATGATCACTTCGAACTCTCCGGATACAACAACATCGCATCCCCATAGGAAAAGAATCGGTACTTCTCGCGCACCGCATGCGCATACGCTGCGAACACGCGCTCGCGGCCCGCGAAGGCCGACACCAGCATCAGCAGCGTGCTTTCCGGCAGGTGGAAATTGGTCAGCAGCGCGTCCACCGAGCGGATCCGGTAGCCGGGAAAGATGAAGATCCGCGTCTCGCCGGCGAATGGCAGCAGACGGCCGTCGTGCATCGCCGATTCGAGCGCGCGCACCACCGTGGTGCCGACCGCGATCACGCGGCCGCCTGAGGCGCGCGTGCGGCGGATCTGTTCGACCAGTTCCGGCCCCACGTTGAGCCATTCGCTGTGCATGCGGTGCTCGCGCAGGTCCTCGACCCGCACCGGTTGGAACGTGCCCGCGCCGACATGCAACGTGATGTGGCCGAAGCGCACGCCACGCACGCGCAGGGCTTGCAGCAGCGCATCGTCGAAATGCAGTCCGGCGGTCGGCGCGGCGACGGCGCCGACTTCGCGCGCGAACACGGTCTGGTAGCGTTCCGCATCGTCCGCGCCGGGTTCGCGCTGGATGTAGGGCGGCAGCGGCAAGCGGCCCGCATGCTGCAGCCAAGATTCCAGCGCATCGTCCACGTGGAAGCGCAGATGGTAGAACTCGCCCGCGCGACCCAGCACCTCGGCCTCGCCGCCGGCGTCCAGCGCGATGCGGCCGCCGGGCTTGGGCGATTTGCTGGCGCCGATCTGCGCGCGCGCTTCGTTGCCCGGCAGCAGGCGCTCGATCAGGATCTCGACCCGGCCGCCGGTGTCCTTGCTGCCGAACAGACGCGCCGGGATCACGCGCGTGTCGTTGAACACCAGCAGGTCGCCGGGCTGCAGCAGTTCCGGCAAATCCCGCACCTGCCTGTCGGAAAAAGCGTCCGGCGCCGGCGGCACGCACAACAGGCGGCTGGCCGAACGCTCGGCCAGCGGCGCCTGCGCGATCAGCTCGGGCGGCAGGTGGTAATGGAAATCGGATTTCTTCAATGGATGACGGGCGTAAGGCAGGCGGCCATTGTAGAAGGCTTGACGCCTTCGCTTCTCGGCTGCCAGACGGCACGAAAAGCCGGACCCTCGCCCTGGCGCTTCGCGCCCGCCCCTCTTCCATAAAAGGGAGGGGCAAAAGCGGGATGCGCCGGCACCGCTAGCGCTCGAATTTCGCGGACAGGATGATCGACGACGTGGTCCGCTCCACCCCATCGATGGCGCCGATGCGGTCGGTGAGTTCGTCCATGTCCTCCACGCTCGGCACCACGCCCAATGCGATCAGGTCGAAGGGCCCACTGACCGAGTGCAGGGTCCGCACCGCCGGCATGGCGCGGAGCGCTTCGACGACCGACGCCATATGCCTGGGCAACACGGTGATCATGATGTGGGCGCGAATATGGCCGCGCTCGGCGGCCTCGGCGACTCGCACGGTGTAGCCGGCGATCACGCCGTCCCGTTCCAGCCGCTCGATGCGGCTTTGCACCGTGGTCCGCGACTGGTTCAGCCGACGCGCGATCTCGGCGGTGGAGGCGCGGGCGTTCTCGCGCAGGACCGTCAACAGCTGCTGGTCGGAGGCGGTGATCTTCATTTTGCCCAAACCTATGGTCAATTCGACGAAATATACTGGAATTTCGTCGAAATCGCGCTATTAATCGACGACGGACTCGCCAATAATGGCTTTTTTAAGCCCTTGCAGGAGATTCCGATGGCCCTGACCGACGCCCTCGCGCCGCTGCGCGCGCATACCGGCAAGCGCCGCACCCAGGGCCTGGACGACGCCACCATCGCCCGCTACGCCGCTGCGCATCCGCAGCTGGGCGAGGCGATCGAAGCCGCCGTCGCCGAATACGCGCGCGTCCGCGCCGAATTCCCCGAGCTGCTGAACCTGGACGAAGACGCCCAGGTGCAGGCGCTGCAGGACGGCTTCGTCAATTTCTATCCGCAGGATGCGGTGAATCCCTACGTCGCCCTCGCCGCGCGCGGCTCGTGGGTGGTCACGCTCAACGGCGCGGTGATCTACGACTGCGGCGGCTACGGCATGCTCGGTTTCGGCCATGCGCCGCAGAAGGTCATGGACGCGATGGCCAAGCCGCAGGTGATGGCCAACATCATGACGCCGAACCTCTCGCAGCTGCGTTTCGTGCGCGCGATGCGCGCGGCGATCGGGCAGGATCGCGGCGGTTGCCCGTACGCGAAGTTCCTGTGCCTGAACTCCGGCTCCGAGGCCGTCGGCCTGGCCGCGCGCATCGCCGACGTCAACACCAAGTTGATGACCGATCCGGGCGCGCGCCACGCCGGCCGCAAGGTGAAGCGTTTGGTGGTCAAGGGCAGCTTCCACGGCCGCACCGACCGTCCGGCGCTGTATTCGGACAGCAGCCGCAAGACCTATATGCAGCACCTGGCCAGCTTCCGCGGCGAGGACTCGGTGATCGCGATCGAACCCTACGACATCGATGCGCTGAAGAAGGTATTCGCCGACGCCGAGGCCAACGGCTGGTTCGTCGAAGCGATGTTCCTGGAACCGGTGATGGGCGAAGGCGACCCGGGCCGCAGCGTGCCGCCAGCGTTCTACGCCGCCGCGCGCGAGCTGACCAAGGCGCACGGTTCTCTGTTGCTGGTCGATTCGATCCAGGCCGGCCTGCGCGCGCAGGGCGTGCTGTCGATCGTCGATTATCCCGGCTTCGAAAAGCTCGAAGCGCCGGACATGGAAACCTATTCGAAGGCGCTGAACGCGGCGCAGTACCCGCTGTCGGTGCTGGCCGTCACCGAGCACGCCGCCGGCCTGTACCGCAGCGGCGTGTACGGCAACACCATGACCGCCAACCCGCGCGCGCTCGACGTCGGTTGCGCCGTGCTGGAAATGCTGACGCCGGAACTGCGCGACAACATCCGCGCCCGCGGCCGCGAAGCGGTCGAAAAATTGGAGAAGCTCAAGGGCGAGCTCGGCGGCCTGATCACCAAGGTCCAAGGCACCGGCCTGCTGTTCTCCTGCGAACTCGACCCGCGCTTCAAGGGCTACGGCACCGGCTCCAGCGAGGAGTGGCTGCGCGAGCACGGCCTGGGCGTGATCCACGGCGGCGCCAATTCGCTGCGCTTCACCCCGCACTTCGCGGTGGAGAGCGACGAGATCGATCTGATCGTGGCTATGGTGAAGCGAGCGATGCAAGAAGGTCCGCGGCAGCAGGAAGCAGCAGCGGCCTAATGTTCGTCTCCCTCCTTGAAAAAAGGAGGGCTAGGAGGATTTGCGCTCGCCTTTGCTTTTTTGTAGGAGCGGCTTTAGCCGCGAGCTCTTGATTTGTACGCCTTGACGCGAAAAGCTCGCGGCTAAAGCCGCTCCTACAAAGGCCAATCCCATGAAACTCGTCGAAGTCCGCCACCCGCTGGTGCAGCACAAGCTCGGCCTGATGCGCCGCGCCGACAACAGCACCAAGACCTTCCGCGAGCTGTCGGCGGAAGTGGCGACGCTGCTCACTTACGAAGCGACCGCCGATCTGGAAACCGAAGACGCGCAGGTCGAAGGCTGGGCCGGACCGGTATCGGTGCGCCGGATTAAGGGACGCAAGATCACGCTCGTGCCGATCCTGCGCGCGGGCCTGGGCATGTTGCCGGGCGTTTTGGAACTGATTCCGGCCGCGAAGGTCAGTGTGGTGGGCATCCGCCGCGACGAGTCCACCCTGGCGCCGCTGCCCTATTACGAAAACCTGGTGGGCGGCATGCAGGACCGCATCGCGCTGATCCTGGACCCGATGCTGGCCACGGGCGGCACGCTGATCGCCACCGTCGACATGCTCAAGGCCGCAGGCGCGGCACGCATCAAAGGCTTGTTCCTGGTGGCCGCACCGGAAGGCCTCAAGGCGCTGGAAGCCGCGCATCCCGATGTCGAGGTCTATACCGCGTCGATCGATGAGCGCCTCAACGAGAAAGGCTACATCCTGCCGGGCCTGGGCGACGCCGGCGACAAGATCTTCGGCACCCGTGTCGTCTGATCCGCTTTTGTAGGTGCGAATTCATTCGCACGCTTTCGCTTTTCGTAGGAGCGGCTTTAGCCGCGAGCTCTTCCCACAACCATTCGCGCAAGAATGAGCTCGCGGCTAAAGCCGCTCCTACGAAGAGCCATCGCAAGAGCAAAAAAGCGTGCGAATGAATTCGCACCTACGAAAAGCAGTCAGCGCCGGCGGTTGCGTATCACCGAGACGATCACCAGGATCACCAGCGCAAAAATACCAGCGCCGATCAGCCAGCCGAGGACGCCCTTGCTGACCGACGAAGCCGGCATGCCCGCCTGCGCGGCCGGCTGCGCATCGGCGGCGTGAGGCTGCAATTTCCATATGCCGTCCTGCAACGCGACCTTTCCGTCCAGCGACGGCAACGTCAGTTCGCGCCAGGTCACGCGCAGATCGCCGATCTGCGGATCGAGCGGGTTTTCGGCGCTGCCCAGACCGTCGCCTTCCGGCTGGAACGTCGCCGATAGATTGCCCGGCAATGCGGAAAAATTCGGGCGGAATTCGCGCCATTCGCCGAGGCGCGCGACGACTTCCGGATCGAGCGGCCGGCCGTCGAGCGTGATCGCGTCGGCCAGGACGCGTCGGCCGGCCAGCGGCAGCGTCGGCGGATTGTCGTGTCCCGGCGCGAACGCGGCCGATGCGATCGGCGTCGCGCTCCACACCTTTTCGTAACCCTGCCCCGCGACGCGCCACTGGTACATCTCTACGCGCCGCTCCAGCCCAAAGCGGCGCGTCACCACGCCGAACTCGGCGTCGCGCGGCGATTTTTCGGTTTGCGGCAATCCGACGGGCGCTTCCTGTGCGGACACCGCGCCGGCCAACAGCACCAGCCAGGCTGCGAGGTATCGCCTCATGCCATCAGGGCCCGCGCGTGCAGTTCGCCGACCTCGTGCGCGGTGCCGTACCTGCCCTTGTCGTCGCGCACCACTTGCGCCAGCGCGCAATCCGGATCGTGGGTGAAGAACAGATGCACGTTGCGCGCCAGCTTGTCGGCCAGGAAATCGCGCTTCTCGTCGATCAGCAGTTCGGGATTGCGGTCGTAGCCCATCGTGATCGGCACGTGCACCCAGGGGCGGCCCGGGATCAGGTCGGCGCAGAACACCACGCCGCCGTGAGGCACGCCGCGGACGTTCTCCGGGCCGACGATCTCGGCCAGCATCAGTCCCGGCGTATGGCCGTCGCTGTAATGGAAGCGCACGCTGTGCCCGAGCGCGCGCGAATGGTCGCTGTCGACGATTTCCAGCCGGCCGCTGGCCTGCAGCAGATCGGGCAATTCGGGAATGAAGCTGGCGCGGTCGCGCGGGTGCGGGTCGCGGGCGCGATCCCAGCAGGCGGCGCTGACCAGGAACGTCGCATTCGGGAACAACAGCTCCGGCGCGCGACCTTCGCTCCACGGCGCGAGCAGGCCGCCGGCATGGTCGAAATGCAGGTGGCTCAGCACCACCACGTCGATGTCTTCGTGCTCGAAGCCTGCCGCGCGCAGCGAATCGAGCAGCACGTGCCGCTCTTCGACCACGCCGTAACGCTCGCGCAGCTTGGGTTCGAAGAATGCGCCGATGCCTGATTCGAACAGCACGGTCTTGCCGTTGAGCGGACTGGCGAGCAAAGCGCGGCAGGCCAGCGGCACGCGGTTGAGATCGTCCGGCGGCAGCCACTTGGACCAGACCGCGCGCGGCGCATTGCCGAACATGGCGCCGCCGTCCAGCTTCTGGGAATTGCCGAGCAGGGACCAGAGTTTCATGACGCCGATTCTAGCGCCTGCCCGCGTTAACCACGGGCATCGCGCGCGTTATTCAGCGTTCTGGCGGTTCGCCGAGAAATAGAACACGAAGGCGCCGGCGCTGTCCTTCATGGCCTTGACCGGAATCGGCGCCAGCGCGCCGTCGCCGACCGCGCCTTCGCCGGTGACGTCGGCCTCGCCTTCGATCAGCCGCAGGCGGCTGCCGCGCCAACCCTTGACGGTGATCTTGCCGCGCTGGCCAGCCGGCAGGCGCAGCACGGCCTGCACGTCTTTCGGGTTGACGATGTTGCGGCCGCCGGTGTCGTCCAGCCCGTCCTGCTGGAACACGAACAGCGGCTGGCCGTCGGCTTCCACCGCGAAACGCCAATCGGTGGTGCCGATCGAACCGTCGTGCTCCACCGCGATGCGGTCCAGCTGCAACTCCACCTTGTCCGACGGCAACGGCGGCAGCGCCTTGGTCGCCACCGCGGTCTGTTCTTTCTGCTCCGCGGCAACGACGGGCTTGTCGGTGGCCTTGTCGCCGCGCAGGTTCACGTAGACCGCGGTCAGCGATGCGATCAGCGCCGCGGTCCCGGTCAGGATCGCCGGGAGCAGATGCGCGATCGGTTTTTTATCGTTGTCCGCCATCGACGCTGCGCCTTTGCCCTGGAGCGGAGCTTGCTCCGCTGCTCTCGATTCTAGAATGACGGTGCCGTGTTAAAGCAAAAACAGCGGAGCAAGCTCCGCTCTACAGAGCATGCCTCACTTGGCCGCGGCAGTGCCCATTCGCATCACCTCGCCCCGCCCGACCGGATTGCGCGGATCGCTGCCGGTGGACAGGGTGCCGGCCTTGCGGTCCCACAGCACCGTCTGCAGATTGCCCCAGACGTGGCTGGAGCCGCGCCCGCCTGCCGCTTCGTCCGCCGGCAGATCCAGACCATGCCCCATGGCTTTTAGTTCCGCGGCCACCTGGGGCGCGATGGCGCCGGTTTCGGCCTGGATCCGGTCCGGCATCCACTGGTGGTGGTAGCGCGGCAAGGCCGCCACCGCCTGCGCGTCCAGGCCGGCGTCGTAACCGAGCACGCCCAGCAGCACCATGGTGATGATGCGGCTGCCGCCCGGCGTGCCGAGCACGGCCACGCGGTCGGGCGATTCCATGAAGGTCGGCGTCATCGAACTGAGCATGCGCTTGCCCGGCTTCGGCGCATTCGCGTCGTAGCCCATCACGCCGAACGCGTTGGGCGTGCCGGGCTTGAGCGCGAAATCGTCCATCTCGTCGTTGAGCAGCACGCCCGTGCCGGGCGGGATCAGGCCCGAGCCGAACGTCAGGTTGACCGTCTGCGTCGCCGCGACCCGGTTGCCGTCGGCGTCGATGATCGAGAAGTGCGTGGTCTCGTCGTCTTCCAGCGGCGTCTCTTCCCCGGACAGCAGATCGCTCGGCGTGGCCTTCTGCGGATGGATGGTGGCGCGCAGGCCGGCGGCATAACCGGGGCTGGTCAGCGTCGCGGCCGGGATCTTTACGAAATCCGGATCGCCCAGATAGAAAGTGCGATCGCGGAACGCGCGGCGCATCGACTCGACCACCAGATGGATACGATGCGCCGGATCGAGCTTGGACAGATCCCATCCTTCGAGTATCTGCAGCATCTCGGCAAGCGCGATGCCGCCGGAGGACGGCGGCGGCGCGGTGACGATGCGCCAACCGCGATATTCGACGCTGACCGGCTCGCGCTCGCGCACGCGATAGCCGGCCAGCTCCTGCGCGGTCCAGCGTCCGCCCTCGGCTTTCACGCCGGCGAGCAGCTTGTCGGCGATATCGCCGCGATAAAAACCGTCGAAGCCTTTCGCGGCGAGCGTTTCCAGCGTATTCGCCAGATCGGGTTGCTTGAAGATTTCGCCTTCCTTCAGCGGCGCGCCGCTGGCGAGGAACACCGCACGCGTGCCGGGATAGCGCTCCATCACGGCCCGGCGCGAGGCGTAGCCGCGCACGAGGCGGGCATAGATCGGGAAACCTTCGCGCGCCAGCTTGATCGCCGGCGCCAGCGTGGTCTTCAGCGGCAGTTTTCCGTACTTGTCGGCGAGATGGACGAAGGCGGCCGGCAGGCCGGGAATGCCGGCCGACCAGGGGCCGTTCTCGGCGCGGTCGCGGTTGAATTCGCCGTTTTCCAGCAGGTATTCCGCGGGCGTCGCCGCCGCCGGCGCGGTCTCGCGCGCATCGACGAACACATCCTTGCCGGTCTTGGCGTCGTGCAGCAGGAAGAAGCCGCCGCCGCCCAGGCCGCTGCTGATCGGTTCGACGACCGACAGGGCCGCCGACGTCGCCACTGCCGCATCGAAGGCGTTGCCGCCTTCGCGCAGCATCTGCATGCCGGCTTCCGTGGCGAGCGCGTGGGCGCTGGCGATCGCGGCGCCGGGTGGGTGCGAAGGCGTTTGCCGACGTGCGTCAGCCAGCGCCGCCGGTGAAAGCAACAGACTGGCGATCAATACGAGGCTTGCCGAACTCGCATGCCATCGCTTTTCAGCCGTCATTCCCGCGAAGGCGGGAATCCAGTGTCTTTTACGCAGTTTCCGATCGCTGCGGAAACGGCAAAGTCGCTGGATTCCCGCCTTCGCGGGAATGACGGCTAAAAGCAATGCCTTCGCCTTCGTGGAAATGGCGGCTAAAAATCGGTTGTTCAAATCTGCGACTCCTGTTCGAGCCGGCGCAGCTTCGCCAGCAGGTCGGATTCGGTTTCGGGAAAGGCCGGATCGGGATCGATGCATTCGACCGGGCACACCACCACGCACTGCGGTTCGTCGAAATGGCCGACGCATTCGGTGCACCGCGCCGGATCGATCACGTAAATGGTTTCGCCCTGCGAGATCGCCTTGTTGGGACAGACCGGTTCGCAGACATCGCAGTTGACGCAAAGCTCGTTGATCTTGAGTGACATGTCCTGCTGGTAGAACTTGTGGGAGCGGCTTCAGCCGCGAGCTTTTCGAGCAGCAGTGGTTATCGGAAAAGCTCGCGGCTGAAGCCGCTCCCACAAAACGCAAGGCGTGGCGGCTGTTACCGCCCTCGCCCTTACTTCGTCTGCACGAAAACGTAGTCTACGCCGGCCGGCGTTACCGCCGCCTTGACGCGCTCGTTGTCGGCGGCGGCGCCGACGAACACGACTTTGACGCCCTTCATCGAGCCGGGCTGGATGCCCTGGAACGACTCGATGACCGCATCGGCCATCTGCGCCGACGACGGCGAACCGAACACGAGCATATTGCCCTCGAGGATGCCACGGGCCACATCGCCCTTCATCTTCTCCAGTTGCCGCTCGTATTCGCCGGCGAAATCCGGCGACGACGCATCGGGCAGGAAGTAGGCGTACGGGGCGCTGGTGACGCCATCCATGTTCCGCTTGGCGACGTCCTTGATGTACTCCTGCCAGGCTTTCCTGTCGCCGGTGGTGGGCACGGCGACGGGCGCGGCGACCGCTTCCTTGGGCGCTTCTTCCTTCTTGCACGCCGCGAACGGCAGCACCAGGCAGGCGATCAGCATCAGGCGGGTGGTGATTTTCATGGTATTCCCCCAGGTGACGGTCATTTATTAACGGTGCGCTGCCATTCGGCCTGCAGCGCTTTGGCCACCGCCGGCGGCACGAAAGCCGAAACGTCGCCGCCCAGGCGGGAGATTTCGCGCACCAGCGAAGAAGAGATGAAGCCGTATTGCTCGGCCGGCGTCAGGAACAGCGTTTCGACATCGGGAATCAGGTGGCGGTTCATGCTGGCCAACTGGAATTCGTATTCGAAATCCGACACCGCGCGCAGGCCGCGCAGCAGCACGCCGGCACCGAGTTCGGCCACGAAATGCGCCAGCAGCGAATTGAAGCCGCGCACCTCGACATTGGGAAACCGCGCCACCGACTCGCGCGCCAGGCCGACGCGCAATTCCAGCGGCAGGGCCGGCCCCTTGGCGGGGCTCTCGGCCACGCCGACGATCAGGCGCTCGAACAAGGGCGCGGCGCGATCGATCAGGTCGATGTGACCATTGGTGATCGGATCGAAGGTGCCGGGGTAGACCGCGATACGGGTACGCGCCATGCTCATTCGGTCACGCTCATTTATGCAAGGGTCGCCGGTGGGCCATCTATAACGGGGCCCAGTGTATCAGCGCCGTCCGCAACGCGCCGGTAGAGCGCGTAACGCACCTCGCGGGTGCGGCCTTCGCGGTGCGGCGTCCAATCCGATCCGGGCTCGATCGCCGCCTCGGCCGGCGACTCCAGATACAACCAGGCCTGCGGCGCCAGCCATGGCGCCAGCGCATCCACCGCGCCCTTCCACAGGTTGCCGGCGAAAGGCGGGTCGACGAAGACCACGTCGAAACGCCCGTGCAGCGGCGCGCGCAGGAAGGCCAGCGCATCGGCGCGGACGACCGTCGCCTCGTCTTCGGCATGCAAGCGCGCGATCGCGGCCTGCAGCGCGGCGGCGAGCTTGGGATCGCGCTCGACCAGCAAGGCTTCGCGCGCGCCGCGCGACAGCGATTCCAAGCCCAGCGCGCCGCTGCCGGCGAACAGGTCGAGCACGCGCGCGCCGGGCAGCGCCGGTTGCAGCCAGTTGAACAAGGTTTCGCGGACGCGGTCGGCGCTGGGACGCAGGCCGGCGGCGTCGGCCACTTCGAGCCGGGTGCCGCGCCAGCGGCCGCCGATGATCCTGACCTTGCCCGGCGGCCGGCCTTTGTCTGGCGGAGTTTTCATCGTGGGGCGTCGCCGGGCTTTGTTACCATGCGCGCATTCTCCGGAATTCCCGCGCAATGGTCAGTTTTTTCCGCCGCAAGAAGCCGGAACCGGCCGCAACCGAGCCGTCCGGGCATCCACCTGGCCAGGAACGCCCCACAACGGAAGAACTCGCCGCCGCCTTTCCGGCGGCGTCGCAACCGGCCGATTCCGGCCCGGACCCGGCGCCTGGCGCCGTCGCCCCGGCAGGCGCCGAATCGCCATCGCCCGCCGCGCCCGGCAAGCCCGGCTGGCGCGACCGGCTACGCGGCAGCGCCTTCGCTCGCAGCTTCGGCGGCCTGTTCTCGCGCAATCCCAAACTCGACGACGACCTGATCGACGAAATCGAAACGGCATTGCTGACCGCGGACGTCGGCGTCACCGCGACCGCGTCGCTGGTGGATTCTCTGCGCAAGCGGATGAAAGCGCGAGAATTCGCCGATGCGCGGGCCCTGCTCGCGGCCTTGCGCAACGATCTGATCGATTTGCTGCGTCCGGTGTCGCAACCCTTGTCGATCGGCGGACAAGAAAGACCTTTCGTCGTGCTCACCGTCGGCGTGAACGGCGTCGGCAAGACCACCACGATCGGCAAGCTCGCCAAGCGTTTCAAGGACGAAGGCCGCAGCCTGATGCTCGCCGCCGGCGACACCTTCCGCGCCGCCGCCGTGGCGCAATTGCAGGCCTGGGGCGAGCGCAACGGCGTGCCGGTGGTGGCGCAGGGACAGAACGCGGATGCCGCATCGGTCGCGTACGACGCGTTGCAGGCCGCCAAGTCGCGCGGCATCGAAGTGCTGATCGCCGACACCGCCGGCCGCCTGCACACGCAATCGGGATTGATGGACGAACTGGGCAAGATCCGCCGCGTGCTCGGCAAGCTCGACCCTACCGCGCCGCATGAGGTGCTGATGGTGATCGACGGCACCACCGGCCAGAACGCGCTGTCCCAGTTGCGCCTGTTCAACGCCGCCGTCGGCGTGACCGGCCTGGTGGTGACCAAGCTGGACGGCACCGCGAAAGGCGGCGTGGTGTTCGCGCTGGCGCGCGAGTTCGGCATCCCGATCCGCTACGCCGGCATCGGCGAACGCCCGGAAGACCTGCGCGTGTTCGACGCAGAAGCCTTCGTCGATGCGCTGCTGCCGGAATCGCTCGGCGCCTGATGCGGCGCTTCCGCGCCTCTAGAAGCCGTCATTCCCGCGAAAGCGGGAATCCAGCGACTTTGCTCCGCCATCGCTCTGTAGAGCAGAGCTTGCTCCGCTGCTCTTGCGGTAGTTTGTGCCGGCCTCCGGAGAAGATGGCGCCGTGAAAATCACCGGCCGCACTTGGCTCATCGCCGCCATGAGCGTGGTGCTGCTGAGCCTGCTCGCATTGCGTTGGTTCGCGCAGCCGGACAGGGTCGCTTCTCTCCTGCTCGCCCGCGCCGGCGCCGCCCTCGGCCTGGAAATCACCGCCAGCGGCGCCAGCGAATACCGCCTGCTCGGCACGCCGATGCTCGTCGTGCGCGATGTCGTCGCCAAACAACCCGGCGCCGCGACGCCGCTGCTTCGCGCCAAACGCATCTACCTCACCCTGCCCTGGTCCACGATCCGAGCCGGCGGCGCCGACCTGATCGTGGAGCGCATCGAACTGGACGCGCCGCAGCTGGACCTCCCCGCCCTGCTGCGCTGGCTGGCGACGCGGCCGCCGGGCGAAACCAAGATCCCCACGCTGACCGACGGCCTGCAGGTGGACGACGGACGCGTGACCGGAGACGGCTGGTCGATCGAATCCTTGGACTTGCAACTGCCCGCGTTGTATCCGCAACGCCGCGTGCATGCGCATGCGAGCGGACGCGTGCTCGCCGGCGGCACACGCCTGCCCTTCGATGTGCATGCGGTGCTGATCAAGCCCGAGATCGGCGCCGGCTTGGGTTTGGCCGGCCAGTTGTCGGTGGAATCAAGCGATTGGAAGCTGCCGATGAAACCCATTCTCGGCGGCCGTTTGCATTCCGATGCGGATGGCCTCGGTCTGGATCGCATGAAACTCGGCGCCACTGCACGTTACGTGTCCGGCGATACCGATCTGCCCTTCGCATTCGGGCTCGCCGGGCCGTTGCGCTATCGCGGAGGCGTGCTGGCCATCGCGCCAATCGGAAGCGTCGTGCACGGCGACGATCCCGTTCCCGAATTGGACGCGCATGGACGCATCGCGTACGGCAACGCGCTGTCGCTGCAACTGGCGGGAAAAATCGCTGCCTGGCCGTCGTCATGGCCGGCGCTGCCCGCGCCGATAGGCGCATCGCCGTCGCCGCTGCCGTTCTCGTTGAATTACGCCGGCAAACCGGACTTCAGCGACATCGCGGCGTTGAGCCTGCAGCGCGACCAAACGCACTTCGACGGCCGCTTCCGCTTGCCCGAAGTGACCGCATGGATCGATGCGGGCGCCGCAGGCTCGCCGTTGCCGCCGCTCGATGGGCGCATCGTCACGCCGGCATTGGAAGTTTCCGGCGCGCAGCTGCGAGGCGTCGAAATCGAAATGGACGATCCCGCCATCGCCGAGCCGCCCGTGCGATGAACACAGCCGCGGACGATTTCGCTTCGCGCCTGCTGGCCTGGTACGACCGCGCCGGCCGCCACGACCTGCCGTGGATGCATCCGCGTACGCCCTACCGCGTCTGGCTGTCGGAAATCATGCTCCAGCAGACGCAGGTGCAAACGGTGATGCCGTATTTCGAGCGCTTCGTCGCCGCGCTGCCGACCTTGCCGGCGCTGGCCGCGGCGTCGCAGGACGACGTGCTGGCGCTGTGGTCCGGACTCGGCTACTACGCTCGCGCGCGCAACCTGCATGCGGCGGCGAAACTCTGCGTCGAGCGCCACGACGGCGAGTTGCCGCGCGATCCCGATGCGCTCACCGCCCTGCCCGGCATCGGCCGCAGCACAGCGGGCGCGATCCTGGCGCAGGCTTGGGGCGATCGTTTCGCGATCCTGGACGGCAACGTCAAGCGCGTCCTCGCCCGCTTTCACGGCGTCGCCGGTTGGCCCGGCACGCCGGCCGTCGAAAAAGCGTTGTGGCTGCTGGCCGAATCGCACCTGCCGCACGAACGCCTGGCCGATTACACGCAAGCGCAGATGGATTTCGGCGCCACGCTGTGCACGCGCCACGATCCGGCTTGCGTGATCTGCCCGCTGCAGGCGGACTGCGTCGCGTTGCGCGACGGTCGCGTCGCCGAGCTGCCGACCGCCAAACCGAGCAAGCCCATCCCCGAACGGCATGCCTTGCTGCTGCTGGCCGAAGACGCCGGCCAGCGCGTGCTGCTGCAGAAACGTCCGCCGACCGGCATCTGGGCCTCGCTCTGGTCGCTGCCCGAAGCCGCGGACCACGAAACCGCGCGCGCCTGGTTCGCGAGCCATCTGCAGGGCGACTACGACCATGCCGAAGCGCTGGCGCCGATCGCGCACGCCTTCACCCATTACCACGTGCAATTGCAGCCGCTGCGTTGGCGCGGACTAGGCCTGTCCGCCGCCGTACGCGACAACGACGACCTTCGCTGGGTGGCCCGCGACGAGCTCGTTTCGCTGGGCATCCCAGCACCTGTCCGCAAATTGCTGTTAGCCGTCATTCCCGCCCGCTCTTCGTAGGAGCGGTTTTAGCCGCGAGCTCTTTCTCCAAGCTCGCGCGATCATGAAGGGAAGAGCTCGCGGCTAAAGCCGCTCCTACGAAAAGCCGCTCGCAGAAGGCGTGACCCGCTACAATGGACGCATGCCGCGCACCGTCTTCTGCGATTACGAAAAACGCGAAACCGAAGGCCTCGATTTCGTTCCCTGGCCCGGCGAACTCGGCCAACGCATCTTCGCCCACATCGGCAAGGCCGCATGGGCCGCATGGCTGGCGCACCAGACGATGCTGATCAACGAAAACCGGCTATCGCCGCGCGATCCCAAGCATCGCGCGCTGCTGGAAACCGAGATGCAGAAATTCCTGTTCGGCGAAGGCGCCGAGAAGCCCGCTGGGTACGTGCCGGAGGCTTAGCCGTCGCGTCGTTCTCCTCCCGTTATCGGGAGGAGAAGTCCAGGCGGTTTTACTTCGCAGCCTCGGCCGCTTTTAGCGCGACCGTATCGATCGGCCGGATTTCTTCGACGCGGCAACTCGAAGGTTCGTCGCCGGTCTTCACCCGGTCGAAGCCGGCGCTGATGCGCCCAGCCTGCGAGGTGATGGCGATCGCCGCCGCGCCGCGGTCGTTCTGGATGCACAAGCCGGACAGGCGCAACAGGTAGACCTCCTTGGGCCGCATCGTCAGCAGGATGTGGTCGTCGTCGACCACTTCCCAACCGACCGGGGTGCGGTAAGGAATGTTCTTGACCGGCGCGCCGGCGTGGGCTTCGTACTTGGCCAGCCGGGCCGCATCGCGCGAGCCTTCGGCGGCAAAACCGGCGGTAGCCGTCAGGGCTAGCGCCAGTGCGCTCAACAGTAGCGGAATACGCTTCATGGCGACCTCCTCATATGGGATGAAAAACCACCTTCGAGAAGATGATGCGCCCGATCCCGCCGCCCGCAACCCGCCATCGGACCGGTGTTCAGCCGCGATCCGGCTTGCCACCCCGGCCCCGGCTCCGTATCATTTCGGGCTCGCTCGGCCCAGGCCGCAGCAGAATGGCCGGGTAGCTCAGTTGGTAGAGCAGGGGATTGAAAATCCCCGTGTCGGGGGTTCGATTCCCTCCCCGGCCACCATTCAGCATTGCGGAATACGACGCAAATGAAGAGGTTCGCGCGAACGAAGCCTCTTTTTTCTTCAGGGCATCCTTGACGGCTGAGCTTTATGGCTCCGGCCCCTAGCCGGCCTTCCAGCATCGGCTGTTGCGCCCCTATCAATATTTTCGCTTACGGTCGTCTCGCTTGGACACAACCTTATGCTCCACAGCGTGGCTAAAAGTCCCGTATTGGATAGCCTTGATTTCGAAGATTTCCAGACTTTCCCGGTCTAATTCCAATGTCGGTTCAATGCGGTCGGCCGGGATAAGAAATGGGGGCCTAGGTGGCTTGGGCTCAGTGTCTTGTTCTGTCCATATCATGGGCTGAAATCTGGCACCATCATCATCGACATCCCAAAGATTGGCACGAGTGTTTCCGAAATCATGATCCGAGTAGGCCACCTTGGATGCTTTGTTGAAAAGAATGACATTCCGACCCGGAATGTTTCTCTTCGTCAGCGCATGCTGTGCGGAAGGAAACAAGATTCCATCCAATTCGAGGGTCGGGTGAGTAGCGAGAAAATCTGCGATTACCTGGGTTATTAGATAGTCTCGGTCTTGCAATTCGGGCATGACCGGCATCACGAGCTTTTCCGCCAAGGTCCCTAAAAACTGACTGCGAGTCATGGCGCTCGCGCAGCTCGGATCGAACATGCTCATGCGTGGGTCGACAACCACTGCATTTAGTTCATATAGATCCAGGAGCCTTAGCTTCCTGGTGATCTGAAACTTTCCCATGGCCGCATAGCTTCCGACGGGCGGACGGACTTCAGCGATTGCAATCTGCTGGTCAGTCGCGCCGTAAAAGACGGAGATCCCTCGAGCGTTCATACGCCCTGCAACGGCTATTTCTGATGGCGGCGGACCAATATGGCGCTCCGGGTGCGATAGCGCTTTTTCGAGCGCATCCTCGGTTTGAAATACGCGAGCTCGAAATAGGTGTTCAATTTCGGTTCCGGGACCGACTTCGACGATTACCGGTTTCTCTGTATATGTGCGGTCTTCAACGACTTGCCCGAAGACACTTTCCAGCAGCACCGTCGCCTTCGGATCTATGTGCCGAGCCGCTGTCTTTAGGCTGTGTTCCATTTTTCGCCAAGCCTCGCTCAGCGGCTGCTCAAACCGCGTGTTTTCTACAAAATGAGGGTCATCGCCATATTTCTTTTCCAAGGAATCGCGATCGAACCAGCCCTCAGATAACAGCTCGACCACGTCGTTGACTACATCTTCTTCGGCCCCCAAAAGCTCTCCCACCACCTCGTCCAAAGGATTACCTGTTGGCTCGTAGTTCGCCCAAGGCAACTCATCGCCGGTCGTGGATTCGAAAAACAAAGAAATTACATTGTCGACGCGCTCCGCGAGATCATTCATTTCGATTGTAGGTTTTATCTTCGAGCAGTAGCTGCACTCCTCGTCGTCGCGGGCGCTTTTCGCGATTTCCGCCTTGAGAAAGGCGTCGCTTATGCAGTCGCCACATATTCGGCTGTCGTAGGACATCTTAGGCCGCCAATCGATGCTCGTAGTAAGGGTGACCAATCTTGCCGCTGAAAGGCAATGGTCATGGGGTAGTTGGGCCGCTGCTGGTTCCATTCGGCGACGACTTCGGAATCGATATTTCGGTCGGGAGGCGCCAGCCATTTGGAGTGCTGGCGAAACATAGGGGCTAGCTCGGTAGGTTGGGGTGAAACCCCAACAATACGATGCCTGCAGGCAGCATGCCGACTCAATGAGTTTGCGATGTTGAGTTGCGTCCCACCTGAGCTGGAAGATGGTTATGTTGGGGTTTCACCCAACCTTCGGCTCTCAAGATCAATGAGCGATCGCTTCGAAGATCGACACGTCTGAAAGAGGTCGATGTCGGGATTTCACCCCCAACCTACGGTCCCAGCGATGATTCGGTGCCAGATCGCAAGCCCCCATACGCCATGGCATCATCGAAATTAACGATCGGAAAGGAGCGCGGGACTATGCCCTTCGACCTCAGCCTCTCCTACCCGCAATGGCAAGGATCGGGCCGGCACGAGAACCTCCCGCGCGGCGCTGCAGCGGCCGCTGCGATCTGCGCGCAATACGCGCCGCAGGTCCGGGTGCCGCTGGGCGACAACCATGCGGTAGACGCTCACGGCGTCCGCCGCTGGGAAGCGATCTTCGCGCAATTCCGCGGCGCCCAGGACGTGCTCGCGCGCTCCGGCGCCAGGCGCGTGCTGACCGCCGGCGGCGATTGCGCCGTGGATGTCGCGGTGATCGATTATCTGCACGGCATGCATCCCGACCTCGGCGTGATCTGGATCGATGCCCATCTCGACGCCAACACACCCGAGACTTCGCCCAGCGGCAACTTCCACGGCATGCCGGTAAGCGCGATCCTGGGCCGCGCGCCCCAGCCGATGCGCCCCTTCCTGGGTAAGCCGATCGATCCGGCCCGCTTCCGCTATTTCGGCATCCGCGTCGGCGACGACGGCGACTGGGCGCTGCAACGCGAAATGGATTTGAAGCTGCTGGATCCGAAGACGCCGATCGGCGGACCGGTGCATATCCATTTCGACCTGGACGCGCTCGATCCGCGCGAATTTCCTTATGTCGCCTATCCCGACGGCGGACTCGGCATCGAAGATACGATCGCGCTGGTCCGCCGCATCGCGCACGAAGCCGATGTGGTCGGCCTTACCGTGACCGAATTCGCTCCTTCCGATGACGATCAGGCCCGCGAAGGGAGCAAAGTGATCGCGAGCCTCTGCGAGGCAGCCATCGGTCCATGAGGGGCGAGCTCTTCGACCGCCTTCGGCCTATTTCGGCATTTCGGTTTTCATCAAAAGCCATTGCGCCTCGCTCGCCGCGGCGATCTTGGCGAGAAAGGACACCGCATTCGCGGCATGCTCGCATCCCATTCGCGGATTGGCTGCGCCCAACGTCATCGCCATTTGCACTTCGGATGGAAAATAGCGGCCGTAATCCCGCTTCTCTATTTCCCGCGCCTGGAATGCCGGCAGGTTCGCGACCCTGTCGAAATAAGCCGCCCTATCCGCTTCGGACCAGACGCCTTTTTCGATCAGCGCTTGGGATTTCAGGTCTATCTCGGCTTTGTGCGAAGCTTCGCTCGACTGGTGGGCCTGTTGGATGCGGCTCAGTTCGGCGTCGAGCGCCGCCTGGAATTCCGGACCCGTCTTGGCCCGTCCGCAGCGATACTCCGCGCCGGCCGGCCCGGACAAAGCAAAAAACAGGATCGAAAACAATACGATGCGCATAGCGAGTTCCCCCTTAAGGCCAAGGCTACATCAGCTCGCGAGGCACGAAAACAGCCACCGCTGCTTTATAGGAGCGCGCAGCGACCCGTCACGCAGACTGAACACCCCCGCCGCGACCCTGCGCCAGCCCTGACCGGAGCCGCCGATGCGCTCGATCCTTCTCCTGCTGCTGGCGTTCGCCCTGCCCGTCTCCGCCGCTGAGCCGGTGCGCTCGGTGCCGGAGCTCGATATCTCGCGCTACGCCGGGCATTGGCACGAGATCGCGCACCTACCGGTGTTCTTCCAGCGCAAGTGCGTGGGGGACATCACCACGGCTTATACGTTGCGCGACGACGAATTGATCGGCGTGGTCAACGCCTGCCGCACGGAAGACGGGGACCGCGATTCGGCCGAAGGGGTCGCGCGCGGCGTCGAAGGGCATCCCGGGCGGTTGCAGGTGCGATTCGCGCCGGATTGGCTGTCGTGGCTGCCGATGGTGTGGGCGGATTACTGGGTGATCGACCTGGATCCGGGTTACCAGTGGGCGGTGGTGGCCTCACCCAACCGCAAATACCTGTGGATCCTGTCGCGCACGCCGACGATGGAGCGCGCGCTGTTCGAACAGATCAAGAAGCGCGCCGAGGCGATGGGCTTCAACCTGGAACCGCTGGTGATGGCGGCGCCGCTGACCTGAGCAGCGTCGCGCTCACACCGCGTCCGGCACTTCCTCGAACAACTCCTTCCAGACCTGCAGATCGGCGTCGTCCTCGATATCCCAAGCCCAGGTGCCTTCGCTGCCCGGCTGACCGAAGAAGAAACCCAGCATGCCGTCGTATCGCGACCATGCGACCGACTTGAAGATCAATATTTCGCCGGCCCTGAAGGAACAGCGAAGCGCGGTGAAATCGCGGCGTACGCGGTAAGCGCCACCCTGTTTGAACGGGCAGGCGATCCATGAGTCGTTCATCGTGCGCGTCCCCTCCCGGTGCTGAATGATACGCCCCGCCGCGCCGGGTTTCGGAGGGCGCCGGGTGCGGATTCACCGCCGCGTAGTATCCTCTTCGCTCCTGCCGACGGAGCGATGCGATGGGCCGTTTCAAGACGCTGATCCTGATGGCCGCCACCGCGTTCCTGCTGGCGTCCTGCGGCGGCGGCGGCATGGTGCGGCGCGTGTCGGAACCGGCCGCCGGCATCCAGCAGTTGACGGTGCGCGCCGACGGCAGCTGGTCGGTGGACGTGCGGATCAATAATTTCAGCAGCATCCCGATGCGCTTCGACGCGATCTCGCTGGCCATGAGCCTGGGCAGCGAGCAGGCCGGCACCCTGCAGGGCAATGCCGGCATCTCGATCGGCCCCGAATCGGCTGACGTGGTAACGCTGACGCATTCGCCTACGCCGGCGGCGCGTATCGCCATGGCCGACGCCTTGGCCGGGCAGCGCAGCATCGGCTACGCGTTGAAAGGCACGGTCAACGCCACGCCCGAAGAAGGCAATCCGCGCGAATACCCGATCGAGCGCACCAGCAGCCTGAGCCCGGTGCCGGGATTGCCCGGCGTGATGCGCTGACCGGCTTTTCGTGGGAGCAGCTTCAGCCGCGAGCTTTTGCTCGAAAGAGCGAGAGCAACATCAAGAGCTCGCGGCTGAAGCCGCTCCTACAAAAGCGGCTATCGTCTTTCGATGGGTAACCTCTTTTTCTACGGAACGCCATGACCACCTACAAAGCCCCGCTCGCCGACATCCGTTTCGCCCTGTACGACGTGCTCGGCGCCGAGGCGCTGTTTTCGCGGCTCGGTTTCTCCGACGCCAGCCGCGACATCGTCGACGCGGTGCTCGAAGAAGGCGCGCGCTTCAACGAAACCGTGCTGGCCCCGCTCAACCGCGTCGGCGACGAGGTCGGCTGCCAATACGACAAGGCCAGCGGCGACGTGACCACGCCGCCGGGTTTCAAGCAGGCCTACGCGCAGTACGTCGACGGCGGTTGGGCCGGCCTGGTGTCGCCGGTGGAGTTCGGCGGCCAGGGCCTGCCGCACGCGGCCGGCATACCGCTTAAGGAAATGATCGACGCCGCCAACCTGGCCTGGGGCAATTTCCCGTTGCTGTCGCATGGCGCGACCGAGGCGTTGCTGCACCACGGCGAAGATTGGCAGCAGCAGGTCTTCCTGAAAAAGCTGGTCGACGGCAGTTGGACCGGCACCATGTGCCTCACCGAGCCGCATTGCGGCACCGACCTGGGCATGCTCAAGACCAAGGCGTCGCCGAACGACGACGGCAGCCATTCGATCTCCGGCACCAAGATCTTCATCACCGCCGGCGAGCACGACTTCACCGACAACATCATCCACTTGGTGTTGGCGCGACTGCCGGATGCGCCCGCCGGCAGCAAGGGCATTTCGATGTTCATCGTGCCGAAGTTCAAGGTCGGCAAGGACGGCGTGGTCGGGGCGCGCAACGGCGTGCGCTGCGGCGCCATCGAACACAAGATGGGCATCCACGGCTCGGCGACCTGCGTGATCAATTTCGACGATGCGCAGGGCTGGCTGATCGGCGAGCCGAACAAGGGCCTGATGGCGATGTTTACGATGATGAACACCGCGCGCCTCGCCGTCGGCCTGCAGGGCTTGGGCCTGGCAGATCGCGCGTATCAGAACGCGCTGCGCTATTCGCGCGAACGCCTGCAGGGCCGCTCGCTGAGCGGCGCGAAGCAGCCGGACAAGCCGGCCGACCCGATCATCGTGCATCCGGACGTGCGCCGCATGCTGCTGACCTGCAAGGCGCTGACCGAAGGCGGCCGCCTGCTGGGCTATCACGCCGCGACGCTGGTCGACGTGGTCGGCCACGCCGGCGACGAAGCCGAACGCAAGCAGGCCGATGCGCTGCTCGGCTTCGTCACGCCCATCGTCAAGGCCTGCCTCACCGAATGGGGCGTGGAATGCACCTACCACGCGCTGCAATGCTTCGGCGGCCACGGCTACATCGCCGAGCACGGCATGGAACAGCTCGCGCGCGATGCGCGCATCACCACGCTGTACGAAGGCACCACCGGCATCCAGGCGCTGGACTTGATGGGCCGCAAGGTGATGCAGCTGCAGGGCGCGGGCTTGCGCGTGTTCCTAGGCATGATCGACTCGTTCTGCAAGGACAACGAGAACGACGAGGCGCTGAAGGAATTCGTAGCGCCGCTGCGCGAAAAGGCCGGCGAATGGCAGAAGCTCACGCTGTCGGTCGGCCAGCGCGCGATCGCCGATGCGGACGAGGTCGGCGCCGCGGCTTACGACTACCTGTTCTATTCCGGTTATCTGGCCCTCGCCTACTGGTGGGCGCGCAGCGTGGCGGCTGCGGAAAAATCGTCGCATAGCGAAGCGTTCAAGGCCGCCAAGCGCGAGACCGCGCGTTTCTACTTCGCGCGCGTGCTGCCGCGCACGCTGGCGCACAAGGCCGCGATCGAAAGCGGAACGGCGCCGCTGATGGCGCTCGCTGCGGAACGCTTCGGCGGCTGATCGAATCGTCCACCGGCTGCGGCCTGCTCTTCGTAGGAGCGGCTTTAGCCGCGAGCTCTTGCTGGCCACAACGCCGCGATCTGGAAAAGCTCGCGGCTAAAGCCGCTCCTACAGAAGCTCGGTTGCGACGGCTTCTTTGCTGCGTCCGCCGCTAGGCCGACTGGGGGCAAACACGCCATGGCCCATCGAAAGTAAGTGGCGCACCCTGTCGAAGGGTAGGTCCGGCATGCGCGCCCTCTAGCGTTGGTGTCATAGAGAGGACTTGCCATGCGCGTAGAGCCCACCATCGGAGCCGGACTCAGGCTCGTCGATCGGCCATCGTCAGCCGAAGCCGCATTCGGGTTCTTCGACCGCGTCGACGCCGCGGCGCCATTGCGCGGGCGTGGTGCCCATGTAGCGCGCGAAGCCGCGCTGGAAGGCGGCCGGCGAATCGTAGCCGACCGCTTCGGCGACGGTAGCCACGCTGTCGCGGCCTTCGCGCAGGCGACGCGCCGCCAGCAGCATGCGCCAGCGGGCCAGGTATTGCATCGGCGGCTCGCCGAGCACGTCCTTGAAACGCTCGGCCAGGCGCGAACGGGACGTCGCGGCGGCCTGCGCCAGTTCGTCTACAGTCCAACGACGTTGCGGCGTCTCGTGCAGCAGCGCCAGCGCGCGACCGACGAGCGGATCGCGCAGGCCCGCCAGCCAGCCGGATTCGGCTTCGGGCAAGGCCTCCATGTGCCGCCGCAGCGCTTCGACGAACATCAGTTCCGCCATGCGCAGCTTGAGTCCGGCCGCGCCCGGCCGCGGCGACAGCACTTCCTGCTCCGCGTACATCAGCAGCGGGTCGAGCGTTTGCGCGGCTGCGGTCTGTCCCAGCCTGACCTTGAACAGGCGCGGCAGCGCTGCGAACAGCGGCGCGAACGCATTGCGTTCGCAACTGAGATAGCCGCACAGCACGCGGGTGCGGACATCGCCACCGCCGGCGCAACCCCAGCGGAAACTCCTGATGTCCGGCAGCGAAGCGCCGGCGAACAGCTGCGCCGCGGGCACCGGAACGTTGTCGAGCGCGTCGCCGATGACGTATGCGTCGCCATGCGGCACGACCAGCACTTCGCCGGCGTCGATGCGGACCGCATCGGCCGGCGGCAAGCGCGCCCAGAAATGCCCTTCGAGCACCACGTGGAAGGAAATCAGGTGCATGCCTGGCGACGACAACTGCGCCGCGATCGCGGTTTCCGGACGTGCGGCGATGCACCAGGGCGTGCCGAACTCGCCGCGGAACAGCACCGCGCCGTTCAGCCGCACCGCTTTCAACACGTCGGAAAGCACATCCATCGCAGACATCCCGTGCCGCAGCGTCTGACGCGGCGTCTCGAGCATACAAACGGGAGTTTGAGGCATTGCCGGCCGTCGCGGTCCGGCCGAAAGTTCCATCCATCCTGATAACCGGAGGCGCCCCCCATGTCGCGCATACTCGCATTGCTCTACGGAGCGGTCTGCTACGCCCTGTTTTTGGTCGTTTTTCTCTACGCCATCGGCTTCGTGATGGGCATCGGCGTGCCCAAGCACATCGATAGCGGCGTTACCGGCGATTTCGCCACCGCGCTGGCGATCGACCTCGCCCTGCTCGGCCTGTTCGCCGTGCAGCACAGCGGCATGGCCCGGCAAGGATTCAAGCGTTGGTGGACGAAGATCGTGCCGGCGCCGATAGAACGCAGCACTTATGTATTGCTGTCCAGTTTGGTGCTGGCCTTGCTGTTCTGGCAGTGGCGGCCGTTGCCGCCGATGCTTTGGGACGTACAGACCCCGTCCCTGCGCATCGCATTGCAGGCGCTCGCCGCGGTCGGCTGGCTGCTGGTGCTGAGCAGCACGTTCGCCATCAGCCATTTCGACCTGTTCGGCCTGCGACAGGTGTGGCTGCATGCGCGCAACCGCACCTATCCGGAAACGCCGTTCGTGATCCGCGCCTTCTACCGCATCGTGCGCCATCCGCTGTACCTGGGTTTCGTGATCGCGTTCTGGGCGGCGCCGACGATGAGCCTGGGTCATCTGCTGTTCGCGATCATGACCACCGGCTACATCCTGGTGGCGATCCAGCTCGAGGAGCGCGACTTGGTCGCCGCCTTCGGCGACAGCTATCGCGACTACCGCAGCCGCGTGCGCATGCTGCTGCCGCTGCCCAAGCGCCCGTCGTGAGGATAATTCGATGACGCCGTTGGACCACCCGAACATCCTCGCCGATACTTTGAACGTCGCCGGACGCGCACCCGGCGCCGCGGTACCGGGCACGACATCCACACGAATCTGGAGGTACCACATGCGCGACCTGCTCGGCGAGGCCGCAGGGCGTTCGATCCAATATCTGCAAGGCCTCGACACGCGCGCCGTGGCGCCCGACCCCGCGGCCGTAACCGCGCTGTCGGCGTTCGACACGCCGCTGCCGGAGAACGGCAGCGACGCGCACGAGGTGCTCGATCAGCTCGACCGCTACGGCTCGCCGGCGACGATGGCCATGGCCGGTCCGCGCTTCTTCGGCTTCGTGATCGGCGGCTCGCTGCCGGTCACGCTGGCGGCGAACTGGCTGGCGGGCGCCTGGGACCAGAACACCGGGCTGTATGCGACCACGCCGGCCACTGCGCGGATCGAGGACGTGACGTTGCGCTGGCTGATCGAACTGCTCGGCCTGCCTCCGGGCACCGGCGGCGCCTTCGTCACCGGCGCCACCGTCGCCAATTTCACTGCGCTGGCGGCGGCGCGGCACGTGGTCCTGAAGCGCGCGGGATGGAACGTGGAAGCGGACGGCCTGTTCGGCGCACCGCCGGTGACGGTGATCGTCGGCGAGGAAGCGCATCCCACATTGATCAAATCGCTGGGCATGCTGGGTTTCGGCCGCAATCGCGTCGTGCGCGTGCCGGTGGACGCGCAAGGGCGCATGCGTGCGGACAAGCTGCCCGCGATTTCCGGGCCGGCCATCGTTTGCGCGCAGGTCGGCAACGTGAACACCGGCGCCTGCGATCCGGTTGCCGAAATCGGCGCGCGCCTGGGCGGCACGGGCGCATGGCTGCATGTCGATGGCGCCTTCGGCTTGTGGGCCGCGGCGGCGCCCGGCGTCGCGCATCTGGTGAAGGGGATCGACGTCGCCGATTCGTGGGCGACCGATGCGCATAAATGGCTGAACGTGCCTTACGACAGCGGTCTGGCCTTCGTGCGCGATCCCGAATCGCTGCGTGCGGCGATGGCGATCACGGCGGAATATCTGCCGACCGCATCCGAATTCCGCAACCCTTCCGACTACACGCCGGAGTTGTCGCGGCGCGCGCGCGGCGTCGAGATATGGGCGGCGCTGCGCGGCCTGGGCAGCCGCGGCGTCGCGGAAATGATCGAACGCAACTGCCGGCAGGCGCGGCGCTTCGCCGAAGGCTTGCGCGAGAGCGGCTTCGAGATCCTCAACGAGGTCGCGCTGAACCAGGTGCTGGTGGATTTCGGCGACGCGGCCACCACGCAACGGGTGATCGCCGCGCTGCAAGCCGAAGGCACCTGCTGGTGCGGCGGCACGGTCTGGCAGGGCCGCACGGCGATGCGCATCAGCGTGTCGTGCTGGGCGACCACCGACGAGGATGTCGAACGCAGCCTGGAGGCGATGCGCCGCGTGGCCGCTTATCCCGCCATAGCCTAGGTTCCTCCCCTCCCCCGCCCACTTTTTGTAGGAGCGGCTTCAGCCGCGAGCTTTTGCTTTTATGCTGTTGCCCCCCTTTGAAAAAGGGGGCCACGGGGATTTGCTCTTGATCTTGCCCTTAAAAGACAACAGCAAAAGCAAATCCCCCTCGATCCCCCTTTTTCAAAGGGGGAGGAAAAGCAAGAGCTCGACTCTACGGCGAGGCTCGAATCGATGGCCCTGGGAGGGCCGTCTACACAAAAAGTAAACAAAGGCGTATAAGCTGTTACTCCCATGGAGCCTGACAGAGCGAAGCTTCGCCTAGTCCGGACCGGGGCCTTCGCTGGACACCAGCAGCGCGACCCGGCCCCGCCCGCCGCGCCTCCGTATTTTCCCGACCACGCCGATAGCGCCATGCCCGTGCGCCTGGACGCCGTGCGCCTGCTGTCGCTGGACGCGCACGGCCGCGTGCTCGACTGGATGAGTTGGCAGGACGCCACCTGCCTCTACGCGCGCGGCGCGGTCGCCTGGACGCTGGGCGACCCCTGCCTGACCGTGCACGGCGGCATCTGCCGGCTGACCGGCGAACGCAGCACGGTCGACCTGCACCCGATCGTGGCCGCGCGCGGCCATGCGCGCGCGCATGCGCTGGATCCCACGCCCGCGCTCACCAATGCCGCGCTGTTCGCGCGCGACGAGCACTTGTGCCTGTACTGCGGCCGCGACTTCCACCGCCAGCAGCTCACCCGCGACCATGTGATGCCGCTGTCCAAGGGCGGACGCGACGTGTGGGAGAACGTAGTCGCGGCCTGCTTCCACTGCAATTCGCGCAAGGGCGGACGCACGCCGCAGCAGGCCAGCATGCCGTTGCTGGCGGTGCCGTACCGGCCGAGCTGGATCGAGCACCTGATCCTGAGCAACCGCAACATCCTGGCCGACCAGATGGCGTTCCTGAAGAGCCATCTGCCCAAGCGGCCGCGTTCGCGGATGCGGCAGTGAAAGCACGGCATAACCGCCTTCCGCACTGACCAGACCAACAGCCGCCACCAATGCGTGAGGCCGTGCGCGTCCGTGTCGGCCGCCACATCCTCTTTTTCCCGGCATGCCGACCGTGGTTGAGATCGCCTTGCCGGCATCCGCCCGAGCCGAGTGCAAGAGCGCGGCAGCCGCCGGCTGTTTCTACAAGATTCTAGCCACCGTACACATCAAGCTCCGGATGCATACAGTGCCCAGACAAGACCAATTGCGCCCAAGCTCAAGCCCCGATTTCGTAACAAGCACTTTGCAGAATATTTAGCGAAGACTTGTCAATGGTCTCTCCGTTTCTGCAGGCTAACAGCCGCAGCGATGCGCGCAGCTGCTTGGTCTCTTTTCTTACGGGTCTCCGTCTGTAATTCAGGCTATTCCCAGCCAATGGAGACGGAAGCATGAAACGCCCGCTCTTGATATTTTTAGTACTGGTTTGCGTATCGTGTTGGGGGATTTCGATGGCCGCCGCTGCGAAAGACGCCGATATATCCGCGATTGCGGAACACCCGGCATCCGAAGCGGATTCGCTCGATCTCGAAAGATTCGGCAAGAAGGCCTGCGACGCTTCGAAGCCGAACAGATCGTGCGTCACGATGAAGTGTCCAAGCGGGAAAGCTTGTCCCTTCTGCGTTGGCCAACCGAATCTGTTCTGGAAATGCTGCACTGTGATCAGCAACCCGCCTCCGCCGACATCCTGAAAATCGCGAGGTCTTGCGCGCAACGTCTATAAAGGACGTTGCGCGTCACAAAAATTTGAAATCCGGCCTGCGCAGCGGCAAAAAATCCAAATCGTCGCGTTAATGTCGGATTTCCGTTGACTGACCGGCGATCGTTGACAACACTTAGGGCCTTTCCACCCTATCCTCGACGATGCCCCTCACCCTCGGCCTTACCGGTATGGACCCCGCCACGGAAGCCGCGCTGCAAGCGGCCTTCAAGCAGGCCAATGCCGCGGTAGGCAGCCGTTTCAACCTGACGCCGGAAGCCGACGCCGATTACGTGGTGGTCGACATGGACAGCATGTACGGCCCGATGAGCTGGCTGCGCCTGCATGGCGCGGGCAAAACCGTGATCGGGCTGACCTCGGCGCCGCGCACGCAGGCCGATTTCCGCCTGGGACGCCCGTTCGACTCGATCAGCGTGGATCGGCTGCTGCACGAAATCGCCGAAAAAGCAGGCGTTGAGACGGCTGCGGTCGCGCCGCCGCCCGCTCCCGCCCCGACGCCGACGGCGGCCGCCGTTCCATCGGGCCTCACCGATGCGCCGGCACCGCAGGATCTGCTGCCGGAAGAAGACGCCAGGCCCGCGATCCAAGCGCCTCCGGTGCCCCAAGAACCGGCGATCGCACCCCAGCCTGCCGCGGCGCCCTCGCTGCCCGATCGCGATCCGGTCTTCGCCGACTGGCTGGCCCCGAACGCCCTGCAACAGAGGCTGCGCTACCGGCGCGCCGCGGGTCCCAACCTGCTGATCGATCCGCAGGCCCGCCAATACCACGGCCCGGCCACGCTCAAGCCGCTGGCGGGCTATTTCGAAGGCACGGTACGTCTGGCCGATTTCGATGCGATCGACGCGGCCGCATGGACCCGCGAAGCCGCCGCTGCCGGCGAACCGCAACCGCTGGCCCGCCTGCAGTGGTACGGCGGCCTGCTGGCCGGCAAGGGAGAACTGCTGCCCGGCTACGATCCGGCCGGTCGCTACCGCCTGAACAAATGGCCGCAGACCGAACGCGAGTTCCCCAAGCACTTCCGCATCGCCACGGCGATGATGAAAGGGCCGGCCACGCTGGATGAGATCGCGGCCGCCAGCGGCGTGCCCAAGGCCGACGTCGCGGATTTCGTCAATGCCAACCTTACGACCGGGTTCGCCGAGTTCGTGCCGGAGCTTCCGCCGGAGCCCGCCGAACCGGCCAAATCCGGCAGCCTGTTCGGGCGTTTGCGCGGCCGTTGAGGCCGACGGAAGCTTTCCGTCGTGGATAAAAGCGGTTGCCGATAGCGTAGCCGTCATCCTGGCGAAGGCCGGTATCCAAAACCGCGACGATCCCTGGATCCCGGCGTTCGCCGGGATGACGGGTGACGTTTTCGATCCCTTGCCCGTCCTGATCCGCGTCTAAACGCCTTTGCTTGCCCCTCCCGTCCCCCGGCGGGACAATGACGGACTTGCCGCACGCCTCCCCCGTAATGATCGATCCGCAGCGCTATCCGCGACTTTCCCGCATCCATGCTCCCGCCGACCTGCGCGGGTTCGACGAAGCCGAGTTGGGCGATATCGCCGACGAGCTGCGTGCTTATCTGATCGAATCTGTAGGCAAGAGCGGCGGCCATTTCGGCGCCGGCCTCGGCGTGATCGAGCTGACGACGGCCCTGCACTTCCTGTACGACACGCCGGAAGACCGGATCGTCTGGGACGTCGGCCATCAGACCTATCCGCACAAGATCCTCACCGGCCGCCGCGACAACATCCACACCGTCAAACAGAAAGACGGTGTGGCGCCGTTCCCGAAACGCGAGGAAAGCGAGTACGACACCTTCGGCGTCGGCCATTCCTCGACCTCGATCTCCGCCGCGCTCGGCATGGCCATCGCCAATGCGCAAGCCGGCAACGACCGCAAAGTGGTGGCGGTGATCGGCGATGGCGCGATGACCGCCGGCATGGCCTACGAGGCCCTGAACCACGCCGGCGGCATGGAGCCCGAACCCAACCTGCTCGTCATCCTCAACGACAACCGGATGTCAATCTCCGAGAACGTGGGCGGCATCACCAAGATGCTCGGCCGCATGACCGGCAGCCGCACGCTCAACGCGATCCGCGAAGGCGGCAAGAAGCTGCTCGGCGACAAGAAGAATCCGACCGCGCGCTTCGTGCGCCGCTGGGAAGAGCATTGGAAAGGCATGTTCGTGCCGTCCACGCTGTTCGAGGAAATGGGTTTCCACTACACCGGGCCGATCGACGGCCACGATGTGAAAGCCCTGGTCGCCGCGCTGAAGACGCTGAAGAAGCTCAAAGGCCCGCAGCTGCTGCACATCATCACCACCAAGGGCAAGGGCTACGAACTGGCCGAAGGCGACCAGATCGGTTACCACGCGGTGTCTCCGTTCGACCCGACGCTGGGCGTGGTCAGCAAGCCCGGCGCGAAGAAGCCGACCTACACCGACGTATTCGGCGACTGGCTCTGCGACATGGCTGCCGCGGAACCCAAGCTGCTCGGCATCACCCCGGCGATGCGCGAAGGCTCGGGCCTGGTGCGCTTCAGCAAGGAATATCCCGAGCGCTATTTCGACGTGGCCATCGCCGAGCAGCATGCGGTGACGCTGGCCGCGGGCATGGCCTGCGAAGGCGCCAAGCCGGTGGTCGCGATCTATTCCACGTTCCTGCAGCGCGCCTACGACCAGTTGGTGCACGACGTGGCCATCCAGAAGCTGGACGTGCTGTTCGCGATCGATCGCGGCGGCGTAGTCGGCCCGGACGGCGCCACCCATGCCGGCAACCTGGATTTGAGCTATTTGCGCTGCGTGCCGAACATGGTGGTGATGGCGCCGGCCGACGAGAACGAATGCCGGCGGATGCTGTCCACCGGCTTCCGCCACGAAGGACCGGCCGCGGTGCGCTATCCGCGCGGCACCGGCCCCGGCGTCGCCGTGCAAGCCGACCTGGACACCCTGCCGATCGGCAAGGCCGAAGTCCGCGCGCGCGGGTCCCGCATCGCGCTGCTCGCATTCGGCGCGATCGTGCCCGCGGCGGATGAAATCGCTGCGGAGTTGGGCCTCACCGTAGTCAACATGCGCTTCGTCAAGCCGCTGGACCGTACGCTGATCCTGGAACTGGCGAAGACGCACGAAGGCTTCGTCACCCTCGAAGACAACGTGGTGATGGGCGGCGCCGGTTCGGCCGTCGCCGAACTGCTCAGCGAGGCGAACGTGCAACTGCCGATCCTGCACCTGGGCCTGCCGGACGAATTCCAGCACCACGCCAGCCGCGAAGACCTGCTGGCCGAAGCCGGCCTCGATGCCGGCGGCATCCGCAATGCGGTGCTGTCGCGCTGGCCCGAACTGCAGGCGCCGCCGGCGCCGTTGTCGGCCGCATCGGGATAGTTCTCCGCGCAGCGTCTCCAGGAGGCGGCTCCATGCTCGAGCGAATCGTCGAAGGACGTACCGACCTGGTGTTCGACTACGTGGCGCAGGGGCATCCGGCCGCGTCCACCGACGCGAACGGCGTGCCGCTGATCCAGTGGTGCGCCTACTACGGCGACGTTTCCGCGATCCGTTTCCTGCTGGCCAACGGCGAGTCCTTGGCGACGCTCGGCGAGAATATCGGCCTGAACGGCGCGGCCTTCCACGGCCACTGGCGCCTGTGCCAGTTCCTGATCGAAAACGGCGCCAACCCCAACCATGCCCTGCCCGGAACCGGCGAAACGCCACTGCACTCGGCCTTGTGCAATACCGACCGGATTCGTTACGACCTGGTGCTTGAAGTTCTGCTCGCCCACGGCGCGGACCCCAATCGCGCCACGCATCCCGGCGTGGAGACGGACTCGTTCATGCGCGACTGCAGGACTTACGGCGAGACGCCGCTGCACCGCGCCGCCGCGTTCGGCGGCGAACGCACGATCCGGTTGCTGCTCGACGCCGGCGCCGCGCTGGACGCCAAGGATGCGAACGGCGATTCGCCGTTGAGCTGGGGCAGCTGGCACGCGCGTCCACGGCCGATCCTACGGATGCTGTGCTACGGGCCGCACCGCATCCATCGCGGCGGCGACGAGGGGCTGTCCGCGTTCGTGCTGGGCAAGCCGCATTCTTCCGATCGCGGGTGACGCTTTTTTTGTGGGAGCGGCTTTAGCCGCGAGCTTTTACGGTTGCGATTCTGGCCGGAAGAGCTCGCGGCCAAAGCCGCTCCCACAATATGTGCGAGGCGCTCTTACGGCGCTTGCACCTGGTAGCCCTTGGCCTGCAGCTTCGCCATGTAGCCGTCGGTCTTCAGCAATTCTCCGATCGGCAGCATCGCGAACGTCGATGCGTTGTTGGCCAGCGCCGCCTCGGCGACGGACAGCCATTTGCGTTCGACTTGCTTGGCCAGGTCGCTCATGCCGTATTTGCGCGCCAAGCCCGCTTCGGTGAACGCGGCGCTGCAAGCCGCGAACTGGCTGTTGGCCGGCAAGTCGCGCAACAAGTTGATGTCGCCGACCGCCCAGGCGTTGGCGCGCGCGACCATGTTGTCCAGATCGCCCTGGATCCGGTCCAGCGTTTTCTCGAAGCATTGCAGATCGTCCAGCGACGCCGTGGAGAATTCCTTGAGCGCACGCCTGGGTTCGGCGATGGGGATCTCGACTTTCGCCGGCGTGACTTTCACGTTGTAGCGCTTGGCCATCTTCGCCACGACGGGCGCGACCACGCCGGACGTGGTCATGCCCGATTTCTCGATCGCCTTGTCGTACAGCTCCAGGGCCGCGAATACCGGCCGCCAACGCTCGATGCCGCGATCCTTGCCGATGTAATGCGCTTTCAGCCGTTGCCAGCGCGCGTACTGGTCCGCGGGCACCACCTGCTGCAAGGTCTTGTCGTCGGGATTGCGCCGCGCTTTCAAAGCACTGGGGATCAGGCCCAGCATGCGGAAGAAACCCACGTCCGCCTTCACCCCGACCGAAGGCGGCTGGATCACTTCCTGCGATTGCGACACCACTTTCTCGACCGGGCCGCTTTCCCATTCCATCCGTCGCGGCAGCGGCGATTGCGTGCCGAGTATCCACAGCACATGGTCGCCCTTGCTGACGCGCCACAAGCCCGGGCCGGGCTGGCTGCCGGAGACGACCACAGCCTGCAGATCGACGATCGCGCCGTCTTGCTTCGCCGGAAGCGCGATCGCCGGCGATGGAAGCGGCTCATCGGCAGCCGTTGACTGCGCGTTCGCGACCCACGGCAGCGCCGCCAATGCCAGGCACAAGAGGATCCCCCGCATGCATCGTCTCCGAAAGGCCGATCCGCATATTTTCGCGGGCGGCGGTGAACGCAAAGCTACTGGCTGTCGTCCGGAGACGCGTATTTCTGCATGAAGCCTTCGCCGTCCTGCTGGAATTCGTACCGGCACACCGTCGCGGCCGCATCGAACTGCGCCTGGGTCATCGTCTCCAGGCCGGACAGCTGGCGGTAGCTGCACTCGCACGCGGCGCGCGCGGCGATGCGCTGCGGCGGCGCGTCGCCCACCTCGCGCAGCATCGCGGGCAAGCATTGGCGATCGACGAATTCCTCGTGCGGCGGCACGGGTTGGCTGTCCTGGGCCTGCGCCGCCGATGCCAACAGCAGTGTCAGTGCCAGTAGACGTTTCATGCGTGACGTCCTTGCGCGGAGTTGGGACGCACCCTACCTGACCTGCGGCCAACGTGCTGTGCAGCCGGTCCGATTCACGGCTGTTCCTCTCCGCTTTGCAGTTGTTCCTCCCCCTTTGAAAAAGGGGGGACCGAGGAGGATTTGCTTTTTATTTCAACGGCCACGGGACAGCGCGCGAATCCCACCACGGAAAACGCCCGGCAAGGCCGGGCGCTCGTTGATCCGTAATGGTCGGGACGGCCGGATTTGAACCGACGACCCTCTGCCCCCCAGGCAGATGCGCTACCAGGCTGCGCTACGCCCCGACTTGTTACACAAATCGCTCGAAAGCGAGTTGCGATTATAGCTGCTTTGGCGCTTCCCTTCCCCCTTCGGGAGAAGGTGCCCGAAGGGCGGATGAGGGTGCGGCGGAGCAGCGCAATTCCAGCCTCGTCCCGCCGGTCGTGGGCATATCAATGAACTGACGACCGCCTCAGCGATCATGGATGCCGTCGCTTCGCCGCACCCTCACCCCAACCCCTCTCCCGCAGGGAGAGGGGCTCGAGCTCAGCGGCGCAGCAGCTGCAGGACCTCTTCCAGCTCCATCCGCACCTGCTTGACGATCTGGGAGCTCATCGCCGATTCCTGCTTGGCGCCCTCGCCGTCCAGGCGCTGGCGGGCGCCGCCGATGGTGTAGCCCTGCTCGTACAGCAGGCCGCGGATCTGGCGCACCATCAGCACGTCGTGGCGCTGGTAGTAGCGGCGGTTGCCGCGGCGCTTGACCGGCTTGAGGCTGGGGAATTCCGATTCCCAATAGCGCAGCACGTGCGGCTTGACGTCGCACAGCTCGCTGACCTCACCGATGGTGAAGTAGCGTTTGGCCGGGATCGGCGGAAGCTCTCGGTTACTGCCCGGATCCAGCATAGGCTTCCACTCGCTCCTTGAGTTTTTGACCAGGACGGAAAGTAACCACCGTGCGCGCGGAGATCGGGATCTCCTCGCCGGTCTTGGGATTGCGGCCGGGGCGCTGGTTCTTGCGGCGCAGATCGAAGTTGCCGAAGCCGGACAGCTTGACCTGGCGACCCTGCTCGAGCGCTTCGCGGAGCACGTCGAAGAACGCGTCGACGAATTCCTTCGCCTCGCGCTTGTTCAGGCCGACTTCGTCGAAGAGTCGTTCGGCCATTTCCGCTTTGGTCAACGCCATCTCGTTCCCCGGAAACGATTCAGCTGCGAATCCGCGCAGCATGGTCCCGCTGCAGGGCGGCCAGTACCGCGGCCACCACCGCATCCACATCGCGGTCGGTCAGAGTGCGGGATTCGTCCTGCAGAATCAAGCCCATAGCCAGACTCTTGAATCCCGTTTCGACCCCCTCTCCCACGTACCGGTCGAACAGCCGCAGGTCCTTCAACGCAGGCCCGGCCGCCGTACGGACAGTCTCGGCGAGCGCGGCCCAGGGGGCCGCGTCTGCGACGACGAACGCGAGATCCCGACGGACGGACGGGTATTTGGACAAGGCCTGGGCACGCGGCACCCTGCGCTGCAGCAGGGGTTCCAAATCCAGCTCCCAGGCGACGACATCGGTGTCCAGATCCAACGCGCGCTGCAGGCGCGGATGCAGCTGTCCGATCCACCCGATCTTGGCGCCGTCGCGATAGACGTCGGCGGAACGTCCGGGATGTCCCCAGACCTGCGCCGACGGCCGGTACTCCAATGTCGCGCCGGACAGGGCGGCGATGCTGTCCAGGTCGCCCTTGAGATCGTGGAAATCGATGGCACGGCGCTTGCTGTCCCAGCGCTCGCCGTGCGCGTCGCCGCAGGCCGCGGCGGCGATGCGCAAGGTTTCGCGCGGCGCGTCGTTGCCATGCCTATCATCGTGCGCGTCAGCGGCAAACGTCTTGCCGGTTTCGAACAGGCGCACGCGGGTCTGTTGGCGCGCCGTATTGCGCGCGAGCGAAGCGACCAGCCCCGGCAGCAGGTGCGTGCGCATCACGCCCAGTTCGGCGCTGAGCGGATTCGCCAATGCGATGCTGCCGTCCTGCGCATGCCATTTACCCAACAGCCCCGCATCGACGAAGGCGTAGTTCACCGCTTCCAGATAATCGCGCGCAGCCAGCTGGCGGCGTACGGTGGCGTCGTCGACCCGGGTCTCGCTCGGCGCGGCCAGACGCGTGGCGCCGCCGGGCAGCGTGGTCGGAATCGCGTCGTAGCCGTGGATGCGGGCGATCTCTTCGATCAGGTCTTCCTCGATGGCCAGATCGAAGCGGCGGCTGGGCGGCGTCGCCCGCCAGCCTTGTTCGACGTCTTCCACCTGCAAGCCGAGCGCACGCAGGATGCGTCCGACTTCGGCGTCGGCAACCGTGGTGCCGAGCACGCGCGCCAGCCGTTCGCGGCGCAGCACGACCGGCGCAGGCCGCGACAAGTGTTCGGGCAGCACGGCTTCGGTCACCGGGCCGGGCGAGCCGCCGGCGACTTCGACGATCAGCCGCGTCGCGATTTCGATCGCCTGGCGCGGCAATTCGGGATCCACGCCGCGCTCGAAACGGTGGCCGGCGTCGGTATGCAGGCCCAGTTTGCGGCCGCGGCCGATGATGGCCGAGGGAATCCAGTGCGCAGCTTCCAGGAACACGTTGCGGGTGGCATCGGTGACGCGGGTGTCGTAGCCGCCCATGATGCCGCCCAGCGCGACCGCGCGCGCAGCGCGGCCGCCCAGACTGTCGGACACCACCAGGAAATCTTCGTCCAGCGCTACCGTGCGGCCGTCGAGCAGTTTGGCTTGCTCGCCGGCGCGGGCTGGGCGCACCACGATCGGTTGGGTCAGCGCGTCGCAGTCGAAGGCATGCATGGGCTGGCCCAGTTCCAGCATCACATACTGGGTCACGTCGACCAGGAAGCTGATCGGACGGATGCCGCTGCGGCGCAGGCGTTCGGCCATCCACACCGGCGTCGCCGCGCCGGCGTTGGCGCCTTCGATCACGCGGCCGGCGAAGCGCGGCACCTTCGCGCCGGCGTCCAGTTCCACCGCCAGTTCCTTGCCGTGCAACGCGGGCATCGGCGTAGCGTCCAACGCGGCCACTTCGCTGCCGCAGGCCGCGGCCACGTCGAAAGCGATGCCGCGCACGCTGAAGCAGTCGGCGCGGTTGGGCGTGAGCTTGAGTTCGAAGCTGGCGTCGGGCAGGCACAGGTAATCGGCCAGCGGCGCGCCGACCGGCGCATCGTCCGGCAATTCCAGCAGGCCGGACGCGTCGGCATCGAGACCGAGCTCCTTGGCCGAGCACAGCATGCCGTTGGATTCCACGCCGCGCAGTTTCGCGGCCTTGATCGCGATCTCGCCGACCTTTGCGCCGACCAGGGCGAGCGGCGCGACCAGGCCCGGGCGCGCGTTCGGCGCGCCGCAGACGATCTGCAGGATCTTGCCGCCGCCCGCATCGACTTGGCACACCTGCAAGCGGTCGGCTTCGGGATGTTTTTCGGCGCCGACGATGCGCGCGACGACGACGCCGTCGAGCGATTCGCCTAGCGGCGCGATGCCTTCGACTTCCAGGCCGATCGCGGTCAGCGTCGCGGCGAGTTCGTCGCGCGTGGCGTCGGTCTTGACGTGTTGCCGCAGCCAGTTTTCGGAGAATTTCATTTCCTGCCGACCTTCTTAATCTTTGTCATCCCGAGCGCAGCGAGGGATCTGCTTGCGCATCCGGCCGAAAGCAGATCCCTCGCTACGCTCGGGATGACAGCTTTTTGGGTTTACGCGAATTGCTTCAGGAACCGCACGTCGTTGTCGAAGAAACTGCGCAAATCGTCGACGCCGTAACGCAGCATCGCCAACCGCTCCACGCCCATGCCGAAGGCGAAGCCGGTGTAGCGTTCCGGATCGATACCGACGTTGCGCAGCACATTCGGATGCACCATGCCGCAACCGAGCACTTCCAGCCAGCGCATGGAACCGTCCGGCTGCTGCCAGGCGATGTCCACTTCCGCCGACGGCTCGGTGAAGGGGAAATAGCTCGGCCGGA
Source organism: Luteimonas galliterrae (assembly GCF_023374055.1). NCBI lineage: Bacteria > Pseudomonadati > Pseudomonadota > Gammaproteobacteria > Lysobacterales > Lysobacteraceae > Luteimonas > Luteimonas galliterrae. The sequence continues at coordinate 21,126 of NZ_JAMBEP010000001.1, read as the reverse complement.
AGCGCATCGCGAAATCGCGCTCGAAAAACGCGCGTACGAATTCGCTTAGCGTGCCCTTGAGATCGGCGAAGCTGGCGCGCTCGTCGATCAGCAGGCCCTCGCACTGGTGGAACATCGGCGTGTGGGTCTGGTCGCTGTCGCTGCGATAGACCTTGCCCAGCGCGATCATCCGCAGCGGCGGCTTGTTCTCCAGCATGTAGCGCACCTGCATGCCCGAGGTATGCGTGCGCAGCAGGCGGCCGTCGCCGAAGTAGAACGTATCGTGCATGGCGCGCGCCGGATGGTGCGGCGGGAAGTTCAGCGCCTCGAAGTTGTGCCAGTCGTCCTCGATTTCCGGGCCGTCGGCCTTTTCGTAGCCCAGGCGGCCGAAGATGTCGGCCATGCGCTCCATCGTGCGGCTGATGGGGTGCAGGCCGCCGTGCGCGGCGTCGCGGCCGGGCAGCGTGACGTCGATGGTTTCGCCGGACAAGCGCGCGTCGAGCGCGGCATCGTCGAGGTCGTTCTTGCGCGCCGACAGCGCTTCGCCGATGGCGTCGCGGGCGCGGTTGATCGCCTCGCCGGCGGCCTTGCGCTGGTCGGCGGGCAGCGCGCCCAGCGACTTCAGCTGCGCAGTGACGCTGCCGCTCTTGCCGAGCAGCGCCACGCGCAGGGCTTCCAGTGCGTCGGACGTCTGTGCCGAAGCGATGTCGGCGAGCGCTTGCCGGTTAAGTTGTTCGATATCGCTCATTCGCTACGAACCCCGATTCTCTTCCCGTCATCCCAGTGCAAGCTGGGACCCATTTTGATCTTCGCTTTCCGGAAGCGGAAAGTCACTGGATTCCCGACTTCGCGGGAATGACGGCTTGAAAGCAAAAATGGGTCCCAGCTTGCGCTGGGATGACGGTAAAAAAATGGGGAAGGACTTGCGCCCTCCCCCACGTATTCGGCGGCTCGCGCCGCCGGTACCGCTTATCTGTGGAGATCGCGAACTTACGCCGCGAGCGCGCCCTTGGCTTTTTCTGCCAAAGCCGCAAAACCCTTCGCGTCGTGCACGGCGATATCGGCCAGCACCTTGCGGTCCAGGGTGATGCCGGCCTTGAGCAGGCCGTTCATAAATCGGCTGTAGCTGATGCCGTTGATGCGGGCCGCCGCGTTGATGCGGGCGATCCACAGCGTGCGGAAGTTGCGCTTCTTCTGCTTGCGGCCGATGTAGGCGTACTGCAGGGCCTTGGTCACCGCCTGCTTGGCGACGCGGAAGACCTTGCGGCGGGCGTGGTAATAGCCCCGGGCCTGCTTCAGAACTTTCTTGTGACGGCGGCGTGCCTGGACGCCACGTTTTACTCGTGCCATGTCTCAGCCCTCCTCAAAGATACGGAAGCATGCGGTCCAGACGGCCCGCATCTTCGGCGCGGACGTGGTTCGTCTGCCGGAGATTGCGTTTCCGCTTGGTCGCTTTCTTGGTGAGGATGTGGCTACGGTTGGCGTGGCCGGCTTTGTACTTGCCCGAGGCGGTCTTGCGAAAACGCTTCGCCGCTCCTCGGTGGGTCTTGATCTTGGGCATTGCGGATGTCCTTTCGGGTTTTCTTGTACTGGCCTGGGCGGCAACCTGGATGGCTGCTCTTTCCGTCCTGCCCTTGCCGGCTTGTAAGTCGTTGATTCCCAATAGGAATTCGCGACGGGTTCCTGATACGGCGAAAACGCCCGGCGAACCGGGCCGCACATTATGCAGGGGACGGGTTTCCCTTGCAAATCAGAGGGTTTGCGCCGGGCCTCGGCTGTTCTTCCCCCTTTGAAAAAGGGGGACCGAGGGAGATTTAGCCCTTGATCTTGATCTTGATCTTGCTCTTAAGAGCCGGGGAGCAAGAGCAAATCCCCTGTGCCCCCCTTTTTCAAAGGGGGAAAAAGCAAAAAAGGGCGCGCCTTACGGCACGCCCTTCCAACTCATTGCCGAAGAACTACTTCTTCTTCGGCGCGATCATCATCACCATCTGCCGCCCTTCCAGGCGCGGGCGCGATTCGATCACGATGTCGTCGCCCAGATCGGCCTCGATCCGCGCGGCCATCTCGCGGCCCAGTTCCTGGTGGCTCATTTCGCGGCCGCGGAAGCGGATGTTGACCTTGACCTTGTCGCCCTCTTCCAGGAAACGGCGCATGTTGCGCAGCTTGATCTGGTAGTCGCCTTCGTCGGTCACCGGCCGGAACTTGAGTTCCTTGATTTCGACCTGCTTCTGCTTCTTCTTGGCCGCATTGGCCTTCTTTTGCAGCTCGAACTTGTATTTGCCGAAATCCATGATCCGGCAGACCGGCGGATCGGCGTTGGGCTGGATCTCCACCAGGTCCAGGCCCTGTTCTTCGGCCATGGCCAAAGCTTCGTCGCGCGACAGCACGCCGACCATCTCGCCTTCGACGTCGAGCACGCGCACGCGCGGCACGCGGATTTCTTGATTCTTACGGTTCTGCTTTTCGGGGGTACTGATGTGGCGGTCTCCAGGGCGAATCGTGCCGGCCATCTAGCGATGGCCGGGCCTGCTCATGCTGCGACGTGCTCGTTGCGGAGTCTTTCGGCGAATGCGGCGACGGTCATCGTCCCCAGATCCTCCCCTCCGCGCGTGCGCACCGCGACTGCGCCATTCTCCACCTCGCGGTCCCCGACCACCAGCAGATATGGCACCCGCTGCAGCGTGTGCTCGCGAATCTTATAGCCGATTTTCTCGTTCCGCAAATCGGATTCGACCCGGAAGCCTTGATTCGTAAGGGTTTTCCGGACCTCGTCCACATAATCGGCCTGGGCGTCGGTGATATTGGCCACCACCGCCTGGACCGGGGCCAGCCAGGCCGGGAAGCTGCCGGCGTGGTGCTCGATCAGGATGCCGATGAAGCGCTCCATCGAGCCCACGATCGCCCGGTGCAGCATCACCGGGGTCTGCTTCTGGCTGTGCTCGTCCACATACTCGGCGCCCAGGCGGCCGGGCATCATGAAATCGACCTGCATCGTGCCCAGTTGCCAGGTCCGGCCGATGGCGTCGCGCAGGTGGTATTCGATCTTGGGGCCGTAGAAGGCGCCCTCGCCCGGCAGCTCCTGCCATTCGACCCCGGCCGCGGACAAGGCCGCGCGCAAGGCGTGCTCGGCCTTGTCCCAGGTGGCGTCGTCGCCGAGCCGGGGTTCCGGACGCAGGGCGATCTTCAGCTGCACGTCGGTGAAGCCGAAATCTTCATAGACCTTCATCGCCTGGCGATGGAAGGCGGTCACCTCGGCCTCGATCTGGTCCTCGGTGCAGAAGATGTGGCCGTCGTCCTGGGTGAAGCCGCGCACGCGCAGGATGCCATGCAGCGCGCCCGACGGTTCGTTGCGGTGGCAAGCGCCGAATTCGCCGTAACGGATCGGCAGGTCGCGGTAGCTGTGCAAGCCTTGCTTGAACACCTGCACGTGGCCGGGGCAATTCATCGGCTTCACCGCATACGTCCGTTTCTCGGACTCGGTGAAGAACATGTTGTCCTTGTAGTTGTCCCAGTGGCCGGACTGCTTCCACAGCGACACGTCCAGGATCTGCGGACAGCGCACTTCGCCGTAGCCGGTGTCGCGGTACACCTTGCGCATGTACTGCTCGACCACCTGCCACACCGACCAGCCTTTCGGGTGCCAGAAGATCAGGCCCGGCGCCTCTTCCTGCAGATGGAACAGGTCCTGCTGCTTGCCGATCTTGCGATGGTCGCGCTTCTCGGCCTCTTCGATGCGCTGGATATAGGCGTCCAGCTGCTTCTTGTCCGCCCACGCCGTGCCGTAGATGCGCTGCAGCTGCTCGTTCTTGGCGTCGCCGCGCCAGTACGCGCCGGAGATGCGCGTCAGCTTGAACACTTTCAGGAAACGCGTGTTCGGCACGTGCGGGCCGCGGCACATGTCGACGTATTCCTGGTGGTAGTACAGGCCCATCTGTTTCTCGTCCGGCATGTCCTCGACCAGCCGCACCTTGTAGTCCTCGCCGCGCGACTTGAACACTTCGAGGACCTCGTCGCGCGGGGTCACTTTCTTGACGACGTCGTAGTCCTGCGCGATCAGCTCGCGCATGCGCTGTTCGATCGCGGCCATGTCTTCGGGCGTGAACGGGCGCTCGTACCAGATGTCGTAGTAGAAGCCTTCGTCGATCACCGGGCCGATCACCATCTTGGCGGTCGGGTACAGCTGCTTGACCGCATGCCCGACCAGGTGCGCGGTGCTGTGGCGGATGATCTCCACGCCCTCGTCGTCCTTGGGCGTGATGATCTGCAGCTTGGCGTCGCGGTCGATGCGGTCGCTGGCGTCGACCAGCTTGCCGTCGACCTTGCCGGCTACGGTGGCCTTGGCCAGGCCCGGGCCGATGGATTGGGCCACGTCCATGACCGAAACGGGGTTGTCGAATTCGCGGCGGCTGCCGTCGGGGAGGGTGATCGTGATCATGGGCTCTGGTTCGGTTTTTCGTAGGAGCGGCTTTAGCCGCGAGCTCTTTCGGTCAGGTCGCGGCGATGTGGAAAAGCTCGCGGCTAAAGCCGCGCCTACGAAAGGCAAAGGCAATAAAAAGGCGCCGCGAGGGCGCCGGTTTCCGGGCCTCGGGGAGGGTCAGCAGTGGGCGGTGGTAGTGCTCATGTCGCACGCTCGGCCGGCGTTTCGGCGGGCCACCTCTCTCGGGGTTCTGGACCGATTCTAGCCGAAAAAAACGGTTATGCCGCACTGCACCGAGCCCTCCCGGGCCGCCGTGGCATCATGCGGCCAGCTTCGAAGCCGTATCCGCCGACTTATTCGATGACGATCAAGGGCAAGGCCACATCGCTGGACATCGCGCACCTGGCCGGCGTCTCGCAGCCGACGGTCTCGCGGGCCCTGCGCGGCAGCCCGATGGTCAACGAGGAGACGCGGCGACGCGTGCTGGCGATCGCCGAGCAGCTCAACTACAAGGTCGACAAGAACGCCTCCAGCCTGCGCCGGCAGCACTCGGGCACGCTGGCGCTGCTGCTGTTCGAGGATCCCACCTCGGACGAATCGCACATCAATCCTTTCTTCCTGCCGATGCTCGGCTCGATCACCCGCGCCTGCGCCCGCCATGGCCAGGATCTGCTGATTTCGTTCCAACAGCTCTCGCACGACTGGCATGCCGACTACGGCGACAGCAACAAGGCCGACGGCCTGATCCTGCTCGGCTACGGCGATTACCTGGCCTACCAGGGCAAGCTGAGGAAACTGGTCGAGCAGGGCACGCTGTTCGTGCGCTGGGGCGCGGTGCTGCCCGACCAGCCCGGCATCTCGATCGGCTGCGACAACGTCGGCGGCGGCCGCCTGGCCGGCGCGCATTTGACAGAGCTCGGGAAGACCCGGGTAGCGTTTCTCGGCGATGCGTCCAGCCATTACCCCGAATTCCACGACCGCTACCAGGGTTGCGACGAGGTCCTGCGCGAAGCCGGGCATGCGCTGGATCCGGCGCTGCAGATCGATGCGGAAAGTTCGGAGGATTCCGGTTACGCCGCCGCGCAGGCGCTGCTGGGCCGCGGCATCGCTTTCGACGCGCTGTTCGCCGCCAGCGACCTGATCGCGATCGGCGCGATGCGTGCGCTGAGCGAACGCGGCTTGCGCATTCCAGAGGACGTGGCAGTGATCGGTTTCGACGATATTCCGGCCGCGCGCATAGCCACGCCGACGCTGACCACCGTATTCCAGGACACCACGCTCGCCGGCGAGTTGCTGGTGGATACGCTGATGAAGCAGGTGCGCGGGGAAGCCGCTGAGAGCATGCGTTTGCCGACTTCGCTGGTGGTCCGAAAGTCGACATTGCTCTGCTCTTCGTAAGAGCGGCTTCAGCCGCAAGCTCTTGCTTTTTTGCTGTCGCCCCCTTTGAAAAAGGGGCTACGGGGGATTTGCTCTTGATCTTGCTCTCTCAAAGGTCACAGCAGAAGCAAATCCCCCCTCGCCCCCTTTTCAAAGGGGAAAGAACAGCAAGAGCCGGTGCGCAGGCGAACATTGCCTGCTCTTCGTAAGAGCGGCTTCAGCCGCGAGCTTTTCGGGTCGCGGACGAGCAAGATCAAAAGCTCGCGGCTGAAGCCGCTCTTACGAAAAGCCGAGCGATGAGTCAGCGATGACGCGCCTTTCCCATCGCCGCCGATAATTGCGTCCGCAACGCAGGCAGCGACACGGGCACATCGAGCAGCAACACCTGCACATCGTGCGGCTGTACATCCACTGCGAGCGCCGTGCCTGCGGCCGCCTCGACGACTTGTCCGCCGAACGCCCCTCGCCAAGCGCCCGGCTGCACATCGAGTAGTTCGAACCGAGCCGGCGCATCGCCCTTGTTGAGCAGCACCAAGGCGATCTGATGTTCGCCTTCGCGTTGATAGACGCGATAGAACGCAGCGCGGTCACCCTGCAGCTCCAGATTCACCTGCAACCCGCGCTGCAACGCCGGCGACTGGGCACGCAGGTCGGCGATGCGCTTCAAGCGTTCGCGGATCGGATGGGTGCGCGCCGCATCGACCCGCTGCTGGCCGAAATAGTTGCGGTTGCCGGCGTGCTCCGCGCGGCCGCGCATGAAGCCGATTTCCGAGCCGTAATAGATCACAGGGATGCCGCGCGCGGTGAACAGCCAGTTGTGGGCGTCGATGAAGCCTTCGTCGGTGGCATCCATCCGCGCCATGTCGTGGTTGTCGTAGAACGTCATCAGCTCGTAGGGATTGGCGTACGGGCCGTCCTGCAGATGCAGCGGTTCGCGCAGCCGCTCGAAACCGGCGCGCTTGCGGCCGAACACTTCGTCCAGGCCCTGCTTGAGCGGGAAATCGAGCACGCTGGCGCCGGCATTCTGCGGCCAGGTGTGGTGCGCGATCTTGCCGGCGTCGTAGTTGAAGTCCTCGCCGAACATGAAGAAGCCCGGATGCTTGTCGCGGATGCGGGTGGTGAAGCGGTGCCAGAACGCATCCGGCATCCAGCCGATGGTGTCGATGCGGAAGGCGTCCGCGCCCTGCCCGATCCACTGCTCGTAGGCGCCGACCAGATATTCGAGCACCGCCGGATTGTTCTCGTTGAAGTCGGACAACTCCGCCAGCCCGCCGCCGGTGTTGTAGAAAGCGTGCAGCGGGTTGCGCCTGGGGTCCAACTCGGCGGGCGGCAGGTTCTGGTGATCGGCGATCAGCTTGCCGTCCTTGTCGAAGATCTGGCCGAACATCGGCTGCGGCTTGGGCATCGTATACGCAGGCGAGCCGTGGTTGCCGACGATGTCCAGCACCACTTTCAGGTCCTGCGCGTGCATGGCACGGGTGAAGCCGGCGAAGTCGAGCCCCGCGCTCGGCAGGTGTTCGTCGAGACGGTAGAAGTCGACGCCCCAGTAGCCGTGATAGCCGGTTTTGCCGCGATCGGTCAGCGAGCTGCCCCAAGTGATCGGCTTGCCGCCAGTGAAGGCCTCGTTCGGGTTGTCGGCGATCGGTGTGATCCACACCGCACCGAAGCCCATGTCGCGGATGTAGCCGGCGTTGTCGGCGACGCCTTTGAAGTCGCCGCCCAGGTAGCCGATGTTGTCGCTCTCGCCTGCGGGCGCGTCCGGCGTCGGCACGTCGAAGGTGCGGTGGGCGCCGCCTTGTTCGCGCTGGTCGTTGGACGTGTCGCCGTTGACGAAGCGGTCGGTGACGACGAAGTACACCGCATGGCTGGCGAAAGGTTCGAGGGTGCCGTAGTACGCCTCGCCGTTATCGGCCTTCGCCGTCGCGGCAGGCGACGGCGGGTCGGTGCGTGCGCACCCGGCCAGCAGCGCTACGCCTGCGAGCAGAGCGATACCGCGTGCGGTCATGGCGTCACCGCCCGCAGCGCCGGATGGCGCACGCGCATCACGTACAGCCCCGCGACGATCAGGCTGATGCCGCCGATCGTCAGCGCCTGGATCGGCTGGCCGCCGAACAGGACCTTGAGCAGGAAGCCCAGCAGGCTGGCCGCGACCAGCTGCGGAATCACGATGAAGAAATTGAAGATGCCCATGAACACGCCCATTTTTTCGGCCGGCACGCTATCCGAAAGCAGCGCGTACGGCAGCGACAGGATCGAAGCCCAGGCGAAGCCGACGCCGACCATCGGCAGCAGCAGCCATTGCGGATCGCGGATCACCAGGAACGACAGCAGGCCCAGCCCGCCGAGCGTGGCATTGATCAGGTGGCTGACGCGCAGGCCCCAGCGCCGCACCATCAGCGGGATCACCATCGCCGCCAGCGCGGCGAAGCCGTTGTAGGCGGCGAACAGCACGCCGACCCAGTTCGCGCCCTCGTTGTAGGCGGCCGAAGTGGTGTCGCTGCTGCCGTAATGCACGCTGGTCACCGCCGCGGTCGTGAACAGCCACATCGAGAACAGCGCGAACCAGGAGAAGAACTGGACCACCGCCAACTGCCGCATCGCCGGCGGCATGTCGTGCAAGTCGGCCATGATGCTGGCGAAGGCGCCGCGGCCGCCGGTCAGGCTGAGCAGCGACAGCGCCGCACCGTAACCGGCGACGACGCCGGCGAGGATGTACAACTGCTTGTCCAGCGCGAACGCGGCGATCGCAACGATGCCCGCAGCGCCGGCCGCAAACCAGGCCAGGCCGTTGCGGCGCGCGCGCGGCGCGTCCAGCGGCCGCCGCAACAAAGGCGGCGCTTCGTCCCAGGCTTTGAGCGTCTGCGGCGGGTATTCGCGGGTGCGCAGCACCGTCCACAGTATCGACAGCAGCAGCACCGCGCCGCCGAAATAGAACGCATAGCGCACGGTGTCGGGCACTTCGCCCGGACCGGCGGTATTGCCGACCCCGAGCTTGGCCAGGAGGAACGGCAGCAGGCTGGCGACCACAGAACCGACGCCGATGAAGAAGCTCTGCATCGCATAACCGGTCGGCCGCTGCCGCGCCGGCAGTTGGTCGCCGACGAAGGCGCGGAACGGCTCCATCGAGATGTTGATCGAGGCATCCAGCACCCACAACAGGCCCGCGGCGATCCATAGCGCCGACGAATTCGGCATCGCGAACAGCGCCAGCGTCGCCAGCACCGCGCCGATCAGGAAGTAAGGCCGGCGCCGGCCGAGCCCGGTCCAGGTGCGGTCCGACAAGTAGCCGACGATCGGCTGCACGATCAGGCCGGTCAGCGGCGCGGCGATCCACAGCACCGGTATATCGTCCATGCTCGCGCCCAGGGTCTGGAAGATGCGGCTGACGTTGGCGTTCTGCAAGGCGAAGCCGAACTGGATGCCGAGGAAGCCGAAGCACATGTTCCAGATCTGCCAGAACGACAACTGCGGTTTTTCCGTCATGTGTTTCGCCTGTCGTTTCGATCCGGCTTGATCGGTTGCCTGGCCATGGTCCGCATGCGATCGGCCATCGGATAGCGTGCGGACTGTCGCAGATCGCCGCTTCCGGAGCCATCGTGCAATGCAATAAGCGGAACTGCGCCTCACGTGCGCCGGGCCATGGTAGTCGCAGGCGCCGCGCCGCGGTCTTGCTGCATACGTATTCATGCCGTTCCGCGCGCCGCGCCTTCCGCGCGCAGCCGCGGCTGTGGAATAGTGGCGCTCCCGCGAAGCGCGCCACGACGGCGCCCGGTTTTGCGATGCAGGATGGGAGTGGGATGGCGACGTTGCCCTGGTGGCGTGGTGCGGTGATCTACCAGATCTACCCGCGCAGCTTCATGGATACCGACGGCAACGGCGTCGGCGACCTGCCGGGCATCGTCGCAAAACTCGACTACATCGCCAGCCTGGGCGTCGATGCGATCTGGATCTCGCCGTTCTTCAAGTCGCCGATGGCCGACTTCGGCTACGACATCGCCGACTACCGCGACGTCGATCCGCTGTTCGGCACGCTCGGCGATTTCGACCGGCTGCTGGCCAAGGCGCACGCGCTCGGCATCCGGGTGATGATCGATCAGGTGCTCAGCCACACTTCGATCGAGCACGACTGGTTCCGGCAGAGCCGCGCCAGCCGCGACAACGACAAGGCGGACTGGTACGTCTGGGCCGATCCCCGGCCCGACGGCACGCCGCCCAACAACTGGCTGTCGATCTTCGGCGGCGTGGCCTGGAAATGGGAGCCGCGCCGCAGGCAATACTTCCTGCACAACTTCCTGGCCTCTCAGCCGGATCTCAACTTCCACAATCCGGCGGTGCGCGAGGCGACGCTGGACAACGTCAGATTCTGGCTGGACAAGGGCGTCGACGGCCTGCGCCTGGATGCGATCAACTTCTGCTTCCACGACCTGCAATTGCGCGACAACCCCGCCAAGCCCGCGGAATTGCGCCAGGGCCGCGGCTTCAGTCCCGACAATCCTTACGCCTTCCAATACCACCACCACAACAATACCCAGCCCGAAAACCTGCGGTTCCTCGAGGAACTTCGCGCGCTGATCGACCGCTATCCGCAGGCGACCACGCTCGGCGAGATTTCGTCCGAGGATTCGCTGGCGACGATGGGCGAATACGTCAACGAGCGACGCCTGCACATGGGCTACAGCTTCGAGTTGCTGACCGAGGATTTCAGCGCCGCCTACATCCGCGGCACCGTCGAGAATCTGGAAATCAAGATGGCCGACGGATGGCCGTGCTGGGCGATTTCCAACCACGACGTGCAACGTGCGGTCAGCCGCTGGGGCGGCGCAGATGCCGACGATGCGTTCGCCAAGCAGCTGATCGCGCTGGTGTGTTCGCTGCGCGGCTCGGTTTGCCTCTACCAGGGCGAGGAACTCGGCCTGGGCGAAGCCGAGGTGCCGTACGAGGCGTTGCGGGATCCTTACGGCATCGCGTTCTGGCCGAATTTCAAGGGCCGCGACGGCTGTCGTACGCCGATGCCTTGGACCGGCGACGCCGATGCCGGTTTCGGCAGCGAAGCGCCGTGGCTGCCGATCCCGGCCGAGCACCGCGCGCGCAACGTTGCGGCGCAGGATGCGAATCCCGCTTCCGTGCTCAATGCCGCGCGCGCTTTCCTGCGCTGGCGCAAGACGTTGCCGGCGCTGCTGCACGGCGACATCCGTTTTCTCGACGCGCCGGAACCGATCCTGGCGTTCACGCGCCATCTCGATGGCGCGACGCTGCTTGTCGTCTTCAACCTGTCGTCGGCGGCGGTTCGCTGGCCGCTGCCGGCCGGCGCGAAGCCGTTGCCGCTCGCCAGCCATGGCCCGATCGGCGGCCGCGTCGAGAAAGCGCAGCTATCGCTTCCCGGGCGCGGAGTGTTCTTCGCGGAATTGACCGGATCGGTACTTTCCGGCGATACCGATCATGCCGAAGGCCGGGATCGCGCACGCAACGCTCGTGCGACGCTGGGCAGCGCCTGAAGCGACGGAACACGCGCCGCTTGTAGAGCGGAGCTTGCTCCGCTTCTCCCGCAAGGCCAAAAACAGTCGAGCAAGCTCGACGCTAGAAGACCATCCCGGCTCACTCTTCGCGGCGCAGTTCCAGCATCGCCGGCGCAGGCTGGTCGCTTATCTCGAACCGAAGCGTCTGTTTCGAGGCATCCGCCGTAGCCGCCACCGGCTTGCCGTCGAGCTCGACGCGCGCAGCGCCGCGCCAACCGTGCACGATCACCTCGATGCGGCGCCACCACGGCACGTAATCACCCGCCCGCTGCTCGAACGACAGGGTGAGTCCGTCCGTCGCGACGTTGCAACGCAGGGTCTGGCGCAGGTAGCGGCCCCGTCCATGATCGAGGCTGGTTCCGTCGTCGGCGTACAGCAACCCGTTGCAGTCCTCGCCGGGATACACGTGCAGCGATAACGGACCGCGCGGGGCCTGCGCCGTGCTCTGTACCAGCGGCTGCAGCGGCAGAATGGTTCCTCCCCGCACGAAGACCGGCAAGCGCCCCAGCGCCGGCGTCTCGTGCACGATCACGAAACCCGCCTTTGCGGACTCGCCACGTTCGGCTTCCGCTTCAAGACCGCTCCAATAGTCGAACCACCTTTGCCCGGGCAGGCAGATCCGGTAGCGTTGCGGCGATTCCGGCGTCGGCGACGGCGCTACGAGCAAGCCCGGGCCGACAAGGAACGCCATCGACTGGTCGCAAGGCGCGGACAGGGCCTGCGGATAATCGTAGAACACCGGCCGCATCAGCGGCGCGCCGGTGCGCGCGTTCTCGTCGGCCAGGCCGTACAGATAAGGCAGCAGGCGATAGCGCTGTTCGATGAAGCGGCGCCGGATCGCGGTGTGCGCGGCGCCGTCGACCCAGGGCTCGGACCGCGGCGCGTCGATCGCTGTATGGTTGCGCATCAGCGGGAGGAACGCGCCGATCTGATACCAGCGCGTCAGCAGCTCCGGCGATGCGCCGCCGGTGAAACCGCCGATGTCGACCGCGCTGTAGGCGAAGCCGCTGAGGCCGAGATTGAGCAATTGCGCTACCGACAATTTCAGGTGGCTCCAGTTGGAGCCGTTGTCGCCGGTCCAGGTCGCGGCATAGCGCTGCCCGCCGGCGTAGCTGGCCCGCGTCATCACGAACGGGCGCCGTTCCGGCGCCAACGCCTGCAATCCTTCGAAGGTCGCGCGCGAGTGCTGCATGCCGTAGAGATTGTGGATTTCGGCGTGGCTCGCATTGCGCCGTGCGAAACCGGGCGTGTCGATGCGGTGCATCGTATCGAGCGGCATCGTCTTGCTCGGCGTTTCGAACAATGCCGGCTCGTTCATGTCGTCCCAGAATCCGGCGATGCCGGCCTCGACCAAGCCGGCGTACAGCCGGCCCCACCAACCGCGCGTGGCGGAGCGGGTGAAGTCCGGAAATACCGAGGCTCCCGGCCAGACTTTGCCGACGAAAGGCCTGCCGTCGGTCGCCTTGACGAAATGATCGCCGGCCACGCCGCTGTCGTAAGGCACGTAGTTTTCGCCCGGCGCTTCGGCGATATGCGGATCGGTGATCGCGACCAGGCGGATGCCGTCGTCGCGCAGTTCCGCGGCGAGTTGCGGCAGGTCGGCGTACGTGCGCGGATTCGCGGTGAACGGCCTGTTGCGGTCCTGGAAGTCGATATCGAGCCAGATCACGTCGGCGGGTATGCGCTCGCGCCGCAGTCGCGCGGCCACCTCGCGCACTTCGCGCGACGACATGTAGCTGTAGCGCGACTGCTGGTAGCCCAGGGACCATAGCGGCGGCAGCGGCGGCCTGCCGGTGAGGTCGGCGTAGCGTTCGGTCACGCGCCGCAACGAGGGGCCGTGGATCAAGTAGTAATCGATCGGGCCGTCGACCGCGCCGAAGGCGAGCACGTCCTGCTCGCGCCTGCCGAAATCGAACCAGCTGCGCCAGGTGTTGTCGAGGAAGATGCCGTAGCTGCCGCCTTCGCCGCCCGTGGCGACGAAGAACGGGATGCTCTTGTACAACGGATCGGTGGCTTCGCCGAAGCGGCCGACGTCGGTGTTCCAGTTCACGAACGCGCCGCCGCGGCGGTCCAGCGGGCCGGTCTTGTCGCCGAGGCCGAAGTAATGCTCGGACGGGGGCATCGTCTTGCGCAGGGCGAACGCACGCCCCTGCATGGCGATCGGGGCCGCGATCGCATCCGCGGACACGATGCGGCCTTCGCCGTCTTCGACGATCAGCCGCAACGGATCGCTCGCGATGCGCACGGCCAGCGTGGCGGTGCGGAAACCCGGCGTGCGCGCATCGCCCAACGGCCGCACCGCGACGCGACGCGCGCGCACGTCTTCCGGCACGGCCCATGATGCGTCTTCGGGAAGCCGGCCGTCGGCGGCGATCCGCACGCGCAGCAGATCGTCGGCCAGCGCGTCGACCCGCAACAACATCCGGCCGTCGCGCACCTCGATGCCGCCGGCGAGCCGTACAACATTCTCGCGCGCGGACACCGCGACGGGAACGCAGAATCCCGCGATCAACCCGCCCATCAACGCCATCGTCCTGCCCATCCTCATGCTTCGGCTCTCCTGTTGCCGACCCGCGAGCGCGCCTTGGATACGATGCCCCGCTCTTGGTAGAGCGCAGCTTGCTGCGCTGCTCTTGATTTAAAGCAGTCGAGTAAGCCCGACTCTACAAGGCCGCGCATCTCGGAAGCGCTACTGCGCATCGATGATCCGCAACCGCTCACGGCAGCGTAATGGCGACATCGTCCATCACCAAAGGATCGCGTGCGCCGTCACCGCCACCGAAGCCGGCCGATTGCGGTTGCGGAGTCAGGCTGCGATAGCCAGCGTCGTAATCCCAGGTGGCGACGTAAAGCCTGGCGCCGGATAACGAGGACGGATCGCCGAGCGCGCTACCCGGCAGAATGAAACTGATCCGATTGCCGACGGGATCCGTCTCGATCCTGGCGCCTGGCGCAACCGGTGCGCCTTCGCTGTCGGCCGTCGCGTTCGTGGCGGCGAACATAGCATTGCTCCAGCCGCCCGCACGCAAACGGTAATGCCAGCGCATGCCGTCGGGCAGGGTGGCGTTCTGCAGCGGCATCAGCGTGCTGCCGCCTTTCCTGCCTGGCAGCTGCAAGAAGATCGTGAAGGCGACATGGTCGAAGCCGTTCACCGGATTCCACAGCGTGGTCAGCTTGCGCATCGTCAACTCGATTTTGAGCGCGCCGCCCGCCGACGATACGCGCACGCCGCGGATGTCGGCCTGGCGATTGTCGGACCAGCCGGGATCGGCCGGATAGCGGTAGCGACCCAGCGGTCCGTGATCGTCGCCTTGCGGATCCTGCGCTTCGGCCAGCACCTGCCAGCGGCGCTCGATGCGGAACGTGCGCGCCGCCGAAACCGCCAACGGCGATCGTGACCACGCCACCAGCCGGTGCTCCACCGACGCGTCGATCATGCCGGCGGTATCCACCCTCGCCTGCCAACGGCCTTCCACGTCCGGCCGCACCGTCGCCGCCTTCGCCAGGTCGCCATCGACGACCAGTCTGAAAGCCGGCACGCCCTTCGCAGTGCCGCGTACGACGAAATCGTCGGCGTAACGATCGGTAGCCGCCGGCGCCAGCGCGATCGTGGCCGGCGAAGGCGTTGGCGGCGACTTGGGCCCACCCACCTTCCAGACTTGGCCGCTACGCGGCGACAGGCGCAGGTGGATGCGACCGTCCACACCGACGACGATGTCGTCGGGTTTGCCGCCATCGATATCGAATAGGCCCCGCAGCACCGTTCCCGCGTCCAGTCCGGTATCGACGTTGTCGAGCAGCGTCTCGCCGTCGGCGGAATTGAGCACTACCAGCGCCGATTCGCCGCCTTGAGCCATGCGCCAGGCGATCGCGCCGGGCGCGGCGGCATTCGCGGCGAGCACCGTCGGCGTGCCGCGCGAGAAAACGCGGTGTTCGCGGCGCAATGCGATAGCCCGCTGCAGGAACCGGTACAACGGCGCCGAAGCATCGAAGCGATCGCGGCCGTCGGAGCCGTAGCCGCGTGCGAACATCGCCGCGCGCTGGCCGGTGAAGCCCTGCTCGGTGCCGTAGTAGATCGTCGGTATGCCAGGCAGCGTCAGGATCGACAACAGCGCCTGCTTCAAACCGGCTTCGCTACCGCCGGCGAGGAAGCGGTCGACGTCGTGATTGTCGACGAAGGTTGGCATACGCCAGGGATCGCGATGCACGCGCATCATGCTGGCGATGCGGTAGGCCAGCTCGTCGCTGGGATGCCCGCGCGCGAAAACGTCGCCGAGGGTGGCGTACAGCGGAAAATTGATCATGCCGGTCAGCAGCGGCTGGCCGTCGGCGGCGCGCGCGTAGGTTTCGATCTTGCGCGCCTTCTCATCCTGATACGGCCGGTCCGGGCCGAAACCCTCGCCGAAGGCGTGGAAACCGCTGCGTCCGGTCCGTTCGGCAACACGCTGCATGCCCGGCGCCTGCGTATCGCCGGAATGCATGAAATCGGCGAAGAATTCGGGCGGTACGTGGAAGGCGGTATCGACGCGGAACCCGTCGACGCCGGCTTCGCGGATCCAGTAGCCGTAGCTGTCGCGCAGCGCTTCGCGCACCGCCGGGTTCTCGGTGTTCAGATCGTCCAGTCCGGCGAGCTGGAAGGTGCGCTCCTGGCGGATATCGTTGAAGTCGACGATGTCCGGCGTCCAGTGGTAGGCCGCCGAGGCGCGATCCGCGGCCTTTCGCGCATCGTTGGCGTCGAACGGCGCCTGCGTAGGCGCCGGCTTGTCGCGGGCCCAGTCGTAGCGGACGAAGTGCCTCGCCGGATCGTCCGCGCTCCATCCGCCCTGGTAGGCGAAGTAGTCGCCGACGTGATTGACCACCACGTCCTGCACCAGGTACATGCCGGCGGCGTGCAGGCTGCGCGACAGCTCGCGATAGTCCTCGAGCGTGCCGAGATGGGCGTCGACCCGCTTGAAATCCTCGGCCCAATAACCGTGGTAACCGCCGTGGCGGACGCGCTGGTTCCACCACTGGTTGGCGACCGGCGGCGTGATCCATACCGCGGTCGCGCCCAGGCCGCGGATGTAGTCGAGCCTGCGGCGGACGCCGCGCAGATCGCCGCCGTTGTATTTGGCGTTGTCGGCAGGATCGTATTCGCCGGCGCCCTGGTCGTTGTTGCGCGGTTCCCCGTCGTCGAAGCGATCGGTCATCAGAAAATAGACGACCTGGTCGCGCCAGTCCGGCGACGGCACATGCAGGCGCCCGGCCTCGGCCGATGCCTGCGCGGCGGCTGCGCCAGCGCAGCCGAGCGCGAGCCCGGCCAAGCCCGCCGATAGCCAAACCACCGCCGGCCGTAACGCGCTGCGCTTCGCCGTCATCCGAGCACTCCTGCACCTGCCTGTTCACTATTCCACGAGTCCGGCGCCGCTGTTACGAGCCGACCGCGTCCGGCCCATGAATACGTATGCAGCGTGCGATGCGCGGGAGTTGCCGCGACTACTATGGCCCCGCAACGGGTGACACCTGTTCCCCGGCACATCAGACCCGGGCGCGTCCAGCCGGTCGCGTACACGGGCGAAAGCTAAAGCAACGAACATTGCCTTGGGAGGGGAAAAATGTTGCAGCACAAGCGGAATACTTTGAGCGTGGCGCTGGCCGCGGCGATGCTGCTGGGCGCGACGGTCGCGCATGCGCAGTCGACCGATGCTGCGTCGCCGCAAGACCCGGACGCACCGGCGGATACCGCGCAAACGCAGGCCGAGAAGCAAGCGAAAACCCTGGAAACCGTCACGGTCACCGGCATCCGGGCGGCGATCGAAAGTTCGATCGACACCAAGAAGGAATCGACTTCGATCGTCGAATCGATCTCCGCCGAGGACATCGGCAAGCTGCCCGACATCAGCATCGCCGAATCGATCGCGCGCCTGCCCGGCCTCGCCGCGCAGCGCGTCGCCGGCCGCGCCCAGGTGATCAGCGTGCGCGGCCTGTCGCCGGACTTCTCGACCACGCTGCTCAATGGCCGCGAGCTGGTCAGCACGGGCGACAACCGCAGCGTGGAGTTCGACCAGTATCCGTCCGAACTGATGAGCGGCGTGACCGTCTACAAGACCCCGGACGCCGCGCTGGTGGGCCAGGGCCTGTCGGGCACGCTGGACATGCGCACCGTGCGCCCGCTCGATTTCGACAAGCCCGTCTTCGCGATAAGCGCCCGCGGCCAGCGCAACTCGCTGGGCTCGGCGGCCAACGCCGACGGCGACGGCAAGCGCATCAACGCCAGCTACATCGACCAGTACTTCGGCGGCACGCTGGGCCTGGCGATCGGCTTCTCGCATTCGGACATCCCGATCCAGGAAGAGCAAACCGGCCTGTACGAGCCGTGGCAGGTGCAGCCGCGCGCCGGCGTACCCGCAGGCACGTTCGTCACCGATGGCGCCAAGGCCTTGCGCCGCACCGGCTACATCCGCCGCAATGCCGCGATGGCGACCGTGCAGTTCCGCCCGATCAACGAGTGGACCAGCACGGTGGACATCTTCCACACGTCGGCCATGCAGGAAGACACCGCCAACCAATTCGAGGCGAACTTCAACTACAACGGCAACAACGTGACGCAGGAGTGGACGCCGACCGTCAACGGCAACGGCACCCTGACCGGCGGCTCGCTGACCAACGCCTATCCGCTGGTCCGCGGCATGTACAACAAGCGCGAGGACAGCATCGACGCGGTCGGCTGGAACAACGAGATCAAGATCGGCCAGGCGAACGTCACCGCCGACCTGAGCTGGTCGAAGTCCCACCGCGACGAAGTCAACCTCGAGAACAACCTGCAACTGCTGCCGAATCCGCAGTTCGACACGCTGCAGCTGAACTTCCCGAAATCCGGCTTCGCGACCATCGACCCGGGCCGCGATTACTCCAACCCGGGCGCATTGTTCCTGGCCAACACGATCTACGGTTCGGGATACGGCAAGACGCCTAACATCGTCGACGAGTTGAAAGGCTTCAAGGTCAACGTGAACCTGCCCGCTCCGGGCGCGGTCGACGGCTTTTTCTCCGACTTCGATATCGGTGCGCACTATGGCGACCGCGAGAAGACCAAGCACCAGCCGGAAGGCAACATCAACCTCGGCGCGCAGGGCGTGACGACCATCGCGCCCGACTTGCAGTACGGCCTGGTCGACCTGAGCTTCGCCGGCGCCGGCTACATTCCGTCCTGGAACGTACCGGGCGCAGTGGGCCGCTACATGACCTTCGCGCCCAACGAAGAAGCGAGCTTCCTGGTCGCCAAGGCCTGGACCGTCAACGAAGACATCACGACGGGCTGGCTGCGCGCGAATATCGACACGACGTGGGGTTCGATCCCGGTGCGCGGCAATATCGGCGTGCAGGTGCAAGATACCGACCAGTCTTCATCGTCCAATTACTGGGACGCCTCGCAGCCGGCCGGCCAGAACGTGCGCCCGTACGAGAACGGCAAGACCTACACCGACTGGCTGCCGAGCCTGAACCTCGCGTTCATGCTGCCGCACGATCAGACGCTGCGCTTCGCGGCGGCCCGCCAGCTCGCCCGCGCGCGCCTGGACCAGCTGCGCGCCTCGTTCGAGTTCGGGATCAGTTCGTCGACCGGCATTCCGGGCGGCTCCGGCGGCAATCCGGAGCTGGATCCGTGGATCGCCAATGCGTTCGACATCTCGTACGAGAAGTACTTCAGCGGCACCAAGGGCTACGTCTCCGCGGCGGCGTTCTACAAGGATCTGCGCAGCTACATCTATACGCAATCCCGCACGTTCGACTTCTCGCAGTTCATCGCGCAGATGCCGCCCGACCAGCAGGCGCTCGTCACCACCAACCTCGGCCAGTTTAGCGCGCCGTTCAACGGCGAGGGCGGCAAGCTGAAAGGCCTGGAACTGACCGCCTCGCTGCCGCTGGACCTGTTCTGGGAGTCGATGGAAGGCTTCGGCTTCATCGCCAGCGCGAGCTTCTTCGACAGCAACATCAAGATCCGCGACCCGGAAAGCGCGAGCAGCGTCGGCAACGAAGACATCAGCCTGCCCGGCCTGTCGGACGAGGTGTACAACCTCACCGCCTACTACGAAAAGCACGGCTTCGGCGCGCGCCTCAGCCAGCGCATGCGCTCGGACTACATCGGCGAGATCGGCAACTTCGCCGGCAACCGCACGCTGCGCTACGTCGAAGGCGAGAACCAGCTGGACGCGCAGCTCAGCTACACCTTCGAGACGGGCAGGTTCGACGGCGTGACGCTGTTGTTCCAGGCCAGCAACCTCACCGACGAGGCGTACCGCACCTACGCGGGCACGAAGGACCGTCCGCTTGAGAACATCGAGTGGGGCCGCACTTATCTGTTGGGCATGAGCTATAAGTTCTGATTCTAATGTCATTGAGGTAACGAAGAAAAAGCCGGCGCATGCCGGCTTTTTCTTTGCTTAAACGGGAGAAGATGGCTATTAGAATCGGCGTCCTGTCGACTTACGTGTGATGGGCATCGCCTCGCTCAACCCGAATCCTACTTATCAATTTCGATATAGACATTGTATGTATCCGTTCCTCCGTGACGTCGACTTTCAGGTAGATAGCGCTCTATTCCCCACGTAATGTTCCCAGTATCGATTCTTAGGTTGTCTGCAGGAACGAATAGTTGAATATCTCTGCCCAATTCCCGCCTGAACTTCTCGGCACCTTGTAAATCGCTTCCGAATTCGAACACCAGTTTCGTTCTGGGCTTCTTGCCACCGATATCGCGCAATATCACGTCCCAAGCAGCTTTGGCATTCGCACTGGTGGCGAACTTCGCGTCTAGAAGGATAATTTGCCGCAGACCACCAAAATCTACGACCTTGCCGATCTCTTCTCCATATAGCCGTAAAGCCCGAGTCGTTCTATCGTCAGAGATACCGACCCAAAGTTGCCTTTGTTTGGTCGCATGCACTAAATCCCGTGCTAGCTCCTCACGCCGCTGCGCCACGAGCCGGGCCGCAGCGGTTACTTCTGGCGGTACATTTCCGAGCAATCTCGATATCCAAGATCTGACTCCCGATGCTCTAATACCATTAGGCATTGGATTCGCGGCACCGAAACCGACCGCGTCAGCGGCAATCTCGGCGCTCGTCGCCATTTCGTCCATCATCTGACTGTTCACACCCATCGCTTGGGCCTCCCGCGACATCGCCCGCCACAGCATGTATTCCTCCACGTTGGCGAACGGCGCGGACATGCCAGCGCGTTCGTAGTTGGCTTTGTCGCGCTGGTAGGCCTGCACGTAGAACTTCTCCTCTGCAGTCATCTCGCTCACCGATTTCTGACTAAGTGTTTTTCCGCGCATGGCGTTTTGTGCACCGCCAGGCTTGTGCGCCCGCATACCTCTCATGAGATCGCCGGCAACGACGCCAGTACCAAGCCCACCGCCATTGGCGAGGTAGGTGCCTCCACTCGTCGTCGCCTCGTCCAGCTCCGCGGCCAGGCGTTCGACGTTCTCCTCACCGCTCTCGGCAAAGCCTGGATCCTTCGCCGGCGCATGCCCGGTCGGATCGGAGAACGCCACCGGACTGTTGTTGACGTAGGTGCGCCGGTTCCAGCTGAGCGGGTTGGACGGATCGGGAACGACGCTGTCCGGTTGCAGGAACTGCATCGCGGCCGGGTCGTAATAGCGCGCCTGCATATCGATCAGGCCGCTGATGCCGGGCGCTGTGGCGCCGCGCTGACGGCGTTCGTGGGTGCCGGTGTAGCCGCTGTTGGGCAGCTTCAGCTCGTCCTTGGGCGCGGCCTTGAACGCCAACCAGTTATTCGGATCGCGCTCGTCGCCCCACACGCCGTAGCTGCGCCGGTCCTTGACCTTGCCGGCGG